>JAEZAS010000035.1 GCA_023430365.1 Planctomycetota bacterium
ATCGTACTTCGCAAGCTGAGCCAGCGTGGCGGGAGTGATGGGCATGGTGGGCGAGAGGTAAGGGGGAAGAGGGAAGAGGAGAGCAGGGGCTAAGGGGCGAAGAGGCTAAGGGGCAAAGAGGCCAAGGGATAAAGGGCAACTTGGAAGCCACGAGCTTAGTAAACCGCTCAGCGCAAAGCAAACGCCGTACTCGGTACTGAGTACTCAGTACGAAGTACGGCGTACGAGAACCGACCACCACCCGACCCAATCAAGCCCTTATCCCTTGTCTCTCATCCCTAATCGAGCAAACCGCCCCTTTGCCTCTTCGCCTCTTCGCCCCTTGGCCCCTTCGCCTCCCCCCCTCACACATCAAAGTACAAACAAAACTCATACGGGTGCGGCCGCAAGCGGAGCGCTTCGACTTCGTGCTTTCGCTTGTAGGCGATCCAGTGCTCGAGCACATCGGGGGTGAAGACATCGTCGCGGAGCAGGAACTCGCTGTCCTCCTCGAGCGCTCGCAGCGATTCGTCCAGCGTGCCAGGCACGCGAGCCAGCGCCGCCAGTTCGCCCGTCGGCGCTTCGAACAGGTTGCGGTCGATGGCTGGGCCGGGATGCAGCTTGAGCTGGATGCCGTCGATCGCCGCCATCAGGATGGCCGAGAAGGTGAGGTACGGATTGCAGCTCGGGTCGGGGCAGCGGAACTCGATCCGCTTCGCCTTCGGATTCTGGCTGTAGGCGGGGATACGAATGGCAGCCGACCGGTTGCGCTGCGAGTAGGTCAGATAGACCGGCGCTTCGTGCCCCGGCACGAGCCGCTTGTAGCTGTTCGTCGCCGGATTGCTGAAGGCGAGAATCGCCGGCGCGTGCCTGAGGATGCCGCCGATGGCGTAGAGGGCCTGCTCGCTGAGTCCCGCGTAGCCGCTGCCCGAGAAGATCGGGTTGTTGTCGCGCCAGAGCGAGAAATGCGTGTGCATGCCGTTGCCCGGCTCGTTCATGAGCGGCTTGGGCATGAACGTGGCGACCTGGCCCCGCTTGCGGGCGGCGGCGCGGACGACGTGCTTGTAGATCATCATCCAGTCAGCCATCGTGACGAGCGACTGGTGTTTCAGATCAATCTCGCATTTGCCTTCGGTGGCGATCCGCGGTTGGTGGGCTTCGACATCCAGGCCGCAGTCGATCAGCGCCTGCATGATCTCGGTGCGCAGGTCGGCGAGCGAATCGTCGAGCGGCGAAACCGCGTTCCAGGCCGACTGCCGCTGGCGCGACATCTTTCCCTGCCGGCTGCCGCCGAGCGTGCCGCTGGCCGGTTCGATCTGGTAGTACGACTCGTGCGAATTCTGGTCGAAGGCGGCGCTGTCGAAGATCACGAATTCCGCTTCGGGGCCAAAGAAGGCCGTATCGGCGACGCCGGTCGCCTTCAGGTAGTTGCTCGCCTTGGTGGCCACATGCCGCGGGTCTCGGCTGTACGGTTCGCCCAGGAGCGGGTCCTGGACGTTGCAGATCAGGCCGAGCGTCGGCGTCGTGGCGAAGGGATCGAGGAACGCCGTGTCGGGCTGCGGAATCGCCAGCAGATCGCTCTCGTGCACCGGCTGCCAGCCGCGGAGCGTGGAGCCATTGAAGCCGAGCCCATCCTCGAACACGTCTTCGTCGAGCTTGCCGACCGGAATCGTGAAATGGTGCCAGGTGCCGAGCAGATCGACGAGCCAGAAGTCGACCGCCTTCACGTCTTTTTCGCGGCAGAGCGCAAGTACTTCACGCGGTGTCACAGAGCCAATTCCCCGGGGGAGTTTTCAGTGGTCAGCCGTCAGTCTTCCGTAGTGTACCTCGCAACGACGATCTGCGTCGCCACGCAGCCGCGAACGCTCAACATGCGCTGTAGGGAACGCCCTCTGTGGCGTTCCGGGGGCCGCGAGTGATCGCCGCCATGCCCTTTCGCGGGGCTGGAACGGGACGGAGCCCGTTCCCTACAGCGCTCGATGCGGAGCGTCGGTCGGTGCGTTCCCGCGCGGAGCGTGGAACGAGAGAAAACTGCCAGCTGAAAGAAAAGGCCGCGGTGACGTTGATCACCGCGGCCTTGAGCTTGCTTTCGGACTGTCTACAAGCCGCGATTACTTGATGAACAGCATTTCCTGGTACGTCGGCAGCGGCCAGAGGTCGTCGGCGACGTAGTGCTCCAGCTTGTCGGCGTATTCGCGGACCTTGAGCATGGCGGGCAGGATGCCCTTGCCGCAATGCTTGGCCTCTTCGAGCAGGCCGTCCGAGTGGTCGTGGGCCAGGCCCTTTTCCAGCGCCGTGGTGCTGTCCTGCAGACCCTTGACGAGCTTGGTCACTTCGTCGAGCGTGTCGGTGTCGAAGGTGTAGCCAAGCGTCTTCAGGTTGGCGCAGGTCGTGGCCAGTTCGTTCTGGTAACGAATGGCGGCTGGGAAGATCAGCGTGCGAGCGATTTCCACCGCGATCTTGGCCTCGGTGATGATCGTCTTGCAGTACTGCTCGAGGTAGATGTCCTGGCGGCTTTGCAGCTCGCGAGCCGAGAGCACGCCGTACTTCTCGAACGCCGCGACCACTTCCGGATTGGTAATCGACGGCAGGGCCTCGACGCTGGTCTTCAGGTTCGGCAGGCCGCGCTTCTCGGCCTCGTCGTGCCAGGCCTGCGAGTAGCCGTCGCCGTTGAAGATCACCCGGCCATGCTTGGTGATGACTTCTTGCAGCAGCTTCTGCACCGCGGCGTTCAGCTTGCTGGCGTCGCCGCCCGTGGCCTTTTCCAGTTCGGTGGCCATGTAGTCGAGCGACTCAGCCATGATCGTGTTCAGCGCGACCAGCGGACCAGCGATCGACTGGCTGCTGCCGACAGCGCGGAACTCGAACTTGTTGCCGGTGAAGGCGAACGGGCTGGTGCGGTTGCGGTCGCCGGCGTCCTTGGGCAGCGGCGGCAGCGTATCGACGCCGACCATCAGCGTGTCCTTGGCCTTCGACGTCTTCGCGCCCCCCGCTTTGATCTGCTCGAACACGTCGGTGAGCATGTCGCCGAGGAAGATCGAGATGATGGCCGGCGGGGCTTCGTTGGCGCCCAGGCGGTGATCGTTGTTCGCCGAAGCGACCACGGCACGCAGCAGGGGAGCGAACTTGTCGACCGCGCGGATCACAGCGGCGCAGAACACGAGGAACTGGGCGTTGTCGTGCGGCGTGGCGCCGGGTTCCAGCAGGTTGCCCTGCGTGGCGTTGCCGAGCGACCAGTTCACGTGCTTGCCCGAACCGTTCACACCAGCGAACGGCTTCTCGTGCAGCAGGCATTCCATGCCGTACTTCTGCGCCACCTTGCGGAGCGTCAGCATCACGAGTTGCTGGTGGTCGGTGGCGACGTTGGCGTTCTCGTAGATCGGGGCGATCTCGTACTGCGACGGAGCCACTTCGTTGTGCCGCGTCTTGACCGGAATGCCGAGCTTGAACAGCTCGCGCTCGGTTTCGAGCATGCAGGCCAGCACGCGGTCCGGAATGGCGCCGAAGTACTGATCTTCGAACTCCTGGCCCTTCGGCGGCTTCATGCCGAACAGCGACCGGCCGGCGTTGAGCAGGTCGGGGCGAGCGAAGAAGAAGTTGCGGTCGATCAGGAAGTATTCCTGCTCGGCGCCGGCGGTCGAGGTGACCATCGCGGCGTCGTTGTGGCCGAACAGTTTCAAGATGCGCTGCGCCTGCGTGTTGAGCGCCTTCATGCTCCGCAGCAGCGGCGTCTTCTTGTCGAGCGCTTCGCCCGTCCACGACACGAACACGGTCGGGATGCAGAGCGTGGTGCCGTTCGGGTTTTCCAGGATGTAGGCGGGGCTCGTCACGTCCCAGCCGGTGTAGCCGCGGGCTTCGAACGTGGCGCGGATGCCGCCCGACGGGAAGCTCGAGGCGTCCGGTTCGCCCTGAACCAGCTGAGCGCCGGTGAACTCGGCGATGGCTCCGGCGCCGTCGCTGCCGGGCACGAGGAAGCTGTCGTGCTTCTCGGCCGTCAGGCCGGTGAGCGGGTAGAAGACGTGAGCGTAGTGCGTGGCGCCTTTTTCAATCGCCCAGTCCTTGATCGCCGAAGCGACGGTGTCGGCCACGGCGGGATCGATCATGCAGCCGGTATCGATGGTCTTTTTCAGCGACTTGAAGACCGGCTTGGGCAACCGCTTCTGCATCTCGTTGAGCGAGAAGACATTGGCGCCATAGACATCCTTCGAGGAAAGCTCCTGGAAGTTCAGCGGCGGGGCGCTGGGTTTGTACTTGGTGACGGCCGAAATGGCCTGCATGCGAGCTTTACTACCACTCACTGGACTTCGACTCCTGAACCGATGGGAAGCTGTCGGGAACCTGAAACGCAAACACCCTACCCCAGGCCAGCCCAGGGTCGCCCCCGGGATTTGCACCTTCTGTGCCGCTTCTCTAAACCCTCAAAGGCGTCGCGAGGCAGCTAGCAGAAGTCCTTGTGCTGTCTGAAGTTCCGCTGCCGGCTGCGAATCGCCGCAACCGCCGCGGATGGCAGTTCTTGCCTGATAACTGGGCACTGCTGCCCAAGAGTCAGGCATTCCTGCCGGTTTGAGAAAGCGAGCGCCGTCGTGCACTCGCGCCTTTCGTAGACGTGGGAGAGAGCCGCCTCAATGCCGCCGGACGTCCCTGAGAAATGGCGGCGCTTGAAGGTATAGCAGAGCCGGAGTCGGTTGCACAAGCCTCTGATTTTACGATCGCGTCACGGTTCGCCACCGTAGGCCGGCCTCGAAGTTTGCAACTCCTCCAGTTGCCGCTTGAGCAGGGCATTCTCCTCTTCGAGGAGTTGAATGCGAAGTTCCGGCTTCGGCTGCTGCGGCGGAAAATTCATTAGAGCTTGCAGGTGAACGTCCAACAGTTCGTCGCGGGACTGGCGATGGTCGAGCAGCCAGCCGAGCGCCAGGCCGAGCACGATCATCGCCCACAGCAAGTCTCGGATCGAGAATTTCGGTCGCGCCATGGCAATGTCGCTCCGACAAAAGATGAGATCGCCTGACCTCAAAGCCTAAACGACGGCAGCTCCACCGCGTTACGCCCCAAGGGAAACTCAGCCGTCCAGTAGCGCTTCCTTCCCGTCGATTCCGCCACATGCTTCGAACAGTAGGAGCGCTTCGATCACTGGCCGGACATCGTGGACTCGGATGATCTGGACCCCTTGCGCCGCGAGCGCCAGCGCGCCGCCGATGGTGCCCGCCGTGCGGTCGGCTTCCTTGTTGCCGATCAGCTTGCCAATGAAGCCCTTGCGCGAGTGTCCTACCAGCAGGGGGCAACCGAGGTCGTGATAGCGATCGCAGCCAGCCATCAGCGTCAGGTTGTGCTGATGCGTTTTGCCAAAGCCGACGCCCGGATCGAGGCAGATCCGCTCGCGCTCGATGCCAGCCGCGAGCAAAGCGTCGCGCCGCTCGCACAGGTAGGCGTAGATGTCCTCAACCACGTCCTCGTAGAACGGATTGTCCTGCATCGTCTGCGGTGTGCCTTGCATGTGCATGGCACAAACGCCCGCGCGCGTGTGGCGGCCGACTTCGATCATGCGCTCGCTGGTCATGCCCGAGATGTCGTTGATGATTTCGGCTCCACAGCCGACAGCCGCCTTGGCGACTTCCGCTTTGGAGGTGTCGATCGAAAGAATCGCATCAGGGCGACGCTGATAAATGCCTTCGATTACCGGCGCCGTGCGACGGAGTTCCTCGCTGACGCTCACCGGCGTCGCATACGGCCGGGTGCTTTCGCCGCCGATATCGAGAATGTCTGCTCCTTCGTCGAGCAGCCGCAGAGCATGATCGATCGCCGCGCTCGTGGAAAAATGCTTTCCGCCATCCGAAAAACTATCGGGCGTGACGTTCACGATGCCCATGATCAGCGGACGATTGCCGAATTGCAGCGTCCGCGTGCGCAGTTGCCAGGAAGTGGCGCGATTCGGATAGCGCTCAGTGAGAGGAATGCGATTCATACCGCCATTGTAGCTCGCACCCTCCAGGTGCTGACAGCGAGCGAGAGCCTCGTGCACGAGGATTGCCTCGGAGCGGAAGCAACTCAAGCCCGGTGGGGTTGCATTTGCCGAAGCTTGGAGATCGAATTCAATCGCTCCGTCCTCTTGTTTCGCGAGGTTCTCCATGCGGCGAGCACTCTTGGTTATCGATGTGCAGCGAGAGTACTTTGAAGGGGCATTGCCCATTCGCCATCCCGTCGGACATCTGGAGGCGATTCTCGAAGTGATGGACGCCGCCCACGAGGCCAACATTCCTACCGTCGTGATCCGGCACCATCAGCCCGATCCCGAGTCCCCGATCTTTCGCAAGGGAAGCGACATGTGGCAACTGCGCGACGAAGTCGAATCGCGGCCGCGGGACACGCTGATTGACAAACAGTTGCCGGGATCGTTCACCAACACGCCGCTCGATCAGTTCCTGAAAGAAAAGGGAATCGATACCGTCTGCATCGCCGGTTACATGACCCAGATGTGCTGCGATACGACGGCCCGACAGGCGTTCCACCGCGGCTACAAGGTCGAGTTCCTGCGCGATGCCACCGGCACGCTCGACGTCCAGAACCAGGCCGGCTCGGTTACCGCCGAACAACTGCACGAATCGATTCTGGTCGCTCAGCAGATGTTCATCAGCGAAGTTCTCGACAAGCAGACCTGGCTCGAACGCATCGGTTGACGCACCGGGCGACCGGAGCGATGGGGCCGAAGTTGCTCACATAGTAGCCGGCACATTCCATGTGCCGACAGCCAGCGAGAAGCTACCACCATCCAGAATCGGCTTAAGCAGCGAACGGCACCCAAAGCTGAGTCAAACCACCCGCAGTCCGCACATGGAATGTGCGGACGACTCTACCAGGCCGATTCCATTTGCCCGACGATCTGCTCGGCGAGGCGGGCGATGGCCATCTGATGGGCCGTGGCGATCGATTGGCCACCTTCGGGAAGAAAATTCGACGTCTGCGCGATGCTGATGAGCTGCGGCTCGATCGGCATCTGATGCGGCCCGCTGATCAGGTCCCCGCGGCGGTCGACCCACGTGACCTGCACGAAGAAATCGGTCTCGATATCGCGCGCGTCGTCGTAGCGTGTTTCCGAAAGCACCCGCTTGCGATCGCTGATGATGCGTCCCGAGAGCACGCTGTCAGCCGCATCGCTGCCGACGACCTTCATCGGCGTTTCCGCCTCGATCCGCTTCACGACCGCTTCGGTCAAGCGCTCGCCGAGAAATCGTCGCAGGCTGTCGGAGCGAATCATCGGCACGTGGACCGTTTGAATGTCGCAGCGATACAGCGAGCGGCTGCCGATCTGGTAGCTGGCGCAACCGGCCAGCGAGTTGCCCACCAGCGCCGCGCAGCCCGAGCCCAGCCAGGCGAGCAGAGTTCGGCGGTGCAGGGTGGGGGACATCGGCTGGCTATCACCAGGGAAAGCTGTTTCTCGTTACGACGCTCCGCGTCGTAACGCACTCTTGGACGCTCTGCGTCCTGTGTCTCACTTCGAACTGCCAGGCGTCGGGCACGCGACGCAGAGCGTCGGGAGCATGCGTTCCCACGCAGAACGTGGGAACGAGCGAGCCCGTTTGTGAAGTACTAACGCTGGACTTCTTGCTGCGGCGGCTGGGCGATCATCGTGCCGTCGCCGGCTTCGGTCTGCAGTTGGCGCCGCTCCTCTTCATACTTGCGCGTCGCTTCCAACAGCGGCTTGGCGGGATCGGTTTCGGGGAACAAGTTGACGAGCCACTGCGCCTTCTGCGCGGGGACCGGCGGCAGGTCGGAAATCTGCGCGACGCGCTCTTCCGACGTGCGCGCGAACGGCGTGTCGCTGAACTCGTTCTGAATGCGGTTGTAATAGTGCGCCGCGGCGCGATACTCGGCCCGGCTGTCGTAGAACTGGGCGAAGCTCATCAGCTTCTCCGCCTTCTTGTAGCGGATTTCGGCTGCCGCCCGGTCGAGAAATTCTTTCTCGCGCTCGCAGTCACGGGGGAATTGGCGGCACATCTGCTTGAGCAGCTTTTCCGCTTCCTCGAGCGAGTTGGCCGTGTAATTTGGGCCGAGGTAGCTGCTGAGCTTGGCCTTCAGGCCGAGGAAGTGAGCCGTGAACTGGTGTTCGCTGGTCGGATACGCCTTGATCAGGTCGGTGTAGTACTCGTCCGCCTTCAGGAAGTTGCCCGCGGCAAAGTGCTCGTTGGCGGCGGCCAGCGTGGCGTCGTCCGCCAGGCGGCCGGTCGGATCGTCGACTCGGATCTTGTCAAAGATCCGAAGGCCGTTTCCGCGGCGGTCCTTCCAGGGACGCATCGGGTTGATGAAGTTGACGTAGTACAGCGGTTCGGGGCTCGTGCGATCCTCGTCCAGCCAGAACTTGGCGATGGCAAAGCGCCGTTGGTCGACCGTGTCGAGATAGCGATTGTTCGGATACGACTTGACCAGTTGTTCGTAGGCCCGGTTGGCCTCGACGTAGTAGTCGGCAAAGAAGTAGCTCTCGCCCGCCATGTAGAGGGCGTCCTGATTGAGCGCCGAATCGGGCCAGCGCTCGGCCGCCTCGGCGAACTTGGCGCCGGCTTCCGCGAACTTGGAGATTCGGGCGTTGCCTTCCAGCGCCGCCGCTTCGCGGTAGAGGGCGTCCCCTTCCTTGTAGAGCTGCCGGGCGACGTTGCGATCCGGGCCCTGGCCGATGGCGGCTTTGAACTTCTCGGGCCACTTCTTGATCGAGATCGCTTCGTTGAAGTGATCGGCCGGTGTCTTGATCTGCTCTTCCTGCTCGAACGAGGCCTGCTGGACGTCGTCGTCTTCGGGCTCCGGCGCGGCGCTGGCGACTGGCGAACCGCTCGACGGAGGCGCGGCCACGCCCGCCGTGCTCGGCGCTTTCGGGGCAGCCGCACAGCCGCACGCCAGCACCGCCGCGAGAGCGGACAAGGCGAGTAGGCGGTGAAGGGCAGAATAGGGCATGGTGCTCGTTCGGAGATGGATAAGTAGTTGCCAGGCCCAGGTCTGGGCCCGTCCGGTTCCCTCTCCCTCGGGGCGAGGGCTAGGGTGAGGCGTGCGTCCACAGGCGGGTTGCGTGCCCGCGAGATCGATCCTTCTGATGTTCTGGTGTGGTTGCTCAGGACGCGGAGCGTCCGACGGGTGCGTTACGACGCAGAGCGTCGTAACGAGGAATCATGTCTGCTCTCTGAATTCTTCTCTCTGAACTCTCTCGCTCAGCTCGCCAGCGCCCCCAAATACGGCTGCATCTTCGGCTTGTGTCCCAGCAAGTGAGCCATGTAGTTGTTGATCACGCCCCGCAGTTCGCCCCGGACTTTGGGGTCGAGCTCCGGAGCTATGCTGGCCGGTTCACTCAGTTCGGCAAAGGTTCGCATCGCCCGCAATGCCGCTCCGCTCAGGCTGACCACCTGGCGCTGGCCGCTGCGACAAGCGTCGCAGAGCACTCCGCCAGCCAGCAGTCCGAACGCGACCCGGCCTTGGCCTTCGACCGACCGGCCGCAGCTCACACACTCGTCGAGCGACGGCAGATGACCGAGCAGCCGCAAAGCGGTCAACTCGAACCGCAGGACGGTGGCCGCGAGCGGGCCGTCCGTGTCGAGCGCTTGCAGCGCATCGTCGGCGGCTGCAAACAGCTCCGGGTGCGGATCGTGGTTGTCGGTCATTTCCATCAACAGCTCGGCGATGTAATAGCCTGCGTACAGACGAGTCAGGTCGCGACCTGCCGAGCGGAATCGCCGTTCGAGCTTGGCCTCCGTCAGCAAATCGAGGGCATCGGACGATTTGCGGAGGAACAGTACCCGCACGAGCGAAAGCAGGTCAAGAGCGTTCTCAAACGGCCCCTTGGGCCGCCGCGCCCCCTTGGCGAGGGCCGAAATCTTGCCGAAATCGCTGGTAAACAGCGTGACGACGGCGCTCGTCTCGCTGAAATCGATCACCCGCAGCACAATCGCCTGCGTCTTTTCACTCGCCATGTTGGATGAAAGCCTCGGTGTGTGGTTTTGAGTGAATTGTAGGGGGCGGGGGGATAGAGAGGTCAGAGAGCACAGGATAGAGGTCAGAGAGGAGAGAGCAGGGAAGAGGGCGGAAAGCGGAAAGCGGAAAGCGGAAAGCGGAGGGCGGAAGGCAGGCAGCGGTCGATGGCTGGCACACTGGCTCAGTACTCGGTACTGAGTACTAAGTACAAGCCGGTTGCTCAATCCTGATGCTAGCACTCGGAACGATTTCGTCCCGTCGCCTACTATTTCCTCTCCTCTCTGAACTCTCCCCTCTGACCTCTCGCTAACGGTTCTCGCTTCCCGCATCTCGCCCTTCGCCGGTAGAATGCCGGTAAGACCTAAACGCTTCCAACGGAAGGAATTTCGCTATGTTCGCCGCGTCGCGTCGTTTTGTTCCCCTGGCCGCCATGGCGGGCGCGGGGGTACTGGGGCTGTTTCTTGTCGGGTGTGGGGGTGAAACCGGGCCCGTCACCGCGGAAAAATCGAAGTATAAGGCAGCCGACGCTGCGGACGTGGCCGCGGCGCCGGCTGGCGATTCGACCGACTCCGATGCGTCGCTCACCCCAGCCGAGGCGGCTGATCCTAACGAGACCATGATCAACCCGCCGCTTCAGGCGGAGGGGAGTTCGCCCGCCGCTCCAGCAGCCCCCGGCGCCGCCGACGACAGCGCCGCTAGCTCGGACCAGCCTCGTCCCGGAGCCAAGGGCGCCAAAAACCCCACGACCTCGGCTGCCACTTTGGAGGTTCCCGCCAGCGAGAATCCCAAGCTGCTGTGGCAGTTCATGGAGGAATTGAAAGAGCGCACTCCGCGCGGCAACACCCAGCAGGAGCAGATCGAAGACTTCATGCGGATCCAGAACGCCCGCATGGCGGCTGGCGAGAAAATTTTGGCTTCGAGCACCGACGAGCAGATGAAGCTCGATGTGCTCCAGGCCATGCAGCAGATTTTTCTCGTCTACATGGACGCCGGGGTTCCGGGCGCCGCGCAGCGGTTGAAGGCGTTTGCCGACAACATGGCTCAGCGCAAGGACCCGACGCTGTCGCAGTACGGCAAGCTGCTGCAGTTTCAGTTGCGCCTCTCGCAGATGATGGGGCAGCCGACGACGACCGGAGCGGACATCGAGGAAGAGGTCCAGACCCTGCTGGAAGATCACAGGGACGCTCCGCCGGCCGCGCAGCAAAACGCGCTGGCGCTCGCGGCCAGCGTCAGCGACATGCTCGAGCAGAACGACATGCGCGACACGGCCATCGGCGTGCTGCGGTTGATTGCGGCTGAGATGCGGAAGAACAAGGATCCGCTGATCGTCGAGCAGGCGACCATGATGGACGATCGGATCAGGATCACCGAAGCCAACCTCAACGAGTTGATGAACAATGTCCTCACGGACGAGGAAGGGGCCAAGGAGAAGCTGGAGGCCGCGGTCACGAAGCTGCTGGAAGGGGAGAACCCCAGCATCGTGTTCGTAACGGCGCTGCAGGAAATCGGCCAGGTGATGGAGTACTCGGGCAATGTCGACACGGCTCGGCACATCTACAGCTCGCTCGCCGAAGCCTACAAGAACCATTCGAACGAGCGCGTGGCGGGCATCGTCAAGGAAATGACGGCGAACGCCCTCGCGCGATTGGATCTCGTAGGCAAGCCGTTTGAGGTCGAGGGTTTCACGAAGGACGGCGAACCGTTTGACTGGGCCGCTTACCGCGGCAAGGTCGTGCTGGTCGACTTCTGGGCCACCTGGTGCGGCCCCTGCCTGCAAGAGATCCCCAACATTCAGGAAAACTACGAGACGTTCAAGGACGAAGGCTTCGAAGTTGTCGGCGTGAACCTGAACGTCGACGTGGCCGATGTGGACGTGTTCAGCCGCACGCAGAAGTTGCCGTGGCCGAGCGTCTACAGCAAGCAGCAGCTCGACGGCGAAACGTTTGAAAGCTGGTCGGACATCCCGATGGCCAAGAAGTACGGCGTCGATGCGATTCCGTTCATCGTGCTGGTGGACAAGGAAGGGAAGGTCGACTCGTTGCACGTCCGCGGTCCCAAGCTGGCGGCCCGCCTCGGCAAGCTGCTCGGGGCGAATGCGGAAAGCGGAGAGCCGAAAGCGGAGGAAGCTGCTGAGGAAGAAAAGACCAGCTCGGTGCAGCCGCAGCGTTCCTCGTTGCCTCGCTCTGCGTGGCAACGAGCGATCGGACGCTCTGCGTCCGCTGTTTTGAGCACCGCCTTGTTCGGCGCTCTCCTCTACGA
>JAEZAS010000094.1 GCA_023430365.1 Planctomycetota bacterium
CCCCAGCGCTCTCGGCCGCCCGGCAAGTGTACGGGCCAGCCTCCCGCGCAACCTCGAAAGGACGCCTTCCCATGAACCGCATCTTCATCGGAGCGATTGCAGCTCTGTCTCTCTCTAGCGCCGCCTACCTCTACGCCGACGCTCCGCCACGCTCGGGCAAGCAGCTCGCCGCCGTCCTCGAACTGGTCGCCGCCAAGGGCTACACCTCGGTCACCGAGATCTCGTTCGACGATGGCTACTGGGAAGTTGAGGCCATGAAGGGCGGAGCGTCGGTCGAATTGCAGGTCGACCCGCAATCGGGCGCCGGGGTGAGCGAGCGGTCGGATGGACCTCACCCGCAGCTGCCAACCAATTCCAAGACGCTGCGTGACATCGTCACAGCCCTGGAAAAGGCCGGGTACGGCCAGATTGCGAAGATCGACTTCGAGACGACCGGCTGGGCAGCCGAGGCCCGGCGAGGCGTCCAGTGGCGCGAGCTGATCCTCGACCTGGATGGCAACGTCGTTTCCGATCACCCCGAAGACTGAGCCGGAAACCAGGCAGCGGGCCGGCGGGTCGACCGCGTCGGCCCGCTCGCCGCACGGGGAACTTTTCAAGAAAAGCTTTGGGAACCGCCACCGACGCACGTTAGACTGCCCACGGGGTTGGTCACCTTTTCTTGCGAGGTGTGTCGATGCGCTCTCTCCTTGCTCTCACCCTGGCTCTCCTCCTGACACCGGCCACGCTTCTGGCCCAGCAGCGAGAAACCGCTGCCCAGCCGCCCGAGGCGGGTCGCACTTCTGACGCCTCGCTTGATACCCTCGAGGACGACCACGACTTCTACGAGTTAGAAGTCATCATCGCCCGCTGGGGCACTCCGATCGCCGAGGCGCAGCGGATCGCGGAACCTTTCAAGCTCGATGGTCCGAAGGGGGAAGTCCTGGCCAAGATCGACGACCTGCAACAGGCCAATCGCCTGACGAGCATCGAGCGCTTCCGCCTGCTCGCTCCTCACAACCAACAGGCAATGGTGCAAATCGGCATGGAGCAACCGCGGATCACCGGTACGCAGCAGTTCGGGCCACGCGGCGGACAAGTCAATTCGATCAACTACAGTTCCATGGGCACGATCGTCCGCGTCAAGCCGCGCTCACTGAGCGATCGACGCATCGCCGTCGATCTGATGGTCCAAAAGTCGGGACTCGTTCAAACGCCCGATGCGCCAGTGATCAGCCAGGACGAGTCGCGCGGCGCGATCAGGGCCGACACCACGCGCACCCTCAGCGTGCAAACGATCGCCGCCGTGATCGATGGCCAGGTGGTCGTCGTCTCCGGCTCGCAGCAGCCCGGCGACGGAGAAATCGTCCTGCTCTCGGCCACGAAGCTGGATCGACAGCCGGCGAAGTAACGCGGCCGCTTAATTGATGATCGGCAGCGTCTCGGGCCGGCCATCGCGGTGCAGCCGCGGCTTGACGAACTTGCCAATGTAGATCGGCTTGGTGTTTTCGGGCGAACCGAGCGGCACCGGATCGCTCTCATACGTCGTGCTGCCGGTCAGGCCGTAGTGCGTCACGGCGCTGCCTCCCTCGCCGCCGTAGAAGTGCAGGTCTCCGCCCCGCATCGCGGCGCGGAAGTAGGTCTTCGCCCGCACGTTGAAAGCCACTGGGCGAATCCCCTTCGTGATGTCGGAGACAAAGACCAGATCGGTCAACTCCCCAGCCAGCAGCTTATCGATCGTCTCTTTCTTGACGAGCGTGCGCACGGCATTGAACTCTCCCTCCAGAATCGCTTCGTAGTCGCCATTGCGCAGCGGCACAAAGATGATCCGCCGCAGCACGACGATCATCCCCGGCTGGGCGTCCTCCTCGGTGTAGAGCTTGGAGGCGCCGCGGGCAAACTTCAGCGTCGCCAGCGTCCGCGAAGCGTCTTGGCCGCTCTTGTCCTTACCGCCGGGGAACGCGCGGAAGTACGGATACTTGCCGTCCTGCCCCGGGGCGGGTTCCGCGTAGGCGAATTCAAACGCCATCGGCCCGCGCGTGTTGACCGGTGTCTCAGCCTGCGCCCGAGCACCCATCATCAGCACCACCCCAAGCGAAATTGCGAGCGAAATTCGGCTACACATGTTCAGCCTTTGATCGAAATGCCTGGAACCAACCGATGCCGCTAGCGGCAAACGACGCGCCCGTCCCCTTTGAACTTACTCGGCACGACCGCCGGAGGTAACCCACAAGAATGGGACATCCCTGCGAAAATCAATCTGCAGCCCGGATGCCGCCCAGCTGCTGGCAGCCCCCGGCTGACATTCTCGCAGGACACTTCCGGCAAGGAAATCACCGCCCCAGCAGCAGGCTTCCCACGCCGAGGGCCAAGGCCAACAGTCCGATCAGCGATAAGATCGCTTGCAGCGAGTACTTCTGACGATCGACCTGGTAGCCAAACAGCAGAGCCCAGGCCCCCAGGGCCAGAATCGTGCACAGATAAAAGACGGCTAACTCATGCGTTCCGATCGTGGCGTCGTCAGCCATGAGCAATGCCCACTCAGTGCGAAGCGAAGGGGGCGGACCACCGCCGGGCTCGCTTCACCGCAAGATAGCAGAGCGCGGCAGCACAGAGAACGATCAGCAGCATCCGCAGCCAGGCGGCCGCCGGTAATGAAATCCCCAGTCCCGTCGCCGACGCGACATAGCCTGCCAGGCAGGCTGGGCACTTGGGGACAAGCGCCAGCACCGTCCCCGGGATGAGCCATTGCCCCAGTTCGAAAAGCGTCCGAGCAAGTCGGCGGGACTCACTCGGGGCGCCGCTGGCCCGCCCGCTGAGGGCAGCGGGCGAATGGGTCATGGACACCGGCCGGGAATGACAGCAGCAACTCATACGCTTCGCCTTCCGCCACGAGGGTAGCTGCCTTAGCTTCGACGTCGCACTGACGCATTCCCGCGACGCATGCATCACAGGCGGTTTGCGCATGCGTCGTAGCGATCTCGTTCGCCCGTCGTGCGACGGCTTACTTCCGCGTCAGCTCGATGCTCATCATCTTGTACTCCTTGCCGCTCTTCGGCTCGGGGCCGTACATGACGAGCGTCTTGCTGCCGTCCCCTTTCGTCGTTTCGATCTGCCGCATCTTGGCCGGCTTGCCGGTGAGCGGGCAGTTGAACGTGATGTGCCAGGTCATCACCTTGCCGTCCTGCGACACCTCTCCCTCGCCGACGGCAATGCCGGTGCTTTGGTTGTCGATCCAGGTTGAGACGTACTTCTGCGTGACATTGTCGAAGCCGTGCAGTCCTTGTCCCTTGTACGGTCCCATACCGGGCATCTCGCCGTTCATTTCGACCATCGTGTAGCGGCCGTCCATGATGGGCGTGACGGTGCAGACACATTTGCTCTCCATCGGCGGACCATCAGGGCCCATCCACATCGTCGTCTTGCCGATCCACTCTCCCTTCTCGGACGCCAGCCGCTGCTGGGCCTTCCCCGGGGTGCCGGCGAGCAGGCACTTCTCCATGTCCGCCTGCGTCCAGCCGGGCGGCAATTGGAACTTGAGCTCGCCATCATCCTTCGCCGCCTTCGCCTCCGACTGCTTGCCCGGCTCGGCAATCGCAATCGCTCCCGCAGCAAGACACACGGCAGCGATGATTGCCGCGACAAAACGAAACTTGATGCTCATGAGGAATCTCCCAAAGAGAAGAAGTGATTTGTAAGCTGGGCGCCACTGCTGGCTCGTCCAGCAGTGCCGTCCCGCAGCAGAACAATGAAACTGGTCAATCGACGCAAGGCGACGAAAGTTACCCGTCACAATGACAGCAGCCCGACTTCTCCACCGGCTGCTCGTACT
>JAEZAS010000157.1 GCA_023430365.1 Planctomycetota bacterium
AGGATTTTCTCGACCGGCTGAAGGCGTCGCTCGCTCCTTCGGACAGTGCGCTCGACCAGCGGATGCGCGCGGTGCGGGTGCCCAGTTCGCTGGCCGCCCGGCTGCACGCCATTCCGGACGATGTGGCGCTCGACGTGCAGATTGCGGACCTGCCGGCCCCCGCGGGATTGGTGGAGAGGCTGTACGCGATTCCTCGCGAGCGGTTGGTGGCCTATCGGCGACGTTCGCCCGCTCGGCGTGCGGCGGAAGGGGCGGGACTGGCTCTCAGCATCGTGATCGGCCTCGCCGCGGCGCTGGTCTTGATCGTCACGGGCGCCTATCCGCGGCTTGGATCGCAGGTGCAGATTGCCGACGCGAATCCGCCCAGCGAATTGCCGGAGATCGTGGTCGCTTCGGATGAGTCTGCGGAACTCGTGAAGAAGATCGTCCCCGAAGAAACTATCTGTGTAATCGACGTCGAGTCGAATCTGGCGAGCGCTCCGCAGTGGGGCGACTTCGGCAAGGCCGAGTCGTCGCTCGTCATCGATGAAGCCACCAGCGATCTGCTGGCCGACGGCTCGGAAGCCCAGCCAAGCCCGGTGGGCGAGTGGACGTCGCTCAGCCACGGCGGCTTGCGGATGATGGACGACGTCGTGCTGCTGAAGTTCGGCGTGCTCGGTTCGCCGCAGTACATCAACGATCGGTTGCCGGAACTCGAAGCCCCGTGGGTCCCTTCGCCGCGAGGTGTGGAGCCGCCGCTGGTGCGCGGCTACGATCGCGTTTTCTTCCTGAAAAACCGGGTCTCGCCGCCGATTTCGCCCGAGGCCAACCCGCACCTGCAAACGCTCGCCGCTCCGCTCAGCGTCGACACCAGTTCGTTCCGCCGCGTCTGGCGGCAACTCAATCGCGGCAGCGCGTCCGACTTCGGTGAGATTCGGGTCGAAGATTTCCTCGCCGCCATCGACTATCGCTTCCCGAGCGCACCTGCCGGTGATTTGGGGCTGCGGACCGCCTCCGGGCCGAGTCCCTTCGCGGCGCCCGGCGCTGGCCTGCTGCAAGTCGGCGTGCAGGCTGGCGCGGTGAAGCGCGAGAAGAAACAGTCGTCGCACCTGGTGCTGGCGATCGACGCCTCGAGCAGCATGGGACGTCGGGGGCGCTGGACCGAGGTCGTCTACGCCGTCCGGCGCACGCTCGAGCAGATGACCACGGACGATCACTTGTCGCTGGTCGTCGTGCAAGACGAGTACGTTCAGCGCTGGGAAGACATTCAGCCGAGCGAAGCGGCGACCATCGTGCGTGAGCTCGAACGTTTCCAGCCCACCGGTGGTTCGAACCTGTCGCTCGGCCTGCAGCAAGCGGTTTCGGTCGCTCTGTCGCAGGAACTGGCGCAGACGCAGCAACGACGGATGGTGCTGATCAGCGACGATCCGACGACGATTCCTGCTACGCAGCGAGACGCCGTGCGAGCCATGCTCCTCTCGTCCGACGAAGAGACGTCGGTCGGCTTCGATGTCATCGACATGGGAGAAATGGAACGCACCGCGCCGCTGATGCAGGAGCTGACGAGCGCGCTGGAAGGCGACTATCGTCGTCTCAGCGACGGCCGGGCGATGAACTGGCTGTTGCTCCAGCGGCTCACGGGGCAGTCGTCGGTCGTCGCCTCCGAGGCGAAGCTGACGATTCGGTTCAATCCGAAGGCCGTGGCGGCCTACCGTCTGGTTGGGCATGAGGCGAACGCCCTGGCGGGGCTCTCGCCGCCGTCGCTCGAAGTGGAAATGCACGCAGCCGACGCGGCGAGCGTCCTGGTGGAGCTGTGGCTTCAGCCGGGTGATGTGGACGATGTGGGCGAAGCGATGGTGACCTGGGTGGACCCGCTGACGAGCCAGTCGCGCAAGCGAACCCAGCGGATCAGCCGGTTGCAGTTTGCCCCCACTTTCATGGAGTCTGCACCCTCGTTGCAGGCCGCCGCGATTGCCGCCGAGACGGCTGAGCTGCTGCGGGGCTCGCGCGAAGCGATTCGTCAGGCCAATCCGGCCCAGCCGAAGCCTTCGTGGGACACCATCCTCGCCACGGCGGGCGAAGCCAACCCGGTGCTCGACGGCTGGGCCGATTATCGTCGGATGCTGCAACTGGTGGAGCGAGCGAAGGACCTCAAGCCATAGCCCCATTCGCCTCGTTCGCGCCCGCCGGGCGGTGCGAGCGAAGGGCGAAAGAAGCCGGCCTTGCGACGGTGTTTTCGTCGCAGTTGTCCCAATCGCTAAATCCCGCTATTCGGTTGAAATAGGTCGAATTTAACTATAATGTACGTTGGTCTCGCACTCGCATGGCCCTGTCTGGTCCTGCCACTTCGCCGCACACGGGTTGTCTCCCGTTGGGGCTCGAAACCGTCGCACGGTCGCGATGCTCTCGAGCCATCGGTGGAACCGAACGACCGCGTCTGTCGTCGTCACCCGCAGCCATCGACCCCGTCGATCGCTCGAAGGAATAACTCGATGAAACGCTTTCCGATTCTTGCCAGCCTGGCGGTTGGATTTTGCTCGTTCGTTGGCCCAGGTTCGGCGAGCGCCGTGGAGCCGGCGCGAGAGTTTCTCGACGGCCTGCGCGAACGAGGCTACTACGACGTCGCGCTCGACTACCTGGAAGCGGCCAAGGACAATCCGTCCGTTCCCAAGCAGTTCAAGAACAATCTGCAGTACGAGAAGGGCGTGACGCTCGTCGAAGGCGCCCGTCATCTGCGTGACCAAAACCTCGCCGAGAAGCAGCTCGACGAAGGGCAGAAGGTTCTCAACGAGTTCGTCGCCGCCAATCCGAACAGCGTATTGACGATCGCCGCCCGCAGCCAGCTGGGCAATGTGGTCGTCGAGCGGGCCCGCAAGCGGGTGGAGAAATCGAAGAAGGCGACCGGTCCCGCGAAGGACAATCTCGTGAAAGAGGCCCGCGGCCTCTATGTCGAGGGCGTGAAGGTCTTCGAAACCCTCGAGAAAGAACTCGCCGAGAAGCTGAAGGCGTATCCTGCCACGCTCGACGCCAAGAAGGACGCCAGGCGTTACGAAGAACGCGACCAGTTCCGCAAGGACTATCTGCAGGCCCAGTTGCTCACGGCCGCAGCCGTCGAAGAACAGGCGGACACCTACGCCAAGGGCTCGAAGGAGCAGAACGAAACGCTCACCAAGGCGGTGAAGCTCTACGACGAAATCAACAAGAAGTATCGCACTCGCCTCGCGGGCATGTACGCCCAGCTCTACAAGGGTCGCTGCCAGCAAAAGCTCGGCAAGCACCAGGACGCGATTGCCGCCTTCAACGACCTGCTGGCCAACCCCGATTCGCCGGAGGCCTTCCGCACGCTGAAGCTCAAGACCATGGAGCTGGCGATTCCGTCGTGGATCGCCCTGAAGCAGTATCCGGAAGTCATCGACAAGGGCGGGTCGTTCATCGACAGCGCTCGCGGCAACGAAGATCGCACGAACGAGATGATGGGCATGCGCGTGCAGACTGCCCGTGCCGCCAAGCTGTGGGCTGACGACATCAAGAAGGACAAGCCGAAAGATCCGCAGATCAAGAAGCTGCTGACCGAAGGGCGAAAGCTGGTCACCTACGCTTCCAAGTTCCCGAGCGATCACCAGGAAGCGGCCCGCAAGATGATCGCCGACTTCACCGGTGGCGACGCCGAACAGGTCGCCGCCCGGCCGGAGCCGACGAGCTTCCAAGAGGCTCGCACCGCCGGGAAGGAATCGATCGACGCCATGCAGGCGGCCGGCCTGATCCTGAGGAACGTCCCGCCGCGAATCAAGTTCACGAAGGACGCCGCCGAGCGGGCGGAGCTCGAAAAACAAATCGCCGCCGCCAAGGAGCAGTCGGAGCAATCGCAGCAGGACGCCCTGCGATACCTGCGTCTGGCCCTGAAGCTCGCCGACAAGGAAACGTCGGTCGACGATGTGAACACCGTCCGCTACCTGCTCTGCTACTTGCTCTACACCGAGGGCAACTACCAGGACGCGGCCGTCATCGGCGATTTCATCGCCCGCCGCTACGGAGACCAGGCTCAGGGCGCCCGGCAGTGCGCCAAGATCGCCATGGCCAGCTACCTGCAGCTCTACGTGCAGAGCAAGACCGAAGACAAGACGTTCGAGACGCAGAAGATCATCGACATCGCCGACTTCATCGTGAAGAAATGGCCGAACGAGCCGGAGGCGGCCGAAGCGCTCAACACGCTGATCCCTTTCATGATCCGCGAAAAGAAGCTCGAGCAGGCCCAGGCCTATCTGGCGCAGATTCCCAAGGAATCGCCCCACCGCGGCACCGCCGAGTTGAAGACCGGTCAGGCTCTGTGGAGCGCCTACCTCGAGGGCTCCAATGAAGTGCGGCAGTGGAAGAGCGAAGAAACGCCGGCCCCGCCGGGAGTGGACATCGCCGCTCGCGAGAAAGAACTCGAAACGCTCAAGAACACCGCCAAGACCACCTTGGCCGACGGTGTGACCCGGATGCAGGCCGCAGGCGAAGTGACCCCCGTGCTCGCCACGGCGGTTCTGTCGCTGGCCCAGATCTACGTCGACACCAACGAAGCCGGCAAGGCCGTGAAGCTGATTGAAGATCCCAAGATCGGCTGCCTGACGCTGGCCCGCAAGAGCGATCCTTCAGTCGCTCGCGAGGGTGTGCCGGAAGAGATCTATAAGACGTCGCTGCGGTCGTACATCTCGTCGCTCGGCGGCGCTGCCAACGCCGACGAAGTGATCACGAAGGCTCGCACTGTGATGGACGATCTGAAGAAGCAGGTCGGCGCCACACCGGAAGGTCAGCAGAAGCTGGTCGGCATCTACATCGGTCTCGCCCGTGACCTCCAGCAGCAGATGCAACTGGCCGATGACAAGGCGAAGTCGTCGCTCGGCAAGGGCTTCGAGGAGTTCCTCGGACAGGTGGCCACCGACGCGAAGGAATTGAACGTCCTCAACTGGGTCGCGGAAACCTATCGCGGCATGGGCGAGAGCTTCGGTCCCTCGACCAAGGGCGTCTCTCCCGACGCCAAGCGATACTTCACCGCCGCGGCCGACACCTACAAGAAGATCCTGGAGATGGGTGAGAAGGACAAGGAGTTCCTCACGCCAGCCATGGTCGTGCAGATCCGTCTGCAACAGGCCCGCACGACTCGCGCGCTCGGCGATTACAAGGGAGCGGTCGACGTCTACGAAGCCATCCTCAAGCAGAATCCCTATCTGCTGCCGGTGCAGATCGAAGCCGCCAAGACCTACCAGGAATGGGCGTCCAAGCTCGAAGCCGATAAGGCGGGCGACTACTACAAGTCGGCCATGGTCGGCGCTCGTCCCGACAGCGCCAAGCAGAACAAGAACACGATCTGGGGCTGGGCTCAGATTGCCGCGATCACCTCGCGCGACTGGCCGAAGTATCGCGATACGTTCCACGAGGCCCGCTACAACCTGGCACTCTGTCGCTATCAGTGGGCGCTCACGGAAAAGGGTGAAAAACGGAAGGAAACCCTCCAAGGGGCCCGCAGCCTGATCGCCTCGACGGCTGGCCTCTATCCGGAACTGGGCGGCGACAAGATGCGGGCGCAGTACGACGTGCTGCTCCGCAACATCCAGAAGGACCTGGGCGAAAAGACCGTCGGTCTGGCGGCGCTGAACATCGAAGTCGGACCGAGCGTTCCGCAGCCAGCCGGCAGCAAGGCGGGGGCGTCGAAAGCGGCGCCGATCCGCACCACCCCGACGTCGACCAGCGCTCCGGCGAAGAAGTAATAAACCCCATCCAGCGGCGCTCCGGCGCCGCGTGCCTATCCGAAAAACCGAATCCCGCTGTAGGAATAAATCTCATGCTGAAGCGTTTCGTTGCAATCGCCGTCCTGGCTGGGCTCGGCGCGGCTGTGCCGGGCGTCGTCCTGGCGCAGGGACTCGATCAGATCTACGTGAATCGTCAGCCGGCGCCCAATCGCGGCATCATCACCAGCATGACGAAGGACGAAGTCGGCGTGGACATGGCCGGCGTTGCGCGGACGTTTCCGGTGAATGAAATCACCCGCATCGTGTACACCGACGAGACCCCGGAACTGGCCAATGCCCGCAACGCCGTGCAGCAGAAGAACTACAACGCGGCCCTCACCGAACTGCGCAAGCTGCAAAACGTGCAGCTCCCGCGCGAGTATGTGAAGCAGGACGTCGAGTTCTACACGGCTCTCTGCCTCGCGCGCCTGGCAATGAGCGAAGGTGGCGATAAGAAGGCCGCCGAAAAGGCGATGCTCGACTTCGCTCGCTCGGGTGTGAACAACTGGCACTTCTACGAAGCCGCCGAGATTCTCGGCGACCTCGCCGCCGCTTCGGGCGACAATGCGAGCGCCGTGAAGTACTATTCCGGCCTCGCCAGGGCTCCCTGGGAAGACTACCGGATGCGGGCCAACAACGCCGTGGGCAATGCACTGCTGGGTGAACGGAAGCCTGCCGAGGCGCTGCAGCGGTTCGAGGAAGTCCTCTCGGCTGGCCTCTCGACGCCGGAAGCCACCACGCAAAAGGTGTATGCCGAAATCGGCAAGGCCCAGTGCCTGGCCGAGACCGGCAAGCCGGCCGAGGGCGTGAAATCGCTGCTCACGATCATCGACAAGAACGATCCCGCCGACAGCACGCTGTTCGCCAAGGCCTACAACGCCCTGGGATACTGCTACCTGAAGGACGGAAAGACGAAGGAAGCTTTGCAGGCCTTCCTGCACACCGACATCCTGTTCTACGCCGACGGCCCTTCGCACGCCGAGGCGCTGTACCACCTGAGCAAGCTCTGGTCGGACGTGAACAAGTCGGACCGGGCGGTCGCCGCACGCAACACGCTCAAGGAACGCTACTCGGGCAGCCCCTGGGCCACTCGGGACTAGCGCACGATAGGGTTTGCTGTCAGCGGGAGACGCAAATCTCCCGCTCGCTGCGGCTGAGCAACCCGAACGGACGGATTGATCGGGAGGCCGCCGCCTTCCGCTCGCTAAATCGCCCCGTTTCGTAGCTTTACGGCGATTGGGCTGCAACTAGAATGACGGCTTGCCGCCCGCGGGCAAGCAAGGGGCAGGCGTCGCGAGGGCGCCGCTCGAGATCGGGAATAAATTACGTCGCGTTCGCAGAATTATCGGTCTGCGGAGCGTTATCGAAGTAACTTTCAGGTGGTGTCTTTGGGACTCGTGGAGGCGCACATGCGGCCGGTCGCTGGGTGGAAGTCTTGGGCTTTGGTGTTCGCCATTTTGGCGGGTGGATTTATCGCCAGCGAGGCCTTGGTCTCGTGGGTCGGCGTCGGTCCGACCTCGGTTGCCGTGGCTCAGGAAAACGGCGCCGAAGCCGCTCCTGCCGAGGGTGGCGGCGACGCGGCTCCGCAGCAGCGTGAGAGCTACCTGATGTGGTTCTTCGGTGCGCTCGGTTGGCGCTACACGGCGGCGTTCCTGTTCCTGTCGTTCACGTTCGTGGCCGTGCTGGTGATGAACCTGCTGGCGGCCCGCCGCGACGCGATCTGCCCGCGTCACCTGATCGACGCCTTCGAGGCCAACGTCAACGAGAAGAAGTTCCAGGAAGCGTTCGACCTGGCTAAGAGCGACGATTCGATGCTCGGCCAGATGCTCGCCGCCGGCATGAGCAAGCTGCAGACGGGCTACGACAAGGCTGTGGAAGCCATGGCCCAGACCGGCGAAGACGAGAACATGAAGCTCGAACATCGCCTCGCCTACATCTCGCTGATCGCCTCGATCAGCCCGATGGTCGGCCTGCTCGGCACGGTGGACGGGATGGTTGCCTCGTTCCAGGTGATCGCGCTCAGCGGCACCACGCCCAAGGCGTCGGAACTGGCCGAAGGTATTTCGATGGCTCTGATCACGACCCTCGTCGGTCTCGTGCTCGCCATTCCGGCTGTCATCGCGTTCAACCTGCTGAAGAATCGCCAGGCCCGCCTCACGATGGAAGTCGGCCAGGCCGCCGGCAACCTGATGGGCCGGTTCGAAGGCATGGCCAAGCGGTAGGTTCGCAGTAGCGAAAGGTCGCTCGAAGGGACGAAGCGATTGGTTTCGTCCGCCGCGCGACCGCAAACTCGCCCGCAGCCGAATGCTGCGGGCTGCTCCGTGTGGCGATGGTTTTGTTGCAGGTATAGCGAATGAAGATCAAGTCAGCCAATACGGAGCCGGTCGAACTCGACATGACTCCGATGATCGATATGACGTTTCAGTTGATCGCGTTCTTCATGATCCTGATCAACTTCGACGCCAGCGAGCAGGACGAGCGCATCCAACTGCCCAAAAGCACGCTCGCCAAGCCGCCGGAGTCGGCCCTCGAGACGCCGATCACCATCCAGTTGGCCAAAGACGGCAAGCCGATCCTGGCTGGGCAGACGTACGGCGAAGTGGCGGCCATCAAGCCGGTGCTCGACAACGAGAAGTACGTGCTGCAGGCCAACAACAAGTCGGCTGCCGACGCGACGATCATCATCCGCGCCCACCGGGACGCCAAGACGGGGGTCGTGCAGGAGATCATCAAGCTCTGCCAGACCGTCGGCTTCGAGAAGTTCACGCTCCGGGCCAAAGAAGAAGTCGGCTACTGAGCCGCGGTGGGCCAGCCCACCTCAAGCGTCGAGGCTGCGGAAGGCGTGCGATGCTCGCCCCCACTGAAAACTGACTGCTGATAACTGAGAACTCCCGACCATGCAGATCAAAAAAGGCGCCGGCAGCAAGATCGCGATCGACATGACGCCCATGATCGATATCGTGTTCCAGCTGCTTACCTTTTTCATCATGACGCTGAAGATCGCCACCCCCGAAGGCGATTTCAACATCAAGATGCCGCTCGCCGCTCCGCGGGCCGGAACCCCCGATCCCGATGCGCTCCCGCCGATGAAGCTCCGCCTGGTGGCATCGAGCAGCGGCGATTGCGCCGACATCATCCTGAACGCCCGTTCGTTCAGCGGCCCGAACCGCTGGAAGGAGCTGCACACACACGTGGCCAGCATCGTCGGTGACGGCAGCCAGAAGGCCGACGCGGAGGTCGAGATCGACGCCGACTACAACCTGAAGTACGAGAACGTGATCGAAGCGATCACGGCCGTCTCGGGCTCGGTCGAGAACGGCCAGGTGATCAAGCTGGTCGAGAAGATCAAGTTCGCCCCGCCGAAGGCCGGCTAACCGCGGGCGGTTCAAGCTGAACCAGAAGCTTCAGGGTGGCCCAAGGGTGGCACGCCCTGGAGCGCAGCGAAGGGCGTGGCAAACCCACGTGTGACGCACCACGCCCTCCACTTCGTTCAGGGCGTGCCATCCCGCTCTCGGCCAATCTCTATTGGTCAACTTGCCGCGAACTCGCTTGTGGGCTGCGAATAAATCTGCTCCGTCCGCACGAAACGTTCGGTGTCGCATCCCCGGGGGCAGCGTGACGCGAGGAGCCGTTCATGAGCAAGCTGCAGATCGATATGACGCCGATGATCGACATCGTCTTTCAGTTGCTCGTCTTCTTTGTGATGACGCTCAACATCGTGCCGCCGGAGGGAGATCTCGGTATGCAGATGCCGCTGACCCGGCGCGGGCCCGGCGCTGCGGCGCTTGACGAGGTTCCGCCGATGACGTTGACCTTGCGCGCCGATGCGGAAGGCAACTGTTCCGAGGTGCTTCTGAACGATCGCACGTTTCAGGGACGCGATCGCTGGAAGGAGTTGCACACCTTCGTGGCGAGTCTGGTGGGGCAGGGGGCGTCGCGGGCGGAGGCGGAAGTCGAGATCGTCGCCGACTACGATCTGAAGCACGAGCATGTGATCGAAGCGATCACGGCCGTTTCGGGTTCAGTGGAGAATGGACGGGTAATCAAGCTGATCGAGAAGATCAAGTTCGCCCCGCCGAAAGCTGGCTAAGTGAGGTGACTAGCGCGAAAGAGCTTCTGGGTGGCACCCCAGGCGCAACCCATGCACCGCTCTCCAACGTCCGCCCTCCGCCCTCGCCCCCCTCACGCGCGCGGATGAAACTGCTGGTGCACTTTCTTCAGTCGCGACTGATCGACATGGGTGTAGATCTGCGTTGTGGCGATGCTGGCGTGGCCGAGGAGTTCTTGGACTTGCCGCAGGTCGGCGCCGCCGGCGAGCACGTGGGTGGCGAAGCTGTGACGGAGTGAGTGGGGGCTGACGTCTTCCGACGCGCCGCAGCGGCGAGCGTAGGTTTTGACTAGCTCCCAGATCGCCTCGCGGCGCAGCCGCCGACCGCGGCGGGAGAGCAGCACCCACGGCGGGCTGGTCTTGGCAGCCGCGGCGAGTAGGGGGCGCTCGGTCGCCAGGTAGTCTTCGATCGCGGCAATCGCCGCGTCGCCGAGCGGGGTGATGCGCTGCTTGTTTCCCTTGCCGTGGGCCTTGCAGTAGCGCTCCTGCAGGTGCAGGTCGCGCATTTGCAGGTTCGAGATCTCCGAAGCGCGGCAGCCGGTCGCGTAGAGCAGTTCCAGCAGCGCCTTGTCGCGTCGCCAGAACGGGTCGTACGGCTTGGGGGCGGCCAGGAGCTGCTCCATGCCGGTCGGCGAGAGCACCTCCGGCATCCGCTGCCACTGCTTCTGGGTGCCGAGCAGTTCGGCGGGGTTGTCCTGCAGGATGCCTTCGAGTTGCAGGTAGCGGAGGAAAATTTTCAGCGCGATGATGTGCCGGGCCACGCTCGCGGGGGCCAGGTTCTGAGTCTGCAGCCAGCCCATGTACTCGGACAGGTCGCGCACGGTCAGCCGCGGGATGAACCGACTGCCGAGCCAGGTGCAGAACCGTTTCAGGTCGCGCTGATAGGCCTCGATCGTGTTCGCGGCCAGGTGGCATTCGGTTCGCAGGTAGTCGATACAGGCGGCGACCCAGCGCTGCCCTTGGCTGGCTCCTCCGGGGGCGGCCACCGCAGCAGCGGGGCGAGGCGGTTTGGGTTTGAGTGGTCGCATGAGCGAGGATGGAACCTGACCAAGAAGACGGAATGGAGTTGCCTGACATCGAAATCGTCGATTCCTTCCCGGACAATTCAGCCGGCTGCCGACGATGCGGCTGGGACCGTCGCCCGGTCCGCTTGTGAGTGAGGGGAAAGGCGTTAGATTCAGACTCACCCGCACAGGCGTGAAACTTGCTCCGCGTCGCATTGCAGTGGTTCGGGGGCACGCTGCGCTTAGGCCCCTCCACCCCATCGCGCTTCGGCCCCGCCACCCATCGCGACTGCAACGAGAACCACCCGCACCAGAGACAAAGGATCAGGCGAATGAAGATCGTGGTGACCGGCGGAGCCGGATACATCGGCTCGCACGCGGTGAAGGCCCTGCTCAAGTCGGGGCACGAGGTGATCGTGTTCGACAACCTGTCGAAGGGGCACCGCGCGGCGGTCTCGGGGGCGGAACTGATCGAGGGGGACCTCAGCGACCAGCTCGTTCTGACGCGGATCATGCGCGACCAGTGCATCGAGGCGGTAATGCACTTTGCCGCGCTGGCCCAGGTCGGCGAATCGGTGCAGCAGCCGGCGATCTATTACGCGACGAACGTCGTCGGCACCTACAACCTGCTCGAGGCGATGCGCACGGCGGGGGTCAACAAGCTGGTTTTCTCCAGCACGACGGCCACGTTCGGAGCGCCCGAGACGATGCCGATCCACGAGGGGCTCCCCCAACAGCCGATCAATCCCTACGGATTCACCAAGCTGGTCGTGGAGCAGATGCTCGACGACTACGCCCGGGCCTACGGGCTCGGTTTCGCGGCGCTGCGCTACTTCAACGCGGCGGGCGCTTCGGAGGATGGCGACATCGGCGAGGATCATTCGCCCGAATCGCACCTGATTCCGCTCGTGCTGCAGGTGGCGCTGGGGAAGCGGGCTTCGATTTCGGTTTTTGGAACCGACTATCCGACGCCGGATGGCACCTGCATTCGCGACTACGTGCACGTCGACGATCTGGCCGCCGCCCACCTGCTGGCGCTCGAGCAACTGCAGCCGGGGAAGGGATTGAAGCTGAACCTGGGCATCGGCCGGGGATACAGCGTGCGGGAAGTGATCGACGCCTGTCGCAAGATCACGGGGCATCCGATCCCCGAAACCGTCAGCCCACGCCGGCCCGGCGATCCGCCGGAGCTGGTCGCAGATTCGCGTCTCGCTCAGCAGACACTCGCCTGGAAGCCGAAGTACGACTCGCTGGAGCGGATCGTGGAAACGGCCTGGAAGTGGCACCAGGCCCATCCGGACGGATATGAGGAATAGATGTTGGTTAGCGCGCTTCAGCTTGCTTCGCGAGTAGAAAGCAGCCGGAGGCAAACTTGCCTCCGGGCCGAAGCGCAATTAGAGGGTCAAACGGCGGGGCTCTCCCGGAGGCAGGTTTGCCTCCGGCTAATTTCTTTCGGTAAAGGTACGACCACTCGAGGGGCGCGCATTCTTTCGCGATTTGCTTACAATCGCACGCCATGCAGAACATCATCATTGAGAAGCCCTACCAGTTCATCCCGCCGTTTCACGGGACGCATTGGTCGTCGCTGTTCAAGCTGCTCGGCATTCCGGAGCAGTATCTCCGGCGCTACGAGGGGATCACGAAGATCGAGTGTCGCCACGTCGAGCGGCTGCGGACCTCGATCGACGCCGGGCACGGCATTCTGCTGACGCCGAATCACCCGCGCACGACCGATCCGCTGGCGATGGGACGGCTCGCCGCCGAGGCGCGGTGCCACTTCTTCGCGATGGCGAGCTGGCATTTGTTTCATCAGAGTCGGCTGCACGCCTGGGCGATTCACAAGATGGGGGGCTTTAGCGTCCACCGCGAAGGGGTCGACCGGCAGGCGATCAACACGGCGATCGAGCTGCTCGCCGACGCCAAACGGCCGCTCGTCATCTTTCCCGAAGGGGCGACCAGTCGCACGAACGATTATCTGCACGCGCTGCTCGACGGCGTGGCGTTCATCGCCCGCACCGCCGCGAAGAAACGGGCCAAGCTCGATCCGCCGGGCAAAGTGGTTGTCCATCCGATCGGCATCAAGTACCTCTTTCAAGGCGATATCGAAAAGACGGCCGACGACATCCTCACCGACATCGAGCATCGTCTCACCTGGCCGCCGCAGCGCGACCTGCCGCTGCTGCAGCGGATGTACAAGGTCGGCTCCGCGCTGCTGACGCTCAAGGAGATGGAACATCTCGGCCAGCCGCAGCCGGGCAAGCTGGGCGAGCGCTTGCATCACCTGATGGACCGCCTGCTTGCGCCGCTGGAGGAGGAATGGCTGGGCAAGGTGCAGAGCGGCGGCGTGGTTCCTCGCGTGAAGGGGCTCCGCATGCGATTGCTGCCCGAGATGGTGACCGGGGGACTCACCAAGGAGCAGCGGCAACACCGCTGGCGGCAGCTCTCGCAGATTTACCTGGCCCAGCAGCTTTCCTGCTATCCCCCCGACTACCTGGTGGAGCGGCCGACGGTCGATCGCGTGCTGGAGACGCTCGAACGCTTTGAAGAAGACCTGACCGACAGGGCCCGCGTGAACGGGCCGATGCGCGTGATCATCGAGATCGATGGGCCGATCGAGGTGAGTCCCGAGCGCGATCGCAAGGCGACCGTCGATCCGCTGATGGAGCAGATCAAGACGCGGTTGGAAGCGATGATGGGCCCGCTGGGAGAGTTGGCGCCGCTGGTGGGGGGAGCGG
>JAEZAS010000210.1 GCA_023430365.1 Planctomycetota bacterium
CTGCCCCGCACACCGACATTGCATCGCAGCGCGTCCACGCCGTTCACGGAGGCAGAGCCTCCGGTTAGTTCCATCCCAGGCTGGAGCCTGGGACGGAGTGATGACGGAGCAACCCACAGCAGCAAGCTTCGCGAACCCCCAAACCAAACAGGCCGTAAAACAGGAATTCCGTTCCCCTTTCCCCACCGGGGAAAACTCCCAAGTCGCGACCGGTCAACCAGTTGCCACCTAACAGTTGTTTAAACGACGAATCTGCTTGTCGCGGGCTTGTCGCTCCCTTATCCTGAACCTTCCCCCTGTTCCAGCCCACCCTAAGCCTAGCGAGCACAAGATGAAACGCGTTCTCTCCACCCTCGCGACCGCCATGCAATGGGCCGCGGTTGCGGTGGTCCTTGGCAGCCTCTCGCTCCCGTCCGCCGTCGCCGCCGAGACCAAGGGCGATCCGCTCGACTGGCCTTACTGGCGGGGCCCCGAAGGCAATTCGATCTCGCGCGAGACCGGTTTGCCCGACACGATCAATCCCGATGGGGGCGAAGGCAGCAACCTGCTCTGGAAGCGGGACGATCTCGGCAGCCGGGCCACGCCGATCGTCATGAACGGTCATCTCTACACGATCACCCGCGCCAACCCAGCCACGCCGCGTGAAGCCGAGCGCGTCGTCTGTCTCGACGCCGCCACCGGCAAAACGGTGTGGGAAAGCGTCCACAACATGTGGTCGAGCGACGTGCCCGATACGCGCGTCGGTTGGTCGTCGGTCGTCGGCGATCCGGCGACTGGCAACATCTACTCGCTCGGCGGCGCCGGCCTGCTGCAGTGCCACAACGGCAAGTCGGGCGAAATCCTCTGGCAAATCCCCCTGCACGAATACCTGGGTGTGCTGAGCACCTACGGCGGCCGCACCAACTTTCCGATCGTCGTCGACGATGTGCTCATCGTTCCCTCGGTGATCATCAACTGGGGCGATCTGGCCGTTCCCGCCCATCGGTTTATCGGCTTCGACAAGGCCACGGGCGAAATCCGCTGGCTCACCAGCACCAAGCTGCGCCCCGAAGACACGATCTACAGCGCCCCGACGGTCGCCGTGTTCAACGGCCAGAAGGTGATCGTCGCCGGCTCGGGCGACGGCTACATCTACGCCATCCAGCCGCAGACCGGCAAAATTGTGTGGGAGTATGAGTTCTCGCGCCGCGGCATCAACACGTCGCCCACCGTCGACGGCAACACGGTTTACATCGGCCACAGCGAAGAAAACCCGACCGGCACCAAGATGGGCGCCGTCGCCGCCATTCGCGGCGATTTGACCGGCGACATCACCGAGAAGGGCGAAATCTGGAAGAACCTGGAAGTCGGCGTCGGCAAGGGCTCGATCCTGAAGGTCGGCGACCGCCTCTACTGCCCCGACGACGCGGGCAAAATGTTCGTCTTCGACGCCAAGACGGGCGAGCAGATCGGCCGCAAGATCGGCCTGGGCACGATGAACTTCTCCACCCCGGTCTACGCCGATGGCAAGATCTATCACACCGAAAAGAACGGTCGCTGGTACATTCTGACCCCCGATGAGAAGGCCGGCATCGCCCGCTTCAAGCGCGGCGAAACGATGGGCAACTTCCCGACCGGCGACGAGCTCTGGGCTTCGCCCGTCATCTCGCACGGCCGGCTGTACATCGCCACCACGGGCGCCATGTACTGCTTCGAGGACAAGTCGAAGGAGCATGGCGTCACCGAGCGGCCGAAGCAGGCCGAAGAGAGCCCGGTCAGCGAAGACACGAAGCCGGCGCAGGTGCAGATCGTCCCCGCCGAAGCGCTCATGCAGCCGGGCGAAACCAAGAAGTTCGAAGTCCGCGTCTACAACAGCAAGGGTCAACTGCTGAAGGACGCGGGCGCCAAGGTGAAACTGACCGCCACCGGCCCGATCACGCTCGACGAGGGCAAGTCGGAGTTCACCACCAGCAAGGAAGCGGCTCACGAGGCCGCCTACCTCACGGCTGAACTCGAAGGGGGCGCCAAGACGCGGGCTCGCGTTCGCATCGTGCCGCCGCTGCCGTGGAAGTTTGATTTCGAGAAGCTGACCGACGCTCCGATCACCTGGGTCGGCGCTCGCTATCGCCACCAGCTTCGCGAAGTCGACGGCAACAAGATGCTCGTGAAGATCACCACGATTCCCAAGGGAACTCGCAGCCGGTTGTCGATGGGCCCCTCGGACCTGCACGACTACACGGTCCAGGCCGACGTGCGTGCCGCCGACGCTGGCTCGGGCAAGGAACCGGACATCGGCGTGATCGCCCAGGGCTACACGCTCGAGATGGGCGGGCTCAACAAGCGGCTGATGATCCACAGCTGGTTCTCGCACGACAAGCGCTTCTACACGAGCCAGGACTTCGACCTGGAACCGAACGTGTGGTATACGATCAAGCTCCGGGCCTCGAACCAGGACGGCAAGGCCGTGCTGCAAGGCAAGGTCTGGAAGCGTGACGAGAAAGAGCCCAGCGATTGGACGATCGAACTGGTCGATCCGCAGCCGAACAAGGTCGGCGCGCCGGGCCTGTTCGGCAACGCCACCAACGCGGAGATTTTCATCGACAACGTTCAGGTCACGCCCAACGGCGAAGCCCTGACCAAGGCTGGCGCCGAGTAACGCTCGCGCCCCGACCGTCCTCGTACCCATGCCCTGCCTGAGTACGCACGTTGCGGACGCTTCGCGTTCCGCGACGAACCACCGACAACATAACTACAATTGCACATCACACGACGCGGAGCGTCGGTTCTTGCCTTCCACGCCAGGCGCGGGATCGAGAATGAAACTCATACGGGAGACTTCTTTCGCCATGCAACGACTCAAAGCCGTACTGGCCATCTTCGCCAGCCTGCTCGCCGGCCTGGTGGTCGCCAGCTTTATCGCTGGTTGTCAGCCTGCTAAGCCGAGAGCCACGTCGACCGACACCGAGAACGCTCCTCCGAGCGAACCCGCCGAGTTGAACATCGAAGCGGCTCCCGCCGAGCAGCCCGATGCCTCGCTGCCGGTGGCTCCCGCCTCCGAGGCCCCGGCCAGCGACGCCGCTCCGGCCGGAGCCCCCGTGTTGCCCAACGAAGGCAACCCGGTCCCGGGCGCCGAGCCGGGCAAGGCGGCCGAACTGCCACGCGATCCGATGGCCACCGAACCGGCTCCCGAAGCCGCTCCGGCCACCACGGACAAGCCGGCTCCGGAAGCCGAACCGGCCACGACCGACAAGCCGGCCGACGACACCAAGCCAAGCGAAGGCGATCCTGAAGGCGATGCAGCGGCCAAGCCGGCCGAAGACCAGGTGGCCCTGGCCAGCACGAAGAAGACCGGCGAACAAAAATCGGCCGCTTCGAGCCCAGCCGACGATGCGAAGAATCCGACGGTCAAGGCCGGCGACTGGGCCCAGTGGGGCGGAACCGCCCTGCGCAACAACACACCGGTCACCGAGAGCGTTCCGACCGACTGGGCCCCGGGCGATTTCGATCGCAAGACGGGCGAGTGGGACAAGGATAGCGCCACCAACATCAAGTGGGTCGCCGCCCTCGGCAGCCAGACCTACGGCAACACGGTCGTCGCCGACGGCAAGGTGTTCCTCGGCACGAACAACAGCAACGGCTACCTGAAGCGCTATCCGAGCGACGTCGACCTCGGCGTGCTCGTGTGCTTCGACGAAAAGGACGGCAAGTTCCTCTGGCAGCACTCGAGCGAAAAGCTGCCGACCGGCCGCGTGCACGACTGGCCGCTGCAGGGCATCTGCTGTTCCCCCTACATCGAAGGCGATCGTCTCTGGTTCGTCACCAGCCGCGGCGAGGTTCGCTGCCTCGACACCAACGGCTACTACGACGGCGAAGACGACGGTCCGGTGAAGAACGAACTCGGCCGGCTGTTCGATGTCGTCAAGGGTGACGATGAGGAGAACGATCCCCAAGCGCCGATCGTCGCCGCCCTCGACGAAGGCAAGCTGACCGACGACATGCGCGAGCGTTTCAAGACCGCCGGCTTCGAGCTGGAAGGGGACGTCGCGATCACGAAGGATGAGAGCGGCAAGGGTCCCGGCAAGAAGTGGAAGCTGAAGGGCAAGGTCGACGGCGCCGATCGCGACGTGCAGATCTCGATGGCTGGGCCGCGCCTGAGCGTCTTCAAGGTCATCACGGCGGACGACAAGCAGGAAGCCGACACGATCTGGGTCTTCAACATGATGGAAAAGCTCGGCACCAGCCAGCACAACATGTGCAGCTGCTCGGTGACCGCGCTGGGCGACATCCTGTTCGTCAACACGTCGAACGGCGTGGACGAAGCCCACATCTCGATCCCCGCGCCGGAAGCCCCGAGCTTCATCGCGATGGATAAGAACACGGGCGAGGTCTACTGGACCGACAACAGCCCAGGCAAGAACATCCTGCATGGCCAATGGTCGAGCCCGACCGTGGCAGTGCTCGGCGGCGTGCCCCAGGTGATCTTTGGCGGCGGCGACGGCTGGCTGTACAGCTTCAAGGCCGACAAGGGGAAGGATGGCAAGCCGGAGCTGCTCTGGAAGTTCGACGCCAACCCGAAGAACACGATTCTCGAGCTCGGCGGCCGCGGCACGCGGAACGACATCATCAGCACCCCGGTCGTGTACGACGGCAAGGTCTACTTTGCCACCGGCCAGGACCCCGAGCACGGTGAAGGCGTGGGCATTCTCTGGTGTCTCGACCCGACTAAGCGGGGCGACGTCAGCGAAGAGCTGGCCGTGAATCGCGAGGACCCGAAGAAGCCGATTCCGGTGAAGCGGATCCAGGCGGTCGTCGAAAGCGAAGGAGACATCGCCGTTCCCAACCCGAACTCGGCGGTGGTCTGGAAGTACGACACGCACGACGCCAACGGCGACGGCAAGTTTGATTTCGAGGAAACCTTCCACCGCAGCATCAGCACCGTCGCCATCAAGGACGACCTGCTGTTCATCCCCGACTTCAGCGGCCTGTTCCACTGCGTCGACGCCAAGACGGGCAAGCCGCACTGGACCTACGACATGCTCGCCGCGGCCTGGGGTTCTCCGATGATCGCCGGCGGTCACGTCTACATCGGCGACGAGGACGGCGACATCGCGATCTTCGAGCTGAAGAAGGAACCGCACGAACCGGTGGCCGAGATCAACATGAACAACTCGGTTTACAGCACCCCGGTCTATGCGAACGGCGTGCTTTGGATCGCCAACAAGGATCACATCTTCGCCATCACCGAAGAGACCGGCGCGGAGTAGACCGGCGACCGGCGGCTGCCTACGATTCCTGAGCCGGGAGGCAACTACCTCCCGGACAGGAGCGAGTTGAGGCCGCAATGAAGTTGTAGCGTCGTTCTGCTCTTCTCCGGACGCTGTTAGCGTCCGGTTTTTTGTTGATGAGATAAGGTTCAGAGATGGCGAAGCGTGTTTTGGATGTTGGCAATTGCGTTCCGGATCACACGGCGATCCGGACGATGCTCGAGAAGTCGTTCGGCGCCGAAGTCGTTCGCGTGCACGGCCCCGAAGACACGTTCGAGGAGCTACGCAAGGGCAAGTTCGACCTGGTCGTGATCAATCGCAAGCTCGATCGCGACTATACCGACGGCATGGACATCCTGAAGGCCATCAAGGCCGACGACCAACTGTCGTCCACTCCGGTGATGATCATCACGAACTTTCCGGAGTATGAAGCGGCCGCCGTTGCGGCGGGAGCCGAGCCGGGCTTCGGCAAGAAGGCCCTCTACGACGACCAAACCCAGGCCCGCCTGGCCAAGTTCCTCCAGTAGAGATCCTGCAGCCGGGACGTAACACGTCCCGGAGAACCTCAGTTTGAGCTCACTCTTTGCGAGCGGGGTCAACTCGCCCTGCTCCGGAGGATGTTATCCTCCGGCTACGGATCGTTGTCGTCGATCAGATCTTCGAGCCGGTAGATCCGCACCGCGTTGTCATACAGCAGCTTCCGCTGGTCGGCCGCGGGGCGATTGCTGATGATCTCTCGCAGGGCAGCCACCCACTCCGATAGCTTCGCCCCCTTCAAACACACCGGCCAGTCGCTGCCAAACACGACGCGGTCGGGGCCGAACGAATCGAGGCAGTGGTTCACCACCGGGGCCAGCGTGTCCGCGGTCCAGCCTTCCGGGGCGCTCGCCACGATGCCCGAAATCTTGCAGACGACATTGCGTCGCTCGGCCAGCCCGGCGATGTGCTTCTTCCACTCCTCTTTGTCGTGCGACGGCGCCTTGCCGCCACGCTGCCCGGCGGTGAGGAAGGCCTTGGGGTCGCCGTTGCCGCAGTGATCGAGAATGAAGAACGTATCGCGGCAGAGCTCGGTCAGCTTAATGGCGTCCCCCAGATCCTGTGGCCGCATGCAGAGGTCGAAGCTCAGCCCGAGTTCGCCGAGCAGGCGAATGTGGCTGACAAAAGCGGTTTCGAGCGCCGCGCCGGGCTTGAGTCCGCCATGCAAAACCTGCCGCACGCCGCGGACGTAGGGATTGCCCTTCAATCGCGAAGCGTACTCGCGGAAGCTCTCGCTGGACGGATTGCCGCCGACGACCGACGAAACGGTCGGCGTGCTGCCGGAGCGGCAGATTTCGACGATGTAGTCGACTTCTTCCTGCTTCTGGTCGGCCGCGACGTCGACTTCCATGTAGACCGCGTGCTTGATCCCGGTCCCCTCGATCGCCGCCAGGTAGTCGCTCATCACAAAACTGCGGCCGATCACTCCGCCGGGCGTCAGCCAGGGCAGGTTGAAGCGGCGGAGGTCCCAGAGGTGCTGATGGCAGTCGATGATCGGCGACATCGGTCCCTCGTCGGCGTTTGCACCGGAGGCCAGAACCATCGAAGCGGCTGCCGCGGCAACCGAACCCTGCACAAACTCGCGCCGAGAGATGTTCATCGCTGTTCCTCGGGGTCCATAGCCGGGACGTAACACGTCCCGGAGAATCGCAGCTTGAGCCCGCTAACTACTTGGCGGAGCCCGCTCGCCCTTCTCCGGAGGATGTTATCCTCCGGCTGCGATTGACAAATAGACTACTGCGCCGCTGCGGCACTAGCCAGCGCCGAAACCGCCCTTGCGGTTGTAGAGCTTGTCGCGCGTCGCCCAGAGCCCCGCCGACGGCGTGGGGATGAAGAAGATCTGCTCGCCGTCGACTTCGTTGAAGCCTTCCTTCAGCTTGTCGATCGGATAGCGCTTCAGCATCTCGTTCAGGTCGGCGTACTGGAAGTTGACCTGCTCGACTTCCTCCCGGGTCAGGTGTCCGGGAGCGTAGGTGATCTTGAAGCGCCCTTCCGACGAGCCGTGGATCAGGTGGGCAGTGGCGTGAGCCAGGTCCTGCATGTCGGCGTTCTTGCGATAGCCTTCCATCACCTTCGGCGTGCCGCAGTAGCCGTACTTGCGAATGAAGGCGTCCACGTCCGGTTGCTCGCCGAAGCGCTTCAGGCCGGGAGCGAGAATGATCAACTCGCCGTCGTCGGCCAGGGCCATCCGCGTGCGATAGACAGCCTTGTTGGCGACCCAGGTGCTGAAGAACTCGTCTCCCTGCATGACGCAGACGACCTTCTTCAGCGGCTCGTCGAAGACGTTGATGTTCTGCTCGCGAGCCTGGCGGGCGGCGGCCAGGTAGGTCTCCAGGTCGTCGCCGACAAACACGCCCGTGTGGACCAGTTCGCCGGCTGGATTGCGGGCGAGCACCACCTGCACGTAGAAGTCGGGCAGCTTGCCGAGCATTTCATCCTCGGCCTTGTTGAAGCAGGCCCGCAGGGGCGTGATCAGGTTGCCGAGATTGTTCTCGATGCCGTAGCAGGCGGCCGCCATGTGGGCGGCGCAGATCAAATCCTTGCCGCCGACGCCGATGAAGTAGTTCTTGTTGTGGTTGGCAAAGCCGAGCACTTCGTGCGGCACGACGTGGCCGATGTTGATGATCAGGTCCCACGGCTCTTCCATCAGCATCTTGTTGAGCCAGATCGGAATCGCCCAGTCGGCAGCGCCGTCGGAGACTTCCTTCACGTAGCTCGCCGGAATTTCGCCGACATAGACGCAGCCGTCGCGCCAGTCGTGGGCGTGAATCTTCTCGTGCGGGATGCTGCCGAACATCTGCCGGTTCTGCTCGCGCGTGTGCGGCTCGTGCTGGCCGAGCGTGGGGATCACGTGCACATCGGCTTCGTCCTTCAGCAGGTTGTAGAAGGTCTCGGTGATCCAGCCGCTTCCCGAGTGCATGCGGGTGATGTCCGGCGGCAGCAGCAGCACGCGCTTGGGTGATTTGCAGATCCGCGCTCGCGCTTCATCCAGGGCCCGCTTGATGAGAGCCTCGACCTGAGGACGGGTGATTTCAGGGGCCGATTCGGTGATCCAGGGCATGGGGTTAGTACCGGGTATAGGAAAGGCTGTGTGAGACAAAAGTGTTGATTGAAGCAGCGAGTACCGGGTACTCAGTACTCAGTACTCTTCGAAAGAGCCAGGCGAACCGGCCGGAGCATCACCCCTCCGTCATCCGCCGGGCGAGTTCGACCAGCGTTCGCACGCCGTAGCCGCTGCCGCCGCCGTCGCTCCAGGGTTTGGAGCTTTCGAGGAACGCGGGGCCGGCAATGTCGACGTGCACCCACGGCCGGCCAGCCACGAATTCCTCCAGGAACTTGGCGGCCGTAATGGCGCCACCCCAGCGGCCTTCGCCGATGTTTTTGATGTCGGCCACTTCGCTGCGGATTTGCTCGCCGAACTCGGGAAACATCGGAAGCTGCCAAACCGGCTCGCCGCAGTACTCAGCCGCCGCCCTGACCGTGTCGCACCACGGCTGGTCGTTCGTCATCACGCCGGCGACGTCGGTGCCCAAAGCCACCAGGCACGCCCCCGTGAGCGTTGCCAGGTCGATGATCTTGGCTGGATTGTGCTGCACCGCCACATCGAGCACGTCGGCCAACACCAACCGGCCTTCAGCGTCGGTATTGAGCACTTCGATCGTCTTGCCGCTGCGAGCGCGAAGCACGTCGCCGAGCTTGAAGGCCGATCCACCGAGCATGTTCTCGACCAGCCCGGCCAGACCGATCACGTTCACCGGCAGCTTCAACTCGGCGATGGCCTGCATGGCGCCCAGCATCGTGGCCGCGCCAGCCATGTCGCACTTCATCGTTTTCATGCCGTCGCTCGGCTTGATCGAGAGACCGCCCGAGTCGAACGTCACTCCCTTGCCGACGATCGCCAAGAGCGGAGCATCGGCTTCGCCGCCGTTGTATTTCACGATGACCAGACGCGACTCGCGATCCGACCCGCGACCGACCGCGAGCAACGAGCCGCAGCGTTCCGCCTCCAGGCGCGCCTGATCCCAAACCTCGATGCCCAGGCCGTGCGCTTCGGCGACCTGCACCGCGATGGCGGCGAACGACTCGGGATACATCTCGCTCGGCGGTTCGTTCACCAGCCGGCGGGTCAGGTTCATCGCCTCGGCGAGCGCCTGGCCGTCTTGCAGCACCCTCTGGGTCACGTCGGCCCAGACCAGGTCGGTCAGCGGAAACCGGCTGTGCTTGGTGCGGTAGAGATCCTGTCCCACGCAGCCGACGAGGCTGCCGCAGACACCGTTCTCGGCCACATCGCCCGGCCAGTCGCTGGCCAGGTAGAACGCGACCCGGCCGCGCTCCTTCGTCGAAAGATGCTTCGCCGCGGTCGCCGCAGCCTTGAAGGCGGCTCCCCGGTCGAACGTGTCGCGCGGGCCGAGGCCGACGATCACAACCGAGTTGGCCTTGATGCCCGTGGGGGCGAGCAAGGTCGTCAGCTCGTTGCGCTTGCCGCTGATTTCCTTGCGCTCGATCAACCGGGCGATTACCCCGCCCAGGGCCTCGTCGAGATCGACAGCGGGGCCAGCCAGCGGGCTATCCGCGTGCAGGCCGACGACCACCGCGTCGGCTTCGATTTCCGTTATATTCACATCGGTCAATGCGGCCGCCACGTTCGCTCCTTCGCTGCCAAAGGTTTAAACCCGCTTCAGGTTACGGGTTATTGTACTGGCGAACCTGCGGTTGCTGGAGGTAGGGACAAACCGTGATGGGCCGATTCTCGCTTCGCCGCATGCTCGACGATCTCGCCGCCGCCGGGCATCTCGTGCGTCTGGACGACGAAATCGATCCCCATCTGGAGGCGGCCGAGATTCAGCGCCGCGTCTACCAATCCGGCGGGCCCGCAGTACTGTTCGCCCGCGTCAAGGGCTGCCAGTTTCCGATGGTTTCCAACCTGTTTGGGACCATCGAGCGAGCCCGCTATCTGTTTCGTGACAGCTATGAATCGGTCCGCCGGGCGATCGAACTAAAGATCGATCCGGTCCAGGCTCTCCGCCAACCCCTGCGCTACTGGTCGGCGCCCCTCACCGCCTGGCGCATGCAGCCCCGCCGGACCAGCGGCGGCCCGGTCCTCGAAAACGAGACCACCATCGGCCAGTTGCCGCAGCTCAAGAGCTGGCCCGACGACGGCGGAACGTTCGTCACCCTGCCGCAGGTCTATACCGAAGATCCCGATCGCCCGGGCCTCCACCACGCCAACCTCGGCATGTACCGGGTCCAACTGTCGGGCAACCAGTACCAGCCCAACCGCGAGATCGGCCTGCACTATCAGATCCACCGCGGCATCGGAGTGCACCACACGGCCGCCCAGCGCCGCGGTGAACCGCTGCGGGTGAACATCTTCGTCGGCGGCCATCCGGCGATGACGCTTGCCGCCGTGATGCCGCTACCCGAGGGGATGTCGGAGTTGACGTTCGCCGGAGCCCTCGCCGGGCATCGCATTCCGATGATCGCCCGCGGCGAGCTGCCGATCTATGCCGACGCCGATTTCTGCATCAGCGGCACGATCGATCCCAATCGCACGCTCCCCGAAGGGCCGTTTGGCGATCATCTGGGCTACTACAGCCTCACGCACGAGTTCCCGGTGCTCACGGTCGACCGCGTCTACCATCGTCGCGACGCAGTCTGGCCGTTCACCGTCGTCGGCCGACCGCCGCAGGAAGACACCACCTTCGGCCAGCTCATCCACGAGCTCACCGGGCCAGTCAATCCGACCGTCATCGCCGGAGTGCGCGAGGTCAACGCGGTCGATGCGGCGGGCGTCCATCCGCTGCTCCTGGCGATCGGCAGCGAACGCTACATGCCGTTTCACAAGAGCCCGCGACCACAGGAATTGCTCACTCAGGCCAGCGCCATCCTCGGTCAAGGACAGATGTCGCTCGCCAAGTACCTGTTGATTGCCAATGGCGCCGACAGCCCAGAACTCGACACGCACGATATTGCTTCGTTCTTCCGGCATGTACTCCAGCGGGCTGACTGGCGTCGCGACTTGCATTTCCACACGCAGACGACGATCGACACGCTCGATTATTCGGGCGAAGGACTCAACCAGGGCTCCAAGGTGGTCATCGCCGTCACCGGTCCCGCGGTTCACGAACTACCGAGCGAAATCCCCGCCGATCTGCGTCTGCCGGAAGGCTTCTCGGCCCCCAAGATCGCGCCACCCGGCGTTTTGATCGTGCAGGCGACGGGGCAGGGGGTCTCGGTGGAAAAGCAGTTCTGCGAAGCCATCGGCGCTGAAGAGGCAATCAACCGCTTTCGGCTGATCGTGATCGTCGACGATAGCGATTTCACGGCCCGTACGCTCAACAACTTTCTCTGGACGACGTTCACCCGCAGCAACCCCGCCGCCGACATCCACGGCATCGGCAGTTTCATCCGAGACAAGCACTGGGGCTGTCGCGGCGCGCTCGTGATCGACGCCCGCAGCAAACCGCACCACGCCCCGCCGCTCGTCGAAGACCCGGAAGTGACGCGCAAGATCGACGCCCTCGCCGCCCGCAGCGGCCCACTGGCCAGGTGGCTCTAACCGTACGGTAGGCTTCCAGCCTGCCCGGGAAGAATGACCAATGACCAAACCCCAATGACCAAAGGTGCAGGAACCCCAGCAGCAATCCTTTGGTCATTGGTGCTTGGTCATTGGGTTTTTGCATTGCACGGGCAGGCTGGAAGCCTACCCTACGGGTTAACGCCGTAGTCAAACCAGCCGACAGCGATCAGAATGAAGCTTTCCACCTGGCCGGTTCCTCATTGATCCTGCGCAATGCCTCTTCCCCCCATGCCAGAACTGACGCTTCTGCTGGCTGCGGGATTCGAAGAGCCGTGGCTCAATCACGAGACGCTCACCTGGATCGGCTCCGGCTTGCTGCTGCTGTGGCTCTTTGCCTTTGGGGCCTGCGTCGGCAGCTTTCTGAATGTGGTCATCTATCGGCTGCCGATCGGGATGAACCTGGTTCATCCGCCGTCGCGCTGTCCGCGATGCTTGCATGGCATTCGCCTGACCGACAATGTGCCGATCCTCGGTTGGCTATTCCTGCGAGGTCGCTGCCGGCACTGCGCCCTGCCGATTTCATTTCGGTATCCGCTCGTTGAACTGATCGTCGCCACGCTTTTTGTCGTGGTCGCACTGAGCGAGGTGTTCACCGCCAATGCCTATCCATCGCCGGGCGGTGCGGGACGATCGGCGCTCACCATCTTCGAGCCGGGGCCGCTGTGGCTGACGTACTCGCTGCATGTGCTGTTGCTCATGACGCTCGTCGCCAGCGCAGCGATGGAGATCGACGGCAGCCGAATCCCGTACAGCCTGTTCGCTCCGATCGTCCTCGCCACGCTGGTCGTCTCAGCCATCTATCCCGAGATCCATCGGATTCCCTGGCGACTCGACTGGGTGTTGCCCGACTGGCGCGCGGGGCTCGTCGATAGCTTCTCGGGCCTGGCAGCTGGCACGCTGATGGGCCTGGCGATTGCTGAGGGATGGTGGCTGGGAGGCGAGGGGCGCAACTGGCCCCGGTTTTCCCCCGTGGCGCTGTTTGCGGCGATCGGCGTCGTGTTCGGCTGGCAGGTGGTCGCCCCACTGGCGGTCGCGACGCTGCTGCTTGCCGTGCTGACGATCCTGATCGGCCAGGCGACGGGGGGCAACCTGTTCGTGCCGATCGCAGCCATCGCGGCGGCGATTTTGCTGCTGGGCATCGTGCTTTGGAACACGGGCTTCTGGCCGGGACTGGCCCGCCTGCCGACGTGGATGCTTTTGATCTGCACCTTCGCCAGCGCCGGCGCCGGCTGGCTGACTCGCACCCTGTCGCCGCCCAGCATGGTCGAGCGACCCACCAAAATTTTTCCGCTGGAGGTTCCGCAGAAGGACACCATCATGAACGACAAGCCACCTCCGCCGATCGATGCGATCCTCAACAGCCCCAGCTATCGGATCGCGTCGTTTGACGACGATTTTTTGAATCGTCCTGAGCTACGCCCCGTTCGCTTGCAGCTCGAGCTGCTTAAGCCGGAGATGATCCTGGCCGAGCAGAACGTCGAATCGACGATCGTCGTATTCGGCGGCACCGCCGTCGTCGAGCGGGAAGAAGCCGTCAAACGACTCGCGATCGCCCGCGCCGCCGCCGAGCAGGCGCCCGACGATTCGGGGCTGAAGCGCGTCGTCGCCCGCGCTGAACGAGTGCTCGCCAAGGCACACTACTATGAGAAGGCAAGAGAATTCGCCCGCCTCGTTTCGTCCGAGTGCCAGGTGAACGGCCGTTGCAACTACGTCATCGTCACCGGCGGCGGACCGGGGTTGATGGAAGCCGCCAACCGCGGGGCCTACGACGTCGGGGCCAAGTCGATCGGCCTGAACATCACCTTGCCGCAAGAGCAGGCCCCCAACCCGTACATCACGCCGGAGCTTTGCTTCCAGTTCCGCTACTTCGCTCTCCGCAAGATGCACTTCCTGATGCGGGCCAGAGCTCTGGTCATCTTCCCCGGCGGGTTCGGTACGCTCGACGAATTATTCGAGGTGCTCACGCTGCGTCAGACTGGCCGGATGCAGGAGATTCCGGTCATTCTCTTTGGCCGCGAGTACTGGGAGTCCGCCATCAACTGGCAGTTCTTCGCCGACGAAGGGGTGATCGCCGACCATCACCTGAACCTGATTCAGTTCGCCGAAACCGCCGAAGAGGCCTGGGAAATCATCTCCAGCTTCCGCGCCGGTCTGCATGAGCCCAGCCACCTCGTTCCCGCGGCGCCGACGATTCCCCCCACCCCTTGAGCCAGCGAGCGGTACCGATGCAATCTCCGGCCCAGCGACTTCTGGACCTGTTCGGCTCCGAAAACCCGGTGGCCCTCGTCACCGGCAGCGGCGCGCGGCGCGTCGGGCACACGATCGTCACCACGCTCGCCCAGCGGGGTTATCGCGTCGCCGTGCACGCCAACCGCAGCCTCGACGAAGCGCAGCAGACCGTCGATCAGCTCCGCGTGGTCGGCATCGAAGCCATGGCGTTGCAAGCGGATCTTTCCGACGAACGGCAGGCCCGGGAACTGGTCGACAAGACGTTTGACAACTTCGGCCGACTCGACCTGCTCGTGAACTCGGCGGCGATCTGGCCGCAGCAGAAGCTGGAAGAGGTCACCGCGACGGACGTCCGCCGTTGCTTCGAGATCAACACGCTCGCCACGTTCGTCTGCTCGCAGCAGGCGGGACTCAAGATGGTCGGCCAGCCGACGGGGGGAGTGATCATCAACCTGGGGGACTGGGCAACGATTCGCCCGTACCTCGATTACGCCGGCTATTTCCCATCGAAGGGAGCGATTCCCACGCTCACGCGCAACCTGGCCGTGGAACTGGCGCACCGCAATCCGCGGGTGCGCGTCAACGCGGTGCTGCCAGGACCGGTGATGCTGCCGCCGGACCTGCCCGCCGACGAACGCGAGCTGGTGATTCGCGGCACACTGGTGCAACGCGAAGGCTCGCCGCAGAACGTCGCCGACGCCGTGGTGTTTCTCGCCGAAAACGACTTCGTCACCGGCGTCTGCCTGCCGGTCGACGGCGGCAGAAGCGTCTACGCCGTAGGGTAGGCTTCCAGCCTGCCCGTGCAATCAGAATGACGAATGCCCCAATGACGAATGACCAATGAGGCGTGATTTCCCCCATTGGTCAATCGGGTTTCGTGATTCGTCATTTTTCTTCCCGGGCAGGCTGGAAGCCTACCCTACGGACTACTCGACCGTCACGCTCTTCGCCAGGTTGCGCGGCTTGTCGACGTCGCAGCCGCGGAGCAGGGCGATGTGATAGGCGAGCATTTGCAGCGGAATGATGTTGACCAGCGGCGACAGGAATTCCTCGACGGCGGGGACATAGATCACGTCGTCGGCCAGGAGGGCGACGTCCCTGTCTCCCTCGGCGGTGATGGCGATCACCGGGCCGCCGCGAGCCTTGATCTCTTCCAGGTTCGACATCACTTTGTCGTACACCGGTCCCTGCGGCATGATGAACACGCTCGGCGTGTGACGATCGACGAGCGCGATCGGGCCGTGCTTCATCTCGGCGGCGGGGTAGCCTTCAGCGTGGATGTAGCTGATTTCCTTCAGCTTGAGCGCCCCCTCCAGGGCCGTCGGGAAGTTGTACTGCCGGCCGAGGTAGAGGAAGTTGTTCGCCTCGGCGTACTTCGCCGCGACGCGAGCCACTTCCTCGTTCACGTTGAGCGTCCGGCGGACGATCTCGGGCAATTGCCGCAATTGCGAGATGATTCGCTTGCCCGCCTCAAAGCTCAAATGCCGTGAGCGGCCGAAGTAGAGGGCGAGCATCGCCAGCGTAACCACCTGCGACGTGTACGCCTTGGTCGAAGCGACACCCACCTCCGGCCCCGCGTGCAGATAGACGCCCCCATTGGCTTCCTGGGCGATCGTGCTGCCGACCACGTTGCAGATCGCCAGCGTGGGATGCCCCTTGCGCTTCATCTCGCGGAGGGCGGCCAGCGTGTCGGCGGTTTCGCCGCTTTGGGTGATCGCAAACAGCAGCGTTCCTTGCTCCACCGGCGGATTGCGGTAGCGCAGCTCGCTGGCGTATTCCACTTCGACCGGAATGCGAGCCAGTTCTTCGATCAGATACTCGCCCACCAGCGCCGCATGCCAACTGGTGCCGCAGGCCGTGAGTACAATCCGGTTGATCTGCCGCAGGTCCTGCGGCGAGAGATTCAATCCACCGAAAACGGCGGTCGCATCTTCGTCGTTCAACCGGCCACGCATCGCGTTCTGCAGCGATTCGGGCTGCTCGTAGATTTCCTTGAGCATGTAGTGGGGGAACTGACCGAGTTCGACGTCGTTCGACTCAATCTGCAGATCGTGGACCGCGTGTTCGACGCGCCCCTGCTCGCGATGGGTCACTTGCAAGGTGTCCGCCGTCACGGCGGCGATCTGGTGATCGGCCAGATAGACGATCTTGTCGGCCCGGCCGGCCAGAGGCGAAGCGTCGCTGGCGATAAAGTGTTCGCCATGTCCCACGCCGACGACGAGCGGGCTCCCTTGCCGGGCGGCGACGATCAGCTCGGGGTAGTCGCGAAACAGGATCACCAATCCATAGGTGCCCCGCAGCTTGCTCGTCGCCTCGGCCACGGCGGCCAGCGGACGGGCATAGGGATCGTTCGGGTCGAATTGATCGGTTCGCAGTTCGCACCTGGCCAGGCAACTGGCGACCAAGTGGGCCACCGCTTCGG
>JAEZAS010000253.1 GCA_023430365.1 Planctomycetota bacterium
CACACGGAGTGTGCGGACTACTTTGGCGGACTACTTTGGCCGCGTCATTCCACCGACGCTACTTCGACGTCAGCTCGAAGTTCATGTTCTCATTCGTCCCTTCGACGATTTCGGCGGTCAGGTTCGAGTGGAGGTTGTACTTCTCCGGCACGACCGCCTTCGTGACGTTCTTCATCGGCCCCTTGGGGTCGCCGTAGGCGGGGACCTTGCCGACGATTTCGTAGCCGGTGATCTCGACCTTCTTGGCTCCCGGGAAGACCTCGGCGGAGTAGGCGCCGTCCTTGATCGTCCCAGCCGCCGTCGGGCCGTCGCCGTTGGCAGGGACGAACGTGATCGCGCCGGTCTTCACCGGCGTGCCGTCGACCGTCACCTTTCCCGAAACCACGCTCGGACCATTGTCGCAGCCGGCGAGCAGCGGCAGGCTGAGAACCAGCAACCCGAGCACAACCGTTCGAACGCAACAAACAAGACGCATGGACGTTTCCTGGTGCTGAAGCGATGAATGAGCGAAGGGAGCCGCGCGAGGAGCAGGTTCCTCGCGCGGGGCTGGCCCGGAGGCAGTTTGCCTCCGGCTACTTTCCGTAGTGGTGGATTGTCTCCGCGCGGGGCGGAGGCCGCTCCGCGTTACGGGAAGGCGGCGTTCGATTCGTTGCCTTCCGACGAGCCGAGGGCTCGCCAGATGTCGACGGCGATGTTGTTCGACACGAAGTGCACCGAACCGTCCACCGACGACGCGACGACTCCGGCTGGATGCTTGCTGCGGGCCGAGACCTGCGCTTGCAGGCCCCCCGAAGGCTCCTGGCACGGCGGCGGAATGCGGATGTCCTGCGGCGGATCGGTGCAGTTGCAATAGTCGATGCCGCTGTTCGGGGTGCTATCGGTGCTGAAGTAAAATCCTTCGTCGTCGTTAAAGGCGTCGCCGCGGCAATCCCACAGTTCGTCGCGGACCGCCAGGATCACTTCCGAAAACAGCAGCGTGTTCGACGTGCCATCCGAGATGCGGCTCAGCGGAACGTACTCATTGATGGCAAACGGAGCGATCTTCTGCACGCCGGCCCCGTTCTTCCAACCCATGTTGGCGACATAGTTCTGGCGGCTGCGCCAATAAACGTCCCCCTTCCAGAACGCCTTGCCGCGATCGCTCGGGCAGAACTGGAGATTGAACTGCTGGGCGATCACGCCCGTCGTGTTGCTCTGCACGGTGTTCGGCGGCTCCCAGAAGCCGACCTTCCATTCGTAGAGGTTCGCCAGCGACGTCTGCTCGACGTAGGGATAGAGCGCCGGAACCCAGGTCCGCCGCGGCGTCGAAAAGGCGCCCCCCGGCAATTTTTTGAACGAGTCTTCGTAGTTGTGCACGGCCAGCGACCATTGCTTCAGGGCGTTGGTGCACTTCGTTCGCCGCGCCGCTTCGCGTGCGGCCTGCACGGCGGGCAGCAACAGGGCCACCAGCACGCCGATGATCGCAATGACCACCAGCAACTCCACCAGGGTGAACGCCTGCCTGCCGTCACACCGACGGCGCAGGGAGAAAGGGATCTTCACGGCAACCTCGCGTACAGGAAAGGATGATGAGAACGCGAACCGAAACCGGAACCAAGGCAACCGTCGGAGCCGCTTCGGATACCTCGAACGAGGACGGCGCCGACCGCAACCAAATTTTGCGACCGGATTTTACTTTACCAAGCGGGATCGCCGCAATCGAACGAAAAAATCGACGGTTGCGTGCTCCCCCTGGCGAGGTTCCAGCGCCCTCGCAACTCTCGTTCCCACGCTCTGCGTGGGAACGCACTAGCCGACGCTCCGCGTCCGTCGGGGCGTTACGACGCAGTGCGTCGTAACGAGATGAAAGCTCTCGGACCCCGTAGCTGAACTCGCCAGGAGTTCAGACAAACCCAGCATCCACTCGCAGGGCGTCTGAATTATGGCGAATTCAGCTACGGGGAGAAGACGGCCGCTTCCACAGGGATCCGCCCCGCTCAGACTGCAACGGCCCCCGGCCGCCGTCTATACTGTAGGGGCCAGGGGCTCAGGCGGCGGAACTCGAGAAGGAACACAGCGGTTGAAGCTCTCCAAGCGACATCGCCGCGGCGGCTTGCTGATGAACATGACGCCGATGATCGACGTCACGTTCCTGCTGCTCATCTTCTTCATGACGGTCAACCAGGTCTCGGCCGTCAACAAGGAGACCCTCGAGCTCCCCAAGCTCCAGGGCTCAGCCGACCAGGAAGAGGCGGCGATCACGATCAACATCGACCAATCGGGCGTCATCCGGATCACCGGACAGGAGCGGTCGCTCGCCCAACTGGTGACGCTGGTCAGCGAGGAACTCGACAAGGTCGGCGGCGACCCGATGCGGCTCTCGGTCGCCCTGCGGGCTGACCGGCGGGGAACCTGCCGCACGGTCAACGAAGTGGTCGACGCCCTGACGAAGCTGGGAGTCTACAAGGTGCGGATCGCGGTGGAGGCCAGCTCATGAGGCTCTCCAGCCGCAGCACGCGTCACTCCTCGCAGATCGAGTTGCAGATGACGAGCATGATCGACGTCGTCTTTCTGCTGCTGATCTTTTTCATGGTCACCAGCAGCTGGCAGAAGACCGAGCGCGAGCTCGACCCGGCGATCAAGGTGCAGCGCACCGGCGCCGGACAGCAGCGGGGCGAACTGGAGCCGGCGATCGTCGATGTGATCCGCAGCGGTGATGGTTTTGCGTTCCGTCTGGGTGGTCGGGAGTTTACTTCCCCCGAAGAATTGACCGGGGTGCTCGCGAAGTTCGAGAATAAGCTCGATGGGGCGTTTGTTCGGGCCGTCGACGATGCACCGTTCGAAATGGCCGCTTCGGCCATCCAAGCCTGCAAGTCGGCCCGCTTCACGGCGGTGTCTTATGTTCCGCTGGTGGAGTAACGCTGGAGTGCAAACCCCTCGTCGACGATGGTCGGTGGCGCTTGCGCTCCTCGCTTGCGCGGGAAGCTTGGTTTTCGCCTGCGGGCCAGTGCATTCTGTGCGGGCGGCCGACGAGCAAGCGGTCGATCGCTACTTGGGTCGGCTGGGCCTGAGCGACCTGCGGTTGCGGCATCGGGAGCGTTCGCTCGCCGGGCTCAGCGGAGCGGCCCGCACCGCTTCGGCCCGGCAGCTGGCCGAAGCCTACGTGCAGCAGCTCTTGGCTGCGGGCGAAGATTCGGCCAAGCCCAGCGATCTGCAGCGCCGCGTCCGGGAGCTGATCGAGCAGGCCCCCGAGGTGAACACGCCGGAGCTGAAAATCCTGCTGATGCAGGCCGAGTATCAGCAGGTCGAGGCCGCGCTCTTCCCCTGGATGCGTCGTGAGACGAGCGAGCCGCCGTCCGCCGTCACCCGGACGAAGCTCTCCGACCTGGCGGCCCGGTTCACCGCCGAGCACCAGTCCCTCTCCGCCGACCTCGAAAAACTCTCGCTCGCCCTTGATGAAAAAGCCCCAGCCGCCCAGCGGGCGACGCTCGAGCAGCAGGCGGCCCAGAAGCAGTCGCTGGCCTCGCGGGCGCAGTTTTTTGTCGGCTGGACGAACTACTACGTCGGCGTGACCGATCTGCGGAGCCCCGACTCGGCCAAGTCGCTGACGACGGCTCAAAACTCGTTCTGCGATCTGCTCGGCGTGGGGCCGGAGAACGACTACGCCGATCTCGAAGCGGACAGCCTCGGCCTGGAATCGGTCTGGCGCTCGCGGGCGGTGATCGGCCTCGGTTTGACCGAGTGCGGCCTGGGTCGTCTCGCCGCGGCGGAGCGCTGCTTCGGCTGGCTGCGGCAACCGAGCGTGCCGCTGGCGCTTCGCGATCAGGGACCGTACTGGCATTTGCAGGGTTTGCTCAATGCCGACAAGCTCGACGCCGCCGCCACGTTCGCCGAGCGGCAAATCGAGACCTTTGGCCCCGGCGAGAGCGCGGGGCGAACGAGTTTTTGCGTCCTGCTGGTGCGGGCTGGGTTTGTGGGCGGGGCAGGGGACTCGACGACGAGTCGTCGGCTTGGGGAACTCGGCATTCTTGGGCTGGCGAAGCTGCGGCAGTTCGATGCGCTCAGCACGCTGATGACGCGGCACAAGGTCACCGCGTCCTCGCCGCTCACGCGGTTCTACACGACCTGGCTCGACGCCCGCCGCAAGTTCACCGAGGCCGAGAAGTCGAAGCAGCAAGCCGACTATGCCGCCGCGCGCGACGCCTTCGAGGACGCCCTGGTCCTGCCCGAAGCGAGCAGCGATCTGGCCGTCGCCGGGCGCTGCCAATTGGGGCTCGCCTGGTGCCTCTATCGGCTGGAGGATCTCGAGCGGGCAGCCAAGACTTTTCAGCAGGCCACGCCGCTGCTCAAGGCCGAAGCTCCCGACGACGCCCTGCAATCGGCCTGGATGGAAGCGGTCAGCCTGTATCAGCTCGTCGCCAAACAGCCGGGCGTGATGCCGCAGGCGCTCGCCGCCCTGGAAACCATTCAGCGCGAGTATCCGAAGGCCGCCCAGGCCGCGAAAGCCCAGGTTCTCATCAAGCGGCTGCGCCCCGACCTGGCGACTCCCGAACAAAAGGCCAAACGCCTCGCGGCCATCCCAGCCGGCGACGCCCGCTACGCCGACGCCCAGTTCGAGC
>JAEZAS010000258.1 GCA_023430365.1 Planctomycetota bacterium
GGTTTGTCGGGTGTGCTCGTCAAACCGCTGCGACAGTCTCGGCTGCACGACGAAATCCTCCGCGTGATGCTGCCCGAAAGCAGAGAGTCGCCATCCAAGCCAACCGCCGAGACCGATCAGCCGACGACTCCTCGCGGCCGGATCCTGGTTGCCGAAGACAACGACATCAATCAGCAGGTCACGAGCGAAATCCTTCGCTCCTCGGGCTACAGCTGCTCGGTCGTCGCCAACGGCTGGCATGCGATCGAAGCGGTCGTTCAGGAAGCGTTCGACCTGGTCCTGATGGATTGCCACATGCCGGAGCTCGACGGCATTGCCGCGACTCGCAAGATTCGGCAGCTCGAGCAGGAAGGAAAGCTGCATCAAGGACGCCAGAATCTGCCGATCGTCGCCCTGACCGCGAACGCGGTCCACGGAGACCGGCAGCGGTGCCTCGACGCCGGCATGAACGACTACACCACCAAGCCGATCGACCGCGCCGTCCTGCTGCAGACCATCGAACGCCACCTGCAGGAACTCAACCGGGCGGCCCATGAAATCGAAGACAAGGTCGTTCAACTGGAGAGCGAAGTCGAGCAGTTGGCAGGCCTGGATGACAGCGGGACCGACGCCACCGCATTTGAAACAGAAGCGTCGATGTCAGAACAATCTCCGGCCATCGACTTCGACCGCCTGCTCGATCGCTGTGCCGGCGACAGCGGCTTTGCCTTGCAGATGCTGGGCAAATTCCGCGACCGCTTGCCTGCCGATCAGCGTCAAGTGACCGCAGCCGTCGAGAGCGGCGATCTCGCCCGAGCCCGCCAGCTGGCCCATGCCCTCAAGGGGGCGGCCGCCAGCCTGGGAGCCGGCGGTGTGCAGGCCTGCGCCGCGGAAATCGAAGATGAGCTCACGAGCGAACCGTTGGACTCGTCGAGAATCTGCCTCGCGCGACTCGATCGGGAAGTGAGCCGCTGCCTGGACGCTTTGCAGCAGCTTCTGTCCGAAGAACTGGCGACAGGAGCATGAAAGAGAGATGACGATGCGCGTGTTGGTTGTTGACGACGATTCACTCGTTCGCGAGATGCTGCAGCACACCCTCCGCAAGGCGGGCTACGATGTCGTAACCGCGGAGAACGGGCGGCAAGCGCTCGAGCTCTTGGAACGCGGCGAAGCCCGGCTGGCCGTTTCGGATTGGGAGATGCCCGAGCTCTGCGGCCTGGACCTCTGCCGCAAGATCCGCAGCGGCGATTTCGACGGCTACGTTTATGTCATTCTCCTCACCAGCCGCGACGCCACCGAGGACATCGTCGCCGGTATGAGCGCCGGGGCCGACGACTTCGTCGCCAAGCCGTTCAACACAGCCGAACTGCTGGTTCGCCTCCGGGCCGGAGAACGCGTGCTGTCGCTCGAAACGCGCGAGGTCGCGTTGTTCTCGCTCGCGAAGCTCGCCGAATCGCGCGATCCGGAAACTGGCCACCACCTCGAACGCGTGCAAGCCTACTCGCGCGTCCTGGCTCAGAAGCTGGCCCAGTCGCCGAAGTTCCGCGGCCAGATCGATCCGGAATTCATTCGGCTGGTCTACCTGACGAGCCCGCTGCACGACATCGGCAAGGTCGGCATTCCCGACTGCGTGCTTCGCAAGCCTGGCCGACTGAGCGACACCGAGTTCGCGATCATGAAAACGCACACAACGCTCGGCGCCGACACGCTCGATGCGGCGCTCAAGCGTTTTCCCGATGCCCGGTTCCTGAAAGTCGCTCGCGACATCGCAGCGACCCACCACGAACGCTGGGACGGCAGCGGCTATCCCCAAGGCCTCGCCGGCGCAGCGATCCCCCTGTGCGGCCGGATCGTGGCGGTGGCCGACGTCTACGACGCCCTGACGAGCAAGCGGTGCTACAAGGACGCCTACTCCCACCACGTCGCCCGCTCGATCATCGCCGGCGACGCCGGCAGCCACTTCGACCCCGATATCGTCGAAGCGTTTCTCGAGATCGAAGACGAGTTCATCGCCATCCAGGAACGGTTCTCGGAAGAGGTGCTTGTAGAAGCGTAGGAGAGTATTCAGTTGTCAGTTGTCAGTTATCAGTCTGCGGAGAGTTTGACGCCCTCCGCCTCGCCCTACTGACCCCTGACCTCTGACCTCTACACCCTCACTTCATCCCCAATCCAATCGACTTGCAGTAGCGGATGCTGCGTTCGATTTCACTCTTTTGGTAGGCCTGATCGGCTGCCTTGCGATCTTCGCCTGCTGGCGGCGACCAAGCGGCGCGGGGCTTGCCTTGCTTGGCGATCGCGAGGAAGCGGGCAAACTCGCTGGCGCGGGCCTTCGGCCAGGCTTTCCAGAAATCAGGCTGCAAGTAGGGCACTTCGCGGTTGAAGCCCGAAATGGTCTCGATGTTCACCGCTGCCTGCGGGCAGAGCTGGGCAAATCGCTCGAAATAGGTCTTCAGATCGATGTCGCCGTCTCCCATCGCCGTCCACTGGATGGTGGCTCCCTTCTCGCTCTCCCAGATGGCTGAATCACGCAGGCTCGTGGTGAGGACATACGGTGCGAGGTTTTCGAGATTGACGAGCGGGTCTTCCATGGTCCAGGTGGCGTTGCCGGAGTCCATGTTGGCGCCGACATAGTCCTTGCCGGCCGCTTCGATGAGCGTGACCAGTTCCCACGATTGCATGTCGCCGCCGTGGTTTTCGACGGCGATCTTGATCCCCGAGTCGATCGCCTCGCTGCGACAGGCTTTGAGCACCTTCACGGTGTCGGCGATGCGGGCCTCGATGCCGCCGGGAGTTGTGCGATCGGAGCCGTTGCCGAGAATGACGCGGATCACCGGCGAACCGAGCGCCTTGGCCGAGCGAATGCCGAGCCGCAGGTGCTCTTCGGCGGTGCCCCATTTCTCCTTGAACGTCGGCGACGTCGGACAGATGCTCCAGGTGCCCAGCAGCAGTTCGATTCCTTTGTCCGTTGCCAGCGCCTTGATCTCGCTGAGGTGCTTGGGGTCGAGGCTCTCGAAGGCGTCGAGGTCGGTGATGAAAAGCGTGTCGACGTCCAGCGAAGCCGCGTAGTCGATCAGCGCCGGCGCCTTCCAGCCCATGGCCCGGACGGCAAAGTTGTCGATTCCAAGGCGCAGGCCGAGCCGTTTGCTTGCCGGAGCGGTTGCCGCGGGCTGCTGGTCCTGGGCCTGTCCCGTTGCCGACGCCAGGCAGACGCTCGCTGCGGCGACCAGGCGATTGAACTGACGTCGGGAGAGGAGCGAAGCGTGATCGTGCGAATTCATGGCGAGTTGCGAGCAGAGAGGGGGGAACAGACTCAGACCGGCCGACTCGGCTGGGGCCTCTGATTGTAATCGAGCGAAGATTGTCCGTGAAATTGGCGGCGCGAAGGCGCAGAATAGGACGGCGCCGCGCATCGTACACGTGCACCACGTGGCCACCTTGGGGAGGGAATCATGACCCGCTGCATTCGAAACACGCGCACGCTCTTGTTCGCCGCTCTGGCGATCGCCGTCTCGCTCGTCCAGCTCGGCCCACGTCCGTGCCAGGCGGCCGACGGGAAGAAACTGAACGTACTGTTGATCGCGGCCGACGATCTGAACAATTCGCTCGGCTGCTATGGCCATACGCAGGTGAAATCGCCGCGGCTGGACCAGTTGGCGGCGCAGGGGGTGCGATTCGATCGGGCCTATTGCCAGTTTCCGCTCTGCAATCCCAGCCGGGCCTCGTTCCTCACCGGTCTGCGGCCCGATAAGACAGGCGTGCGCGAGAACCAGACGCAGTTTCGCAAGAATGTGCCGGACGTCGTCACGTTGCCGCAGCTCTTTCTGAACAACGGCTACTACGTTGCCCGCGTCGGCAAGCTCTACCACTACGGGGTGCCGGGGCAGATCGGCACCGACGGGCTCGATGATCCGCCGTCGTGGCAGCAGGTGATCAATCCTCGCGGGCGCGACAAGGACGACGAAGCAAAGGTCTTCACGCTCGTTCCCGGCCAGTACGGCGGCACGCCGAGTTGGATGGCCGCCGAGGGCGAGGACCACGAGCAAACCGACGCGATTGGCGCCGCGGCGGCGATCAAGCTGCTCGAAGAGCATCGCGATGGGCCGTTTTTCCTGGCGGTCGGCTTCTACCGACCTCACACGCCCTACGTTGCCCCCAAGAAATACTTCAATCAGTATCCGCGCGAGACACTGCAGCTGCCCGAGCAGAAGGACGGAGACCGCGACGACATTCCGCCGCCCGCCGTCAGTCAGCATTCCGCCCGGCACAACATGGATGAAAAGCTCTCGCGCGAGGCGACGCAGGCCTACTTCGCTTCGATCACGTTCATGGACCAGCAGGTCGGCAAGCTGCTCGACGCTCTCGATCGACTGAAACTGCGGGACAACACGGTCGTCGTGTTCCTCAGCGACCACGGCTACCACCTGGGTGAGCACGGCGGACTCTGGCAGAAGCAAAGCCTCTTCGAACCGTCCGCCCGCGTGCCGCTGATCATTTCAGCGCCCGGCATGCCGATGAAAGGCGAAGCGACCAGGCAGATCGCCGAACTCATCGACGTCTATCCGACTCTCGCCGATCTGTGCGGCTTGAAGGCCCCCGAGAACCTCCCCGGCAAAAGCCTGAAACCGCAACTCAAGGACGTTTCGGCCCCCAGCAAAGGGTTCGCTCTCACGCAGGTCCGCCGGGGTGGTGGCGGTGGAGGGAAAGCGAAAGGAAAGGGGAAGGGCGCACAAGCGGCCGGCCCATTCGCCGGCTACAGCCTCCGCACCGATCGCTTCCGCTACACCGAATGGGATGAGGGGCGAAAGGGGGTGGAACTCTACGATCACAAAAACGATCCGCAGGAGTTCACAAACCTGGCCAACGATCCCGCGTACCAGGAGGAAGTCGCGAAGCTGCGGGAGCAGCTGCGTGGACTTGTCGCGGAGGTAAGAGGTACGAGGTAGGCGGCTTCGGGTAGCGCCTCGAAAGAGTCCGCGAAGTCGTCCGCACACTCCGTGTG
>JAEZAS010000308.1 GCA_023430365.1 Planctomycetota bacterium
CGGGTCCCAGGGGACCCCAACTCGGTGAAAAACCCGCCGAAATTTTGAACAGCCAGCAGCCTTCTGGCCGGAAATGGCAAGGGAAGCGAATTCACCGTTACCGGGCTGCAAGCTCCCGTGCTCGGTCGAGCGCAGCGTGAAAGCTGAGCAACTAGCAAGATTACGAAACCTGTAATACTTTGTCAATAGTTCAAATTCCGCGAGACATAAACGATCGGAACCGGGCGATCGACCTGCCCCCGACATTTTCAGCCGGCCGGAGGGCATTCAGACGTGCGGAAAATCGGGATTCCAGGCCACTTCCCAGAGGAATCCATCGGGATCGGCAAAGTAGCCGGCGTAGCCGCCCCAGTCGGTGTCGTGGGCTGGCTTCACCAGGCGGCCGCCACCCGCAGCAGCCGTTGCGAGCAACTGATCGACCTCGTCCTTGCTCCGAACGTTGTGCGCCAGGGCAAACCCCGGAAATCCGCTCCCCTCGGCCGAGACTCCGGCGTCAGCCGCCAGGTCGGTCCGTGGAAACAACGCCAGCCAGGTCTTTCCCATCTCAAAGAACGACACGGTCGGAGGCGTCTTGCGCTGCGGCAACTGGAGCACGTCCGCATAGAACCGCGTCGCCCGTTCCAGGTCGGAGACACCGAGCGTGATAAAGCTAATTCGCGGTTCCATGAACGCCTCCTTCAACGAGCAGAATTTAAGCCAACGCAAAGTAGTCCGCACATTACATGTGCGGACAGCCCCGCGAGCAAGGATCGATCACCGGCATCGATGACCAGCAGCCCCTCTCGGAGAACGCCGGTTCGAATTGTCGGCCGCAAATGCGACGCTGTCGGCACACGGAGTGATGCCGACGACCATGACTCACTGGCCGATTTTTTGAAACTGCTGGCTGATGATCGGCTGATCTTCCTCGCCGTCGAGGAAACCCGAGATCGTCGTCCAGCGGCCGTCCTTCAACCGATAAATGAACGCCCCATCGGGCATCGGCTTTCCCTTGCGTGGGCCAAACGTGTTTTCGCCGTTCTTCCAGCGGAACACTTTCGCTCCACCCGCCCGACTCAGCTCGAACTCGACGATGTGTTCGTGCGTGAGTTGCCCTTCGCGATAGGTGCGAAGCGTCTGGCGATTGCCGCGGTTTTCCACCTGGATGCGGAGCGACTCGTCGCCGCGTTTCAGGTCGGTCTGCCAGACGCCTTGCAGTTGCACGAGCTCATCCCCCGCCGGTCCCCCATTGTCGGCAGGGACCGCGGCAGCCAACAGCAGGGCCAGTACGACGAACATCGAACACCTCCGTGCGTCTTGCGATCGTGAGTTTTGTCCGAAGGAGTGCGGCGCAGTTACTCGACCGTGAAGCGGTACTTCTCCACCTTCGGCGGGCTGCCGGTCGGGTATTTGACGGTGATCGTGACCGTCACCTCTCCTTTGCCCGTCGGCAGGATTTCGAATTCGCGTTCCTGCCCGCCGATCGGCGATCGGCCGTCAACGACCTGGCGGATGTGATAGGCGCGAATGACCTTCGCCGGCCCCGTGACGTCTGGAGTGATCGTCGAGCCGGCGATTCCCCGGCCGACCAGGCGAACGATGTCGTTCTCCTCGACGGTAAACGGCTTGTTGTCCTTCGGCACGACCACGTCGCGCACATCGACGGCTTCTCCCGCCTTGGCCTTCTCCGTGACCTCATCCTCGGCTCGCGCGGATAGAGAGGCCGACGGAACAGCAAGCAGAGTGAAAGTGATCAGCGAAAGCAGGCGAATGGTCGTCATGGGGACAGTCCTTAGCTAAGTACAACGGCAGCGGTTCACGACAGGAAGCGACTTCAAAACATCCAACCAAACCTACCACGCATTCCGCTGTCCCTCCGGGAGATGGAGCAGGGCACGCCACATCTCCAACTATCTCCTAGCGGGCCTTCTTCGCACTGGCCGGTTTCTCGGCCGTATGAACCACCGGCTTGCCGGCCGGGTGGCGGAGGTCGAGCGGCGCGGCGCTGGCCGACTTATCGAGCGGGCCGTTCTTGGCGACATAGTTCGTCAGCAGCGCGATCTTCTCGGCCGCCGTCGGTTCGCCGCGGGTTTCCTCGCCGGGCGGCCTGCCCCAGATGACGCGGGCCTGATCCTTCGTGTGCAATTCGTAGATCGATTCGGCGTTTGGATCTTCCTTGATCACGATTCGGTACAGCCTCAGCGGCTGCCAGGCCTCGCCCCAGACATCCGCAATGCGCGCGGCGCCGAGGATCCGAGCGCTCCCCCAGGGAGTTCCATAGACGCCCGTCGGCAGCACGTCCCCGGCCGAGATGCGCAAGTAGCCTCGCGCCTGCGCCGGAGAAAAATGGTCGGATGGGAGCAGCACGCTGTCGCGATCGATGAACAGCAGCCCACGCTCGCCGCCAGCCATCGCCTCGCCGATTTCCACGGTGGCGACCGGCTTGCGATATTCCAGATCGATCGTCAGCCGCGAAGGATAGGCCTTCTCCACGCGGTTCACCTTCGCAACCCAGCTGTGCAGCGCAAACGCGCGGGTCACCTTGTCGAGCAGTTGCCGGTCCCGCAAGTTCAGGTCGGTCAGCCCTGCATCGCGCACGACGTCGGCTTTCACGTTGCCCTGAATCCAGGCTGGCTGAGGCGTCACGACGATCTCGTCGATCGTGAGTTGATACGCCGGATCGTCCAGCGCGGGCTCCCCCCATTTCTGCCAGGCCACGCGGGCCCCGATCAGCAACCCCAAGCAGATCGCTGCCGCAGCCACGAGCCGGCCGCGCGGGTTGCCAAAGCGCGCGATTCCCGAAAAACGCGCAAACAAACCGCCGCTCTCAGCAACCGGAGCTGGCGCGGGAGCGGCTTCGGGGGCTTTCTTCGATTTTCCCACCGGCGGAACTCCTTTTCCGGGTTGGGGGCTTCATTCAAACCATCGA
>JAEZAS010000142.1 GCA_023430365.1 Planctomycetota bacterium
GCCGGCGGATCACATCCGCCGGAAATCGGCCGATGGATGACGCGATGCAGAGGGTCATCCGAGAATGGCGGAGGCGCGTCGCAATGTTTCCGGCGGATGTGATCCGCCGGCTATCGACTCTTGGTGGCTCGTTCGCACTCGTCCTGCTCAAAACCCCGGCCGGCGCGCGGGCTGCCGTGGCGGTGGATCGTTTCCCGCCCGCCGTTGGGCATTGGAGCCGCCACTGGTTGAACTGGCGACCCACTCCTCGACGATTTCGCAGTCGGGCAACGATTCGAGAAACGTCCTGCCGTACGGCTTCGTCTTCATCCGCGGGTCGAGGATCACGACCATCCCGTGGTCCTGCTGGGTGCGGATCAGCCGGCCGAACCCCTGGCGGAGCTTGATGACCGCCTCGGGCAACTGGTAATCGCGAAACGGATTGCCCCCCGCCTCGCGAATCGCCTCCAGCCGAGCTTCGAGCAACGGCGCATCGGGCACACTGAACGGCAGCTTCGTGATGATCACGTTCTGCAGCGCATCCCCCGGCACATCGACTCCCTGCCAGAAGCTATCGGTCCCCAGGAGCACCCCCCGCGGGTTCTCGCGAAACCGCTGCAGCATCAGCCCGCGCGGTGAACCTTCCGCCTGGCTATAGAGCGCCAGATTCTTCGACGCCAACCAGGGAGTCAGTTCGGCGGCGGCCCGGCGGAGCGACTCGTAGCTTGTGAAGAGCACGAACGCATGGCCGTCGGTCTGCTCGATGTACTTCCGCAGCAGCGGCCCGCAGGCGGCTTCGAACTTGTCCTTCTCGGTCGACGGATCGGGAAGGCCGCGCACCAAAACCAGCTTCGCCTGCTCCCGATAGTTGAAGGGGCTGCCGAGTTTGAGGGTGTCGGTCTGCGTCAAGCCGATGCGCGACTTGAAGTAGTCGAACATGTGCTGCTTGCCGGTCGACAGCGTGGCGCTGGTCAGAATCACGCTCTTGGTTTTGTCGAACAGATGCTCACGCAGCACGGGGCCGACGTCGATCGGCGCCGCCGACAAGGTGATCTTCGGCTTGCCGAAGCGCGTGTTCTGCGTTTCGATCCAGTAGACCGATCCCGACAACTGCTGCTCAACCCAAGCCGTCGTTTCGGCGGCGAGCGCGGTCAGGCGATCGTGGGCCGAGAGGTAGTCCTGCTTCTGGGCGTCGTCCTCGAAACGTTCGCCGACGGCCCGGACTTCCTTCGCCAACTGCGTTAGGACAGGACTGAGCGGATTGGCGACGAGGTTCGGCTGATGCACCCGGCCGGTCCCGCGCGTCATGTGCGAGACGCGCGCGTAGACGTCGTCGAAAAACTCCTCCATCTTCCGCTGGCACTGGAGCACCCGATCCTGCACATCGGTCGCTCGCGCCGCCACGAGCAATCCCTTCTGCGTCCGCTCGTTGTAGAGCTTGTTGAGCAGAAACTGCACCTGCCCCGAAGTGATGCCGAGCCCCAAGTGATCGCCGGCGACCGCTTCGATCGTGTGGGCCTCGTCGAGAATCACCGAGTCGTAATCGGGCAGGATGCTCACGCCAAGACGCCGGAGCGCCAGGTCGCTGAAGAACAGCGCGTGGTTGACGATCAGGATCTGCGCGTTGTTGACGCGTCTGCGGGCCCGCCAGTAGAAGCAGTTGCCATAGCTGGGGCAGTTGCGCCCCATGCAGTTGCTGCTGTCACTAGCCACTTCGTCCCACACCGAGGGGCGGGGCTTGAAACTGAGATCGCTGAGCGAGCCATCTCCGGTTTCCTTCGACCAGGCGACGAGCCGCTGCAGGTCGTGCAGGTCCTCGTCGCTCGAAAACAAGTGCCGTGAGCGAGCCGCCGTGCTTTGCAGGCGACGCAGGCTGACGTAGTTGCCGCGTCCTTTCACCAGGACGGCGGTAAACTCGCGCGGCAACACGCTCTGGAGCAGCGGTATGTCCTTGGCGACCAGTTGCTCTTGCAAGCTGATCGTATGCGTTGAGATGACGACCCGCCGCTTCGGCTCGCCTTCGTCGGCAGAGCCTCGAACGCCAGCGTTCGCGCCATCCTGATCGGCTGTCGCATGCAGGATGGCGGGCACCAGGTAGGCAAAACTCTTGCCGACCCCCGTTCCCGCCTCGACGACCAGATGCCGCCCCGCGGCGAGCGCCTGCTCCACACCGGCGGCCATCTCGAGCTGCTGCTGCCGATGCTCGTAGGCGGAAAGCCGAGCGGCGATCCGACCGTCTGCTCCCAAGATGTCGGCAGCCGAAAGCATGAAACGTCCGTGAACGAAGGAGCAGGATAGATAGGCCGCGGGCCGCCTGAACAATCTTCCACCTTACCAGGATCGCCCCGAATCGCCCAGAGAACTGCTCTCGTCGTGCGCTTCCGTCGCTATCGGCGGCTATTTAAGATGAAGCCTCACCGCCGCTTCCGGCTTCCGCCCCTGCACGCCTCTCCCAGCACCCGCATGGCCATCGAGTTTCCCTGCGCAAATTGCGGCCAGCAGGTGCGGACACCCGACACCGCCGCGGGCAAAAAGGGAAAGTGCCCCAACTGCGGCCACGTGCAGCGAATCCCCGCCGGCGAACCCAACCCGTCGCATTCCCCTCGCCCAAATCCCAAGCCGCCGGCTACGCCGGCGCAACCAAGCGCCCCAACTCCCCCCAAGCCCGCCAAGAAAACTCCACCAGCGACATCTCCGTCCGCCACACCCGCGGCATCCGCTTCGCCAACACCCAAACCGGCGAAACCCAAAACGTCGGAACTCATCAAACCCGACGCTCCGCCGTCGCTCACGCCCGAGCCCCAATCCCCTGCTCCTGCGAAGCCGGCCGATCCCAAGCTTCCGCCGCTGCTCCCCACGGCGCCATCGAAAGCCGCCTCGCAGTGGACGTCGTACGTCAAGCGCAGCGCCGACTCGGTCCGCCCCACGCCAATGCCGCCGGCCGATCCGCGGATCGCCCCCCGACCGATCGCCCCGAAGCAAGTCCTGCCGCGCCTCGAATCGACCGCAGCCACTCCCGCTGCACCGCCCCAAGCGCCCGCCGCCGAAGTCGCTCCTAAGCCACCCGCTCCGTCTAGTCCGCCGGCGACGACAAGCAACTCGGACAAGGTCGAGTTCCCCTGCCCCGGCTGCGGCAAGACCAACCGAGCCCCCGCCGATCGCGCGGGAAAGAAAGGACGTTGCCCACACTGTCAGACCATCCTGACAATCCCGGGCGCTGCTCTCCCACAGGCCGCGTCTTCGCCGCCAGCCAAACCGGCTGCGCCCGCCGCGACACCAACCGCAGCAGCGCAAACACCACCGGCCTCCACCTCGACTCCGTCGGCAGACGCTCCCAAGGTGTCGGCTCGGTCCCAAGCGCCAACCAATCCGGCGCTCAAGGGACTCACCGTCAAAAACAATCCGATCCGCCCGGGCAAGAAGTGGGTGACGACTTCCGAGCCCGCCGAAGAAATTCCGTCACTCACTCCACTGACACCACTTGCCGCCGCGCCGGTAGGCGAAGAGCCGCTTCCCGAACTGACACCACTCACACCAGAGCAAATCGCGCGACTGGTCGCACTCGAAGCGGCCACGGCAGCCCCAGCCCTCACGCCGCTCGGCCCAGTCAGCGGCGCGGGAATGCTCACACCGGCGCCCCTCGATCCCATGGGGGCTTTAGCTCCCGCCACGCTCCGTCCAGTCGGGCACGGCTATGCGAATTCCGGCTGGGCGACCGCCCCCAGCCATCCCCGGCGGGGCCTGCCTTGGGAACAGGACGCCTCGTTCGGTCCACTGTTGCAGACGGCGGCCTCCGTGCTCTTCACGCCGGCCACCGCCTTTCGCGAAATGTGGCAGAGCGGCGGCCTGGGACTCGCGATCGGCTACGCGGCGCTCATCAGCTTTGGAGTGGCGGTCGTCGTCGGAGTTTTTACGGTACTGTTTGTAGCGGCGGCTGGCAGCCTGGCGGCGATGAACGTGCGCCCGCCGGGAAGCGGCGGGCCGTTCAATAGCCCGGCTCTGCGGGGCAATCTGGCTCCCGCCGTGTTCTCGCTCCTTGCGCGGCAGGTGGGTACGAATCTGGGAATTGCGACGTTTCAATTGACGGTGTCGGCGCTGATCACGAGTGGGCTCACCCATGGCCTGCTCGCGCTGTTTGGGGCCGCGCGAGGTGGATTTGGCACGACTTTTCGCGTGTTTTTGTATTGCATGGCGTCGACCGCGTTTTTCCAACTGGTTCCCTGCTGCGGATTTTGGATCGGTTTGCTCTGGACGTTGCCCATTCTCATGATTGGAATAAGCTACGCTCACGATGCGAGCGGTCCGGCCGCCGCAGGTGCGGTTTTTGTGGGAGTTGGATTATATTACTCCCTGCTTTTCCTGGTTTTGTCGATACTCTCTCTCGGGATCCTTTACACAGCGGGATCAGGGCTCGGCGCTAAGCCGGGTGTTCCGCAGTGGTTCGGAGTCGCTATCCATGGCCATCGAATTCCGCTGTTCGCAGTGCAATCAACTGTTGCGTGTCTCGGACCAAAGCGCCGGCAAATCGGCTCGTTGTCCCAAATGTCAGACCACGCTGAAAGTTCCCGGAACGCCTCCAGCCGCAACGCCCCCCGCTGCTCCGCAGCCAGCAGCCCCGCAGCCGACCGGTCCTGCGCCGACCGGCGGAGACGATCCCTTCGGCTTCATGGACTCTCCGGGTGGAGTCGGCAGCAGCGGCGGCGTTAGCCAACCGTTCGGTTCCACTCCGCTGGCGGGCGGCGGAGGCTTTGGTGGCGGTGCGCCGCCCAAATCGGATCCATTTGCTCCTTCGGGCTTCGGCGGAGCAGCGTCGAGTAATCCCTTCGGCGAATCCAAACCCGCGGGCACGGCCACGCTGGGCATGAACCCCTACGCCTCGCCGTCGGCCGCCAGTTTTGCCCCCGGAATGATGCCGTCGCAGTATGGCGACCGCGTGGGACTCCCTTGGGAGCAAAGTCCCTCGCTGGGAACGTGGTGGCAAACCGCCAAGCTGGTCATGGGTTCGCCGCAGACCGCCTATCGCATGATGCGTCAGTACGGCGGCATGGGGAGCCCCATCCTCTACACGATGACCGGCCTCGGCATCGGCGGCATCGGCCAGGCGCTTTGGCAAGTGGCGTTCAGCGTGCTCTTGATCATGGGCGCCGGCCAGGCTCAAGACGCGATGGGCATGTTTGCGATTCAGCTCATCTCCGGCATCATCGGAGTGGTCTTCGGGGTGCTCATCGGCGCCACGCTCGGTTTGCTCATTGCCGCGGCGATCTCGCACCTGTTTTTGATGATGGTCGGCGGCGCGGCGCGTGGCTTTGAAGTCACGTTACGGGTGATCGGTTTCGCCAACGGCTCGCTCGGATGGCTCAACTGGATTCCCTACCTCGGGCCGCTCGTGAGCTTCTTCTGGATGATGTATCTGGAAGTCGTCGGCTTCACAGAAGCCCACGAGATCCCGACGCAGAAGGCCGTCTGGGCCGTCGTGCTGCAGTTTTTGATCTGCTTCCTGCTCCCCATGATTGTCGTCGGTGTGCTGATCGCAGGCGCACTCGCCGCCGCCCTCTCGCAGCAATAAGCACACACCGACGAACTTCATAGCCGGAGGCTAACAGCCTCCGGAGAACGACAGTTCGTTGCTCCATGCCTCAGCGGGCCAGGCCCCTGAATCAGGAATCGAGCTCAGTGGCGGCCGCAATCGCCTTTCTCCGGAGCGTGTTACGCTCCGGCTCTGGCGAACGCCATGGATCGCGCTAACTCAGAATGCCCTTCACGATCTCGCCGTGAACGTCGGTCAGGCGGAAGTGCCGTCCCTGGTACTTGAACGTCAGCCGCGTGTGGTCGATGCCGAGCAAGTGCAGCAGCGTGGCTTGCAGATCGTGGACGTGCACCGGGTCTTTCACCACGTTGTAGGCGAACTCGTCCGTCTCGCCGTAGACCGTTCCCCCTTTGATGCCCGCCCCAGCCATCCAGAGGCTGAAGCAGCGGCCGTGATGGTCGCGGCCGTGGGTCTTGGTGTTGTTGATGTCCCCCTGACCGAACACGGTCCGGCCGAACTCGCCACCCCAGACAATGAGCGTGTCTTCGAGCAAGCCGCGCTGCTTTAAATCCTTGACCAGGCCGGCGGCCGGCTGATCGGTATCGCGACATTGAATCTCGAGCTGCGTCGGCAGGTTGTTGTGCTGGTCCCAACCGGCATGAATGAGTTGCACGTGGCGCACGCCGCGCTCGCACAACCGCCGGGCCAGCAGGCAGTTCTGGGCAAACGAACCAGCGCGGGCGACATCCGGCCCGTACAGGTCGAGCACATGCTGCGGCTCTTTCGACAAATCGGCCATCTCGGGCACCGACGTCTGCATCCGGTACGCCATCTCGTACTGGGCGATGCGCGTGGCGATTTCCGGATCGCCGCTCTCCTGCAACTTCAGCTCGTTGAGCGAGCTCAGATCGTCGAGCAACCCCCGGCGAATCTCCTTGCTCATGCCGGCAGGATTGGACAAGTAGAGCACTGGATCGCCATTGGGCCTGAACTGGACTCCCTGGAACTTCGACGGCAGGAACCCCGCGCCCCAGTAGTAGTCGTAGAACAATTGCCCGCACGACGCTTCCCGGTCGCGCGACGTGAGCACGACGAACGTCGGCAGGTCCTGGTTGGCGCTTCCCAGACCATACGAGAGCCAGGCGCCCATGCTCGGCCGGCCAGGCTGCTGCCCGCCGGTGAAGAACAACGTCATGGCTGGGGCGTGGTTGATCGCCTCGGTGTGCATGCTGCGAATGAGGCAGATGTCGTCCGCGATGGAGCCCATGTGAGGGACCAGTTCGCTCATCCACATGCCGCACTGGCCGTACTGCCTGAAGGGCTTCAGGGCATTGAGAACCGGGCGTTCCTTCCCCTGGGTCATCGTGGTCAGCCGCTGCCCCATTTGCACCGAATCGGGGAGCGGCGTGCCGCGCTTCTCGACGAGTCCCGGCTTGTGGTCGAACAGATCGACGTGCGAAGGCGCTCCGCCCTGCATCATGTAGATGATGCGCTTCGCCTTGGGAGCAAAGTGCGGCAGCCCCGGCAACGCCCCAAAGTTACCGCCCGCTGAGGTTGTGACGCTCGCTTCGCCGCGCGCATGCTCCTGGCCGAGCAGCGACAGCAGCGCAGCCAGACCAACGCCGGTCCCCGCCTTGGTGAGGAACTGTCGCCGTGTTTCCGCGATATGTTGTTCGATGACCGGATGCATAATGCGCCCTACTCTTTATTCAAAACCTCGTCGAGGTTGAGCAGCATGTTGGCCAGCGCCGCGTACGACGCGTGCTCCACCACGTCGATGCTCGCGTCGCGCGGGTACTCGCCGACCGTCACCAACTTCTCGGCTGCCGGCCTATCGCTCGCGAACTGGCGCTGCACGCGCTCCAAGCTTTTCTGCAGCAGCGCCGCTTCCCGCTCGTTCGGCTTGCGGGAGGTCAAAGCAAGGAACATAAAGGTGATCCGTTCCTGCGGCGTGCTGCCTCCCTCCCGAATCGCCCGCTCGCCGAGGACGCGGGCCGCTTCCACGTAGGCGGGGTCGTTGAGCAGGACGAGGGAGTGGAGCGGCGTGTTCGTGCGGGGCACCCGCACCTGGCACACCTGCCGGGTCGCCGTGTCGAACATCGTCGTGGGCCCCACCGAGCGTCGCCAGAAGACATAGAGGCTCCGACGATACAGCTTGGCGCCGTGATCCTGCGTGTACTTGATCTTGTCGAAGCTGAAATCTTCCCAAATCCCGGCCGGCTGATACGGCTTCACCGGCGGTCCGCCCAACTGCTCGACCAGCAGACCGCTTGCCGCGAGCGCCTGATCGCGCAGCACGAGCGAACTGTGCCTTAGTCGCGGCGCTCGCGCCAGCAGGCGATTCTCCGGATCGTGGTCGATGAGATCCGGCGTTGCGCGCGACGCTTGTTGGTACGTGCCGCTCGTCAGGAGCGTCCGCTGCAGCCGCTTCACGTCCCAATCCCGCTGGAACTCCACTGCCAGCCAATCGAGCAGCGCCGGATGCGAAGGCAGCTCGCTCTGCACGCCGAAATCCTCGACCGTCTTGACCAGTCCCGTGCCGAAGAACTGCTGCCACTGCCGATTGACCGTCACGCGCGACGTGAGCGGATGGCTGGGATCGACCAGCCAGCGGGCGAGGTCCAGCCGATTGACCTTTTCCGACTTCGGCAGCGGCGGCAGCGTGGCCGGCGTGCCGCGGGTGACCTTTTCGCCGTGCTTGTCGTACTCGCCCCGAATCAGAATGAACGTATCGCGCGGCTGCGGCTGTTCGTCCATCACCATCGTGATGAGAACGCTATTCTTCGCATCGGTGATCGACTTCTTGGCGGCATCGACTTGCTTCTGCAGGTCCTGCCGCTGAGAGTCCTGGCCGAGATAGTATTCCTTCAGCTTCTTCGCCTGCTCCGCGCTCCGAGCGGCGGCGTCGAGCTTGAGAATCTCCTGCAATTCGGTTTCCAGCTTGTTAGCGTCAACCGTTTTCTCCCACTCGGGCTGCAGCGCCGCGAGTTGCTCGTTCTTGTCCTTGAGCTGTTGCTCCAGTTCCTTCACGCGGGCCTGCAGCTCGGCGATTCGCTGCGTCTGTTGCTCCGTGGGCAATTCGAGCGTAGGCGCCGCCGTGGCGCTGCGACGATCGACGCCGCCGCTCTCGCTGATCGTGTTGAAAAACGCGTAGAGCTGGTAGAACTCCCGCTGCGTGACCGGATCGTATTTGTGGTCATGGCAACGTGCGCAGCCCATCGTTAGCCCGAGCCAGACGGTCGCCGTTGTATCGACTCGATTGACGACGTACTCAACCCGCGACTCCTCGGCGATCGCGCCCCCTTCGCCGTTGAGCATGTGATTGCGGTTGAATCCGGTGGCGATCTTCTGATCGAGCGTCGCATTAGGGAGCAAATCGCCGGCGAGTTGCTCGACGGTGAACTGATCGAAGGGCATGTTGGCGTTCATCGCCCGCACCACCCAGTCGCGCCACGGCCACATCGCCCGCGTGCCATCGGTCTGGTAGCCGTTCGAATCGGCGTAACGCGCCGCGTCGAGCCATTCCAGCACCATCCGCTCCCCGTAACGGGGCGAAGCGAGCAACCGATCGACCAGCCGCTCGTAGGCGTCGGGAGATTGATCGGCCAGAAACGCCTCGACCTCGTCGAGCGTCGGCGGCAGGCCGGTGAGTTCCATCGTCACGCGGCGAAGGAGCGTTTCCTTGGTTGCCTCGGACGACGGCGCAAGCCCCTCTTGCTCCAGGCGGGCCTGGATGAAGCGATCGATTGGCTGGCGTGCCCAATCAGCTTGCTTCACTTCGGCCAGTTCCGGCCGCTGGGGCGGAATAAAGGCCCAATGCTTCTCGTACTTCGCCCCCTGCTCAATCCAGCGTTTCAGAGTGTCGATTTGGGCCGGAGTCAGTTGTCGGTTGAAATCAGCGGGCGGCATCCGCAGGTCGGGATCGTCGGTGACGAGCCGCTTGAACATCTCGCTCTCGTCCGGCTTGCCGGCAACAATCCCCGCATAGCCGCCGAGGTCGACCGTCGCTCCCTCGAACGTGTCGAGTCGCAATTCGGTCGGCCGCTTCGCCTGGTCCGGGCCGTGACAGGCAAAGCAGGTGTCGGCAAGGATCGGGCGAATATCTCGATTGAACTGCAACTCGTCCCCGCGAGCCGCAACGCAAGACAGCGCAGCCAGCAGCAGGCCGAGAATCGGAATTGTGTATCTTCCACGCATGGAGAGAGGCTCGCTGGAAGCACCCAAGTGCCAGAAACGGGCCCAGGCAGGCAGCAAAGGCGGGCCACTCTACAATAACCCGCAAGAAGGGGTCGCGGCAAGCGTTTTGAACGGTGCGACCACCATAGCCGGCGGATCACATCCGCCGGAAAACAACGAGAAGACCGTGCTACCGCACATGCAACTGAATTCGCCAGAATTCAGACGCCCTGCCAATGGAGACGGCGTTTGTCTGAATTCTGGCGAATTCAGCTACGACGCCAGCAAACAACCGCCTCCGCATTGCCGAACCTGCATCAGAATCAGCTCCGCAGGACGCAGCGTCACGGCCGGCTGCATGACTACAGGCGGCTGGGTGATCGGCAGCAGTTCAAACCGCTCGACGATCATCGCCAGCACCAGAATCGCCTCCTGCATCGCAAACGTGTTGCCGATGCACACCCGCGGTCCACCACCAAAGGGGAAATAGGCGTACTTCGGCATCCGCGCTTGCCAGTCACCTTCCCAGCGACTCGGGTCGAACTCCTCGGGGCGCGAGTACCAGCGCTCGTCGCGATGGACGACCCACTGACTCATCAGAACATTGGTCCCTTTGGGCATACGGTGCCCCGCCACGACGATGTCTTCCATCGGCCGACGCCCGACCACGAACGCCGGCGGATATAGTCGCATCCCTTCGCGCACAACCCGCTCGCAAAGGGGAAGCCTGGCCGCATCGCTGGCCACGGGCCGTCGCCCGCCGAGCACCCCGGCGGCCTCGTCGCGCAGTTGATGCTGAATCTCCGGATGCTGGCCGAGTAGAAAGAGGGTCCAGGTGAGAGCGTTCGCCGTCGTCTCATGCCCAGCCAGAAACATCGTCATCACTTCGTCGCGCAGCTGAGCGTCGCTCATTGCCCCGCCGCCGTCTTCGTCGCGGGCAAGGATGAGCAGCGAGAGCAGGTCGTTTCCCTTGGCCCCACTTCGCCGCCGCTCTTCGATCATCTCAAGCAGGATCGAATCGAGACGGGCGATCGCCCGCTTCAGCCGCCGATGGGCGGGAGTCGGCACCCAAAACGGAATCGTGATCGGGCTGCCGAAGCGATCGAGAAAACCGTACATCACCTGTTCGAGCAGATCGGCCACTTCCATGTAGCGACCACCCACGTCGACGTCCAACAGCGTCTTGCCGGCGATGGTCATCGTCAGGTGGAGCATATCCAAGCCGACGTTCCGTTCTTCGCCATCCTTCCATTGACCGAGCATCCGCTCGGTCATTTCGACCATGGCCCCCGCATAGCTCTCAATCCGCGTTCGGCTGAAAGCCGGCTGGATCAGTCGGCGCTGGCGGAGCCACGACTCGCCCTCGTTGAGCAGCAAGCCGTTGCCCAGGAGCGGCTGGAGGAAAAAGCTGAGGGCAAAGTTCTTGATGAAGTGCCGATTCTCGGCCACGAGCACCTGCTCGATGTCGGCCGGGTTGCTCAGCAGCATGCTGCGGCGGTTGCCGATACGAAAATACGCCACATCGCCGTAGTCGCGGCGGGTGCGTTCGAAGAAACCCAAAATATCCCGCCGCAGGTCGGGCAGACAGCCGAGCAGCCAATGCCCGCGCGGCCCGGGCCCCGGAATACGAGTGGTCATGCCATAAGGTTAGGGGCGGACGAGGTCCGAGGCAAAGGGGCGTGGAAGCGGGAGTGGCGAAGAGACCAAGAGGCCAAGAGGCAAAGGGAGGAGACACTCGTTCCCACGCTCTGCGTGGGAACGCCAGCACCGACGCTCTGCGTCGTGCGTTCGAGGTTGCGAGATCTCGGGCGAAAGGTTCAGGAAGAAGGCAGGACGCAGAGCGTCCGACGGTGCGTTACGACGCAGAGCGTCGTAACGAGCTTCGTCACCCCTTTGCCCCTTTGCCCCTTGGCCTCTTCGCCCCTCCTGCCCGGCTCAGGCATGCAGCCCCGCCAACAACCCCGTGCTGAAAGCCGCCTGGAAGTTGTACCCACCGATCGGCCCGTCCAGGTCGAGCACCTCGCCGGCGAAGAAGAGTCGGGGGACGATCTTGCTCTCCATCGTGTGGGAATCGACTTCCCGGAGCGAAACGCCGCCCGCCGTCACTTCCGCCTTGGCGTAGCCGCGAGTGCCGCTGACGGAAATGTGGTTCTGCTTGATGCGCGCCACGATGCGGGCCCGATCCTTCTTCGCCAGATCCGCCCCACGCAGCTCGAACGAAAGCCCCAGTTCCGTCAAAAGCGCCTCGGCCAGCCGCCGCGGTACATGATGGGAGACGATGCCGACAACCTGCTTCTTTCCTTCGGCGGCGCACTCCTGCCGCAACCGCTCGTCCAATTGCTCAGCCGAAACATCGGGCAAAAAATCGCAAACCAGGTCAAGCAACTGCGGCTGGGGGCACCCGGTCACCGCCCGACTGACGTCGAGCACCGCCGGCCCCGAAAGGCCGAAGTGGGTGAACAGGAACGAGCCTCGCCGCTGCGCAAGATACGGCTGACGCTTCCCCTTCCCTTTCGGTTGCAACGCCTCACGCTGCTCGGGCGTGGCCCGGTCGGAGATGACGATCCGCAGATCGACATCCGGAATCGTCAGCCCCTTCAGCTCCTGAACCCACTGGGCGTTGGTCGTAATCGGCACCAGCGCCGGGCGTGGCGGAACAATCGAATGTCCGAGCGCCTCCGCCCAGGGATAACCGTCACCCGTCGTTCCCGACCCCGGATACGACTTGCCGCCGGTGGTGATGATCAAGCTGCCGCAGCGCAGCTCGCGCGTGGCTGTCGTCACGCGGAACCACTCCTCCTCGCGGACGATGTTGCTCACGGGCTCCTGGGTGGCCAATCGGGCGCCCGAGCGATCGAAACGCCGCATGAGCGCCGCCAGAACATCGGTCGCGCGGTTGCTGACCGGAAAGATCTTGCCCGTCTCTTCCACCTTCGTCGGACAGCCGTCGTCCTCAATCCGTTTGACGAGGTCGGCGGGCCCGAGCAGCGCCAAAGCCGAATGCAGAAAGTTGCCCTGGTCGCCGTACGCTTTGACGATGCCCCATTTGTCGGTCGACTGCGTAAGATTGCAGCGAGTTCCCCCCGACATCAAGATCTTCACGCCCGGGCGAGCGTTCTTTTCTAGCAGCAGCGTGCGGCGGCCACGCTCGGCAGCCTGGGTCGCGGCGATGATTCCTGCGGCGCCGGCGCCGACCACGACGACATCCCAAACGTCGTCCACCATCAGACCCACAGCGACACAAGCAGCAGCACCAGGAACACGCCGCCGAGGAAGATGGCCATCCACATGGCCGTGCTCAGTGCATGGCGGGCAATCTGCCGCGGCTCTTCATGGCGTGTGGCGCCGTAGACCACGCTCACGGCCACCACGAGCGGCACGAGGTACCAGATCTGACCAGCGAGCAGTGCGGCGGCGAGAGGGAGCATAGGAGAAACCGATGCGGTGGAGGCGTAGCTGAATTCGCCAGAATTCAGACAAGAGCAGCTAGAGACAGGACGGCTGAATTCTGGCGAATTCAGCAACAAGGATACGCCTCAACCGCCGGGCGGTTTGTCGGAGTCGGGTTTCTTCGCTTTGTCTTTACTCTTGGGCGGCCCTTCTCCCGCGGGTCCCCAGAGGGCGTCGAAAATCGCCAGGATGTTCAGCAGGCCAGCCACCACCGTGTACAGCGTTCCCATCTCGAATCGCTGGTTCAGCCCCAGATGCCACTCGGCAAGTTCCTGAGGGCTGCGCGGCGGAGCCATGATGCCCCCCAGCAGCGGTTCCCCGCCCCGGCGAACAATGATGTTCTGAACAATCGCGGGAGCGGCCGGCAAGCCGACGCCAGCCTGCAGAGCAAACTGCCAGCGGCGCTCGGTTTGATTCCACGATGCGTAAACGACCTTGCCTTCGCCCAGGGCGAGCCCAAAGAAGTAGGTGCCGAGGACACAGACCATGAACAACGCGGCCTTGGCGTAGCGGCGTTGATAGAGGTGGCCGAGACCGGGCCAGGCCCAGGCTAACAGCGCGGCATAACCGGGATCGCGTAGCGGCACATTCAGGACGGACGCGGAGGAACCGGCGGCCGGCTTGGGCTCGTTCATAAACGGTGGGCCTGTCGGGAAGGAGCGGCGAAACCGCCATTCTAGCCGCACTCGGGCTGCGAACCAGGGCAGTTTACAGGGGGTTGTTCGCCCTCCGGTCGCCGTTCTTAGCTCTCCGCCTACTGCCGGCCGACTTTATCGCAAACTGCTGACATCGTAAGATGATGCGCTCACACTTCTGGGACAAAGGGAACGGCAACGATGAAGCTTCACTGGCTGGCTCTTGGCATCACGATGGTTTCGCTTGGCGTGCTTGGCTGCGGCGGCGGAAATAGCGCAGCCACCTCGAGCAATGGCAGCGGCAGCGATGGAGAGCAAGTGGAGGACGTCGGAGGTTCCGAGATCAAACGCCGCAGCCTCGACTCGCTGCCCGCGGTTGGAGCCTACCTGCCGCCTCAAGACGGCGGCCGCATCCATCTGGCTCCGCCCGAAGGCTGGCGACCCGTCTCGCGCGACAAGTATCTCGCTCGCTTCGTGAAGGGAGAACCGTCGGAGCTTCCACGCATCACGATCATCGCCGCCGATTCGCCGTCCCCTGAGGTGACAACCCTGACCGAGGACAATCTGAGCGAATTGATTCCGCTGCTCACCGAGCAGAGCAAAGCCGGAAAAAAGACGCCGATCGAGCCGGTCCGCCCGATCATCCTGGGCGATCACGTTTTCGCTCGCCACGTGCGCATCGCTCGCCTGAACGACGAACCTTGCGCGATCGTGTCGCTGCAGACGGTGCAGGACGGCCGAATGTACACGGTCGAACTCTATGTGAAGGCGGGCAGCGACGGCAGCGAATATGCCAAGTACCTGAAGCAAAGCCAGGACTCGGTGTACGCGGTGGCTGCGAACCTGAAGTTCGGCGACGATCCCGCTCCGACGACGTCGCCTGAGCCCGCCGAAGAAAAGCCGGCGGAAGAATCGGCTTCCGAGTAGCCCGATCTTTCGATCTTCTCGCAGCAGAGCATCCGGATCGATCCCGGATGCTCACCGTCTGGCGCCAAACTATCCATCGCTCTGCGCCTCGACCGCCGTGGTCCGTTCGTTGCGCTGAGCTCGCCGCTGGACGGCCGCGCCGACGAAGCCGGCAAACAGCGGATGAGCGGTGATCGGCTTCGACTTGAACTCGGGGTGGAACTGCACCGCGAGGAACCAGGGGTGATCGGGCAGTTCGAGGATTTCGACCAACTTGCCGTCCGGGCTGGTGCCGGTCACCTGCATGCCGTTGGCGGCGAACTGCTGCCGATAGACGTTGTTGAACTCGTAACGGTGCCGGTGCCGCTCCGAGATCAGTTCCCGGTCGTAGCACTCGCGAGCGTGTGAGCCCTCGGTCAGCTTCGCCGGCTGGGCGCCAAGGCGCATCGTGCCGCCCTTGTCGGTGATGTTTTTCTGCTCATCGAGCAGGCAGATGACCGGATGGGGCGAGTCCTTGCTGAACTCGGTCGAGTGGGCTCCTTCGAGCCCCATCACGTGGCGGGCGAACTCGATCGCCGCGCACTGCATCCCCAGGCAGATGCCGAAGAAGGGAATCTTGCGCTCGCGAGCGTACTGGATCGCTTCGATCTTGCCTTCGATCCCCCGTTCGCCGAAGCCGCCCGGCACGAGAATGCCGTCGTAGCCGCTCAGCAGCGGCCCGGCCCCTTCCCGTTCGATCTGTTCGCTTTGAATCCGGCCGATGCGGATTTGCGCCCCGTGATGGATGCCCGCATGGTCGATCGATTCGTAGATCGACTTGTATGCGTCCTTGTGCTCGGCATACTTGCCGACCACCGCGATGCTGATCTCGTGCTTGGGATTCCGCAGGGTATGCAGGAGCTGCTGCCAATCGTCGAGGACGAGCGGCTTGGCTTGCAGTTGCAGCTTCTTCACGATCAGCGTGTCGAGCCCGTTGTTCACCAGGCTGAGCGGCACTTCGTAGATCGAAAAGTCCTTGTCCTTCTCTTCAATCACCGCTTCCAGCGGGACGTTGCAAAACAGGGCGATCTTTTCCCGGTCGTCGCGATCGATCTCCCGTTCGGTGCGGCAGATCAGGACATCCGGCTGAATACCGATCTGGCGCAGCAGGCCAACGGAGTGCTGCGTCGGCTTGGTCTTCAGTTCGCCGGCCGCCTTGAGATAGGGCACCAGCGTCAGGTGGATGTAGAGGCAGTTCTCCTTGCCCACGTCGAGCGAGAACTGGCGAATCGCCTCCATGAACGGCTGGCTCTCGATGTCGCCGACCGTGCCGCCGATTTCGGTGATGACCACATCCACGTCCGGCTCGGCCAACTTGTGGATGCATTCCTTGATTTCGTTGGTGATGTGCGGAATGACTTGGACCGTTTTGCCCAGGTACACGCCCCGCCGCTCCTTCTCGATCACCGACAGGTAGATCTGCCCGGTCGTGTAGTTCGAGTGGCGCGTAAGCGGGCTGCGAGTGAACCGTTCGTAGTGCCCCAGGTCGAGGTCGGTCTCGCTGCCATCGTCGAGCACGTACACTTCGCCGTGCTGGTAGGGGCTCATCGTCCCCGGGTCGACGTTGATGTACGGATCGAGCTTTTGCATCCGCACCCGCAGGCCGCGGCGCTCGAGCAGCATCCCGATCGATGCGCTCGTAAGTCCTTTGCCGAGCGAGCTAACCACGCCGCCGGTGACGAAGATGTGTTTGGTCATTCAGAAAATCACTCTCAGACAAACGAACTCGTGTCAGGGAACGTCCGGCAGGTCACGGCGGGGGTCGAATGCCGATCGCAGTTCTCGGCTGCCGTGAAACATGCAAACAATGTAGCAAGTCTCGCCTTGAACCCGGTACAGAATGCGGTAAGACCCAAAGAGGATTTCGCGGACGTCCAAGCTCCGCAACTCTTCGACGATCCCGCCAGCATAAGAAAAGAGGATCAACCGACGCGTCGCCCAAAGCGCCCCTTCTTCAAATCGGGCGGCATTGCGTGGTGAATCGGCGGCAATGTAATTGACAATACCGTCTAACTGTTCAGCGGCACGCTTTGCCCAGATGACTCTTGCCACCGACCCAGCCTTTGTTCCATCTCTTCTTGAGTGATGGTCCGACCTGCCTCAATGTCCTCGATTCCGAGCATCACCGACTTGGCCAGGCTGAAATGATAAAGGATATCCTCCCAGCTGCAATCGTCAGGGAGCCGCTGCAACACATCGGCAGCGACTTGCTTAGGGGTCAGCACGGGGTACTCCTTAGCCTTTGTCTGGGTTCGACGCTCCATTCTACCCCGCTCGCCAGCGCTCGACAAAGGCCCGATAATCCTGGGGCGTATCGATGCCGATCGTCGGTTCGTCAACGACACCGACAAAGATCGTAAAACCCGCATCCAAAACGCGAAGTTGTTCCAGGCTCTCGACTTTCTCAATCGGCGACTGCGGCAGAGAGGCCAGTTTCAGCAGAAACTCCCGGCGGTAGGCGTACAGACCGATGTGCTGGTGATAAATGGCTGGGTTTGCGGTTAGCAGCCGGTCGTCCCACGAGCGAGCAAACGGAATCGGGGCCCGGCTGAAGTAGATTGCCCGGCCGCGAGCGTCAAAAACCGCCTTCACGCACGAAGGGTCGTCGAGCTTCTCCCGCGAGCGAATCGGCGTGGCGAGGGTCGACATCACCGCCTCCGGATTCTCCTCCAGCAGCCGGTGGGCCAGATCGATCGCTTCGGCGGAGATTTCCGGCTCGTCTCCCTGCACATTGATCAATACGTCGACATCGGTAAGCTGCCGGGCCACTTCCGCCACGCGGTCGCTGCCGCTCGCACAATTGGGATCGGTCAGCACGACCTGGCCGCCGAAGCTGCGGACCTCCGCCGCAATCTCCTCGCTGTCGGCCGCTACGCACACGCCGACGGGGAGTTTTGCCTGGCTGGCCGACTCATACGTGTGCTGCAGCAGCGACTTACCCGTCTCGCGGAGCAGCAGCTTCCGGGGCAAGCGAGTTGAGGCGAGCCGGGCTGGAATGACGATCGTGCTCCGCAGCATTAGAATCCTCGCTGAGCGGCGGTGAGTTCACCCAAGATGACCGGCGAAGAGTATACCGTTTTGCCCGTCCTCCAATGATGGACGAGACCTTTGATTCAGCAACAACAGCCTGATTCGTCGCGGGACGAGCGCTCCAAGCTCCGCTCCGGCTTCGTCAGCGTCACTCGCTTGCAAGCGGTCGCGTATCTCCTTGTCCTGATTGTTGCCATGGCGTGGCGATGGAACGGACATGGAGGCTCTTCCTGGGCGCTGATCGTGATGACGGCCCTTTATGGCTTTGCGTTCGGACAGTTGATGCTGGCAGCCTGCGCAACCGTTTTTGGGCCTTGGAATCTCATGTTGCGGCTGACGATTCCACCGCTAGTAATCTGGCTGCAATTGGGCGTGTCGCTGGCCCTTTTAGATTCCACCGTTCAAATTTCCTTTGCCGTGCTCTATTCAAGCCTGGGAATTGGGCTTTGGGCAGCCGCGCAATTGCCACTGTGGCTGTATCGCTTCTTCACCCATTACCGCCTGGCGCCTGCCGACATTGCGCTCCCCGAGACCGACAAACAGTTCAGTATTGGCCAGTTGCTCTACCTGACGTTCGTTGTTGCCGCCCTGCTCTCACTGGGACGGCTATTGCTCAGCATGGAGGCGGTGCGAGGCTTCTTCTCGTTTCACCGGGGACCAGCTTTAGCCTTCGCAGTGATTGCAACTGCCACCACAGCCACATCTCTGATCGCCCTCAAGGCGACACTCTTCAATCGCCCCGGCTGGGCCAGCTTCAGCGGGTCTACTATTGCCGCGGGCTTCGTCATTGCTGCGCTCCTGATGACTCTGCGCAAGCTAGATCCGCCTGGCATGTCGGGCTCGTTTGAAAAGGAAATGCTGGCCACGAGCGTGTTGGTGCAGTACCTCTGGATGGTCATCAATCTGCATGCACTGCGAGCGGCGGGATGGCGGTTCGCTCCTGTCGCCATGGTTCGTGAGTGTGTGAATCGTCCGCTACAATCGACCGAATGACCACCAGTGGAATTCAAGCGTTTCTCGAACTGCTCGCCGGCTTCAACGTTCGGTACATCTTCGGCAATCCGGGAACCACCGAATTGCCGCTGAACGACGCCTTGGTGGGCGATTCGCGGTTTCAATACATCCTCGGCCTGCAGGAAGTGCCTGTGATGGGCATGGCCGATGGATTCTCGATGGCGTCGGGACAACTGGGCGTCGTTAACTTGCACATCAGCTGCGGCCTCGGCCACGCGATGGGCATCTTGTACAACGCCTTCCGCGAGGGCACGCCGCTGCTGGTCACGGCCGGCCAGCAAGACCGCCGGCTGCAGTTCGAGGAACCGATTCTGGGCGGCGACATGATTTCGGTCGCCCGCCCATGGACGAAGTGGTCGGTCGAAGTGAACCGCGTCCAAGACCTGCCGACCGCTGTCCGCCGGGCGGCTCAGATCGCACTCACGCCGCCGACCGGTCCGGTGTTTCTCTCGATGCCGGTCGACGTGCAGATGGAAATCGGCGGCGATCTCGACCTGTCGCCCATCCGCCTGCCCGATGTTCGCGTCCGCCCGCCCGCCGATGCGATTAAAAAAGCCGGGAACCTGCTGCTGGACGCTAAGAATCCGGCGATCCTCGCCGGTAGCCGCGTGACCGAGCGCAACGCCGTGGACGAACTGGTCGCCCTGGCGCAGACCCTGGGGGCGCCCGTGATCAGTGAGCCGGGAACCACCCACGGCCGGCTTGCGTTTCCCAGCGATCACCCGCTCAACGGCCAAGGATTGCCCCTTTGGTCGCCGGAGATTCGGGAACGATTGAAGGAATACGACGTCTTGATCGTCGTCGGCATGGACCTGCTGCGGCAGTACGTCTACCACGAACCTTCGCGCCCCATTCCCGAGCACATCCAGATCATTCACCTCGACGAAGATCCGCGGCAGATCGGCAAGAACTACGCGACCGAGATCGGCATCCTCGGCGATATCAAATCGTCGCTCGCAGAGCTCAACACGGTTTTCGATGAACTGACGTCTAGCACGATCAACATCAGGATCGCCGATCGCACACGGATCCATACCGCCAAACACAACGCGGCCCGCGAGAAACTTCGCCTGCAGATTGCCGAACAGGCCTCGCTCCGCCCGATCACGCCGCTCGGCCTGATGGGAGCGCTCAGCAAGGTGTTGCCTGACGATGTTGCCGTGATTGAAGAAGCGGTCACGACGACCAACACAACGTTCGAACGGCTCGGCGTGCTCAAAAACACGACCGGCTATTTCGGACACCGTGGCTGGTCGCTCGGCTGGGGGCTGGGTGTCTCGATCGGCGTGAAGCTCGCCTGGCCCGATCGCCCGGTGCTGGCCCTGCTGGGAGAAGGAGCGGCCACCTACGGCATTCAGGGCCTTTGGTCGGCGGCCCGCTACCAGATTCCCGTGGTCTTTGTCATTTGCAACAACGCCCAGTACCAGATTCTCAAAATCGGCGCCCGCGGCATGAACTTGCCCCGAGCCAATGAGGGGAAGTTTGAGGGTTTCGACCTCGTGGGACCGGAAATCGACTACGTGGGCCTGGCAACCGCTTTTGGCGTCGAAGCGATTCGAATCAGCGAACCCGATGAACTCGCCGAGGCAGTCTCCGCGGGTTTCAAGCGCGACAAGCCCCTACTGATCGACGTGCCGATCAGCCGCACGACGCAGTCGCGGCTGAATTACGGTTAGCCAGGGCGATGCGTATTAAAGCAGTCGGAGGCGAACCCGCCTCCGGGCCAGCCCGCAGGCAGATACTGCCCAGAGAAGGCTCCCTTTCGTGACTTTCGAAAAGCGGTGTCCTCGCGCGGGACGCGCCCGGAGGCGGTTCGCCTCCGGCTGCTCGCTTTGGCGAGCTCAATCAGCAGACTTTCTCAAGCTACTTGCGCGCGCTCCGCCTGCCGCTGACGAAGCTGTTTCCCTCGTAGAAAAACCGCAGCATCAGCTCGGTCGCCGACGAGATGCCCACTCGCGAACTCGTCACAATCGGTTCCTCCAACCGATCTTCCGCCGCGTCGCTAATCCACAGTTCCTTGCCGAGCGTCAGATCCCA
>JAEZAS010000319.1 GCA_023430365.1 Planctomycetota bacterium
CAAGGGAAGCGAATCCTGACGCTCCCTCCCAAAACGACAAACGCCCCTGGACATGATCCGGATGACCAGGGGCGTGGTTGTTTCTTGCCAAGGCGTCCGCACGCTCCGTGCGCGGACAGCGGACGAGTGGAGGCGGCTCTTCGTTCGATCGCGTTTGTTTCGCGGTGGAAGAGCAGGGCGTTTTTGCGACGCTGTCGGCACATGGAATGTGCCGACTACTTTGGGCCGCTCGTGCGGGGCGGAGCTGTTCCTGATCGGGTATGACCTGGCGAAGGAATTGCTGGTGTAGCGCCAGGCGTAGGGTGGGTCGAGCGTTAGCGAAGCCCACCGGGGCCGAGGACGGGGCGTGGCCGTGACGAATTTTTGTCACGGGAACGTGCGCAGCGCGGGGCGTTTCGAATGGACGGCGGGTTGGTTGGTGGGCCTCGCTGGCGCTCGACCCACCCTACGGGATTGGGGCCTCTTCGCCCCTTGGCCCCGTCGCCCCTTTGCCTCTTCGCCCCTTCCTACTGGGCAAATGTCAGCGTGTGCTGCACTTCGTAGGTCCGGCCGTCGGCGGCGGCCTGTTTGCCGACGTTTTCCAGGGCGATCTGGTAGAGACGCTGGCCGCATTCGGTCGGGTATTTGCCCGTGATGCAGGCCTGGCAGAGCTCATCGGGCCGCTTGTGGATCGAGCGGGCGATGGAATCGACCCGCAGGTAGCGGAGCGAGTCGGCTCCGAGAGCGGCGGCCATTTCGGCTTGAACTTCGTCGTTCAAGGGCCGGCCCTTCATCATCTGCGGGGCGAACAACTCGTCGACCGTGCTCATATCGATGCCGTAGAAGCACGGGGCCACGATCGGCGGGCAGGCGACGCGGACGTGGATCTCCTTCGCGCCGCCGAGCGTGCGGATGCGGTTGAGCAGCACGCGCATCGTCGTCGAGCGGACGATCGAGTCTTCAACCAGGAAGACCCGCTTGCCGTTCATCACTTCGCGCAGCGGCGTGTACTTGGTCTCCGCCTTCTTGCGGCGGTTGCTGCCCCCTTCGATGAACGTCCGGCCGCTGTAGCGATTACGGATCAAGCCTTCGCGCGACGGAATGCCGAGGCGATGGGCCATGGCGTCGGCGGCGGCTTTGCTGGTATCGGGAACCGGGACGACGATTGTGTCCTCGTCGATCGGCACGCTGCCATCCGCGCGTTCCAGGCGGGCAAGTTCTTCGCCAAGCTCGGTGCGCGAGAGATAGACGCTGCGGTCGTCGAGCGTGCTCGCGACGTTGGCGAAGTAGATCCACTCGAAGAAGCAGTGGGCCGTCGACTGCGGCGGAGCGAACGGCATGATGTCGAACCGGCCGTTCACGATGGTGATTGCGTGGCCCGGCTCGAGCGACTTGATGCTCTCGGGGTTAAAACCGAGGTTCAGCAGCGGGACACTTTCGCTCGCGGCGGCGAAGAGGTTGCCTTCCTTCGCATAGCAGAGCGGCTTGATCCCCTGCGGATCGCGAGCCAGGAGCATGTCTCCCTGCGAATTGAGCAGCACGAGGCTGTAGGCGCCGTCGAACCGCTGGCTGATCGACCGCATCACTTCGACCAGCGTCGGCCGTCGGTCGCCCGACAGCTCCTTGCTGATCTCGTGCATGATGATTTCGGTGTCGTTTTCGCGGGCCAGATGGTGGTCGGCCTCCATCAGAAGCTTGTCTTTCAGCTCCTGATAGTTGGCCAGCTGGCCGTTGAAGGCGAAGGCGAACCACTTGCGCTTTTCGAGGTGGACACGTTCGAACGGCTGGGCGTAGTTGCGGTCCTCGGCGCCGCAGGTGGCGTAGCGGACGTGGCCGATGGCGGCCCGGCCGGCGTACTTCTCCATCAGGCTCTCGGCCTTGCCGCGGTGCGACAGGCGAAAGACCTCGGTCACCGAGCCGATGTCTTTGTGCGTTTCCAGGAGCTGGTCGCGCGTGGGGTTGAACGACGTCATCCCGGCGGCGAGCTGGCCCCGGTTCTGAATGTCGAGCAACATGCGCGGCAACAGCCGGCTGGCCTCATCGGGCCCCCCTTCCGGACAGAGCGGATGGACATCGCCCGGAAGGTGGTAGATCGCGGCAATGCCGCACTCGTGGTTCAGTTCGCTCATGGAAGCGGACAGCGACCGCGCAAGAAGTCGCCCCAGGGGACGGGGTTGGGCTGGCAACGAAACTTATTGTAGGGCTAGTCGGCAAGCCTACAAGGAGCGTGCTGGCGCGGGAATGGAGAATGCGGAATTCGGAATGCGGAATAGGCAGGTTGTGTTGTCCTCTGCGGAACACCGCACCCAGGAAGCTCCCCTCAGTCCGGTTCTTCAAGCTGCGCTAATGGAATTCCGCATTCCCTATTCCGCATTCCGAATTCCTCACCGCTGGATCGCCCGAACCTTCGCCCCATCGGTGAGGCTATTTTCCGGGGCGAGCACGACCGTGTCGTCGGCGGATGCGCCCTCGGTGATTTCCACGAGTTCGTCGTTCATCAACCCGACTTGCACGCTCCTCAGCCGGGCGACGCCGTCGGTCGCCGTGTAGAGCTGCCAGCCGCCGTCGGGACCGCGGAAGAGGGCGCTGCGGGGAACCACCAGAGCGTCCGGCTTCGACGCCGTGAAGATGCGGGCCCGGACGCGATAGTCGACGCCGACACCGCGCTCGAGCAATGGCTTCAGCACGCCTTCGTCGAAGCGAATGATCACTTTCACCCGCTGCTGCTCGACACCTAGCGAGCTGAGCTTCATGAAGCCGGCTGGATAAACGCGCGAGACCTTGCCTTTCACGCCGCTGTCGATGTTGCCGCCGACGCTCGGGCCATAGATCTCGACTTCGTCGCCCACCTGCACGCGGACGACGTCCTGGCTGAGGATGTCGGCCTCGACTTCGAGTTTCGACAGGTCCCCCAGCCGCAGCAGGGTCGTCCCCGCCTGAACGAACTGCTCGTCGGTCTCCAGCCGGGCCAGCACGACGCCGTTCACCGGGCTGCGCATCGTCGAGCGCTGCTGACGGACCAGGGCCTGGCGCAGGCGGGGGGGGGGGGGGGGGGGGGGG
>JAEZAS010000324.1 GCA_023430365.1 Planctomycetota bacterium
GAGGCGCTGCACTTCGGCTTGATTCCGCGCATGCACCGCGGCATTTTTGCCATGAACGAGCTGCCGGAACTCGACGAGCTGGTGCAAGTCGGGTTGTTCAACATCCTGGAAGAACGCGATGTGCAGATTCGCGGCTATCCGGTGCGGTTCGACATCGATGTGCTGGTGCTCTTCTCGGCCAACCCGTCGACCTACAACCGTAGCGGCAAGGTGATCCCGCAGCTCAAGGATCGCATCGGTTCCGTGATCCACACGCACTATCCGCGCGAGCGCGACCTGGGCATCCGCATCATGGAGCAGGAGGCGGGCGTCGACCTGGGCGGGAAGTACCCGGTGGTCGTTCCGTACTTCATGAAGCAACTGGTTGAGCAGATTTCGATTCAGGCCCGTAAATCAAAGTACATCGACCAGCAGTCGGGCGTGAGCGCCCGGTTCAGCATTTCGAACTATCGCACGATGATCGCCTCGGCCCGGCAGCGGTCGGTTGTCCTCCGCGAACAGCCGGCCGTGCCGCGAATTAGCGACTTGGGGCATCTCTACTCGTCGTCGCTCGGCAAACTGGAACTCGACCTGATGGGAAGCCACCAGATGAGCGAGCGGCAGGTCCTCGACGCGATCATTGCCGAGTCGCTGAAGGTGGTGTTCAACGAGTATGTCGAACAGCACGGACTGGCGGAGATCAGCGAAGTGTTCGGCCGCGGCGTGAAGATCGAAGTGGGGGATATGCTACCCTCATCCACTTACGCGGAGCGGCTGAAACGTGTCCCGGCGGTGTGGGACAAGGCGTTCGAGGTGAACGCTTCGGGAGACGTTGCGGTGCGGGCGTCGTGCGTGGAGTTCGTTCTGGCGGGGTTGTATGCGACCGACCGCATCTCGCGTTCGCAGCAACATGGCCAGATCTCTTACGAGATCGAGTGACGCGGCGGCCTTGGGTGAGGCAGTATGCGGTCCGCGCCGAGCTATCGGCCTCGCGGCTTGCGATTGAGCGCCGCAAAGTCGATATCGGACGAGGCCCGCGTGTCGGCCTTGAGCACCTTCGCCATTTCACCGAGAGCGACGCGGTTTTCCTCTTCGGTGTTGGACGCGACACAGTCGGCCGGCACGACGAGGTGGTAGTCGCGCAGGTAGGCGTCGTTGGCCGTGAACAGCACACAAATATTTCCGGCAACGCCGGTCAGGATTACCGTCTCCACCGCGAGGTACTCGAGCAGGACGTCGAGCGCCGTCGAGTAAAAGCCTGAATGCTTGGGCTTGAGTACGAAGTAGTCGTCCTCGTCCGGCCGTAGCAGTTCGGCAATCGGCTGACCGAGCACGCCGTCGTGGAGGCAGTGTTCGACCTGGTTGTTGAAGTTCGACTGCCAACGGCCAAAGTTGTCGTTCACGTAGATGACCGGCACATTCTTCGCCTTCGCCCGCTTTTTGAGTGCCTGGATTTGTCGGGCCATCGGCAGCGCGTGCTGTAGGAGTTGTTTACCTTCCGGAAACTCCAGATCGTTGATGCAATCGATAATGAGCAATGCCACGGACGATTTGTCGGGGGCGTTGCCGTGCAAGTCGGGATTCTTGGCTGGCATAGGGACGACCGCGCGAGTTGTGTGGAATGGATGTGCTGGACGCTTGAATGCAAATCGCGGTCCAAGAGCAACTGACTCATTCGGCTGGCCGAAAGAGCGATTGGCCAAACCGCTCGACGCCGCAGTCGGCAATCAGCCGCCTGGTATCGGGGTGGACGAGAAAGTCGGCAAACTCTTGAGCGGCTGCGACACTGCCGTCCGAGTCGTTCGTTCCTCGGACCACGGTGACCGAGTAGGGGTTGGCAATCTTGGGCTCGTAATCCCCCAAGATTTTCAGATCGACCTGATCGGCGAGCGCCAGAAAAGTGCCCCGGTCGCTTAGGGTATAGGCGTCGCGCTCGGAGGCGATTCGCAGCGCCTGGGCCATCCCGACCCCCGCATTGATGTACCAGTCGCCGGCCGGCGACTCGCCCGCCTGTTGCCAGAGGTGCAGTTCTTTGTGATGAGTTCCTGAGTCATCTCCACGCGAGACGAATGGTTGCCTCTGGTTGGCGATCTTTCGCAGGGCACCAGCCGGCGAAGATTCGCCTTGGATTCTGGCTGGATCGCCGGGTGGGCCGACGATGACGAAATCGTTGCTCATGATAGGTCGGCGGTTCAGACCGAATCCTTCGTCCATGAACTTCTGTTCGGCGGCCGGAGAATGGGTGATCAGCACATCCGCGTCGCCTCGACGAGCGATTTCCAATGCCTGACCGCTACCGACGGCGACGACTTTAACTTCGATTCCGGTCTGCTTACGGAATTCGGGCAGTAGCAGATCGAGCATGCCGCTGTCCTGCATGCTGGTCGTGGTCGCCAGCGTGATCATTCTCGTCGGCCCCGATTCCGCAGCACAGCCGGCCACGATCATCGCGAGGCAGGCCGCAACGAAACCAAGTAAATCTCGATGTGTGCGGCTCGCTAACAAACCATTTCTCCGTTAACGAACGCCTGCGTTCGCGGATCAGCCGGCGCTGCGAAGAAGCTTTCCGTGGTCGCCGTCTCGACGATCCGGCCTTCGAGCAGCAGCGCCGTCGCATCGCTCACTCGTTTCGCCTGGAAAAGATTGTGAGTCGACCAGACGACGGTCGTGTCCGACTGGCGCAGTTCGGCCACGGTACGCTCGACCAGAGCGACGTAGGCTGGATCGAGGTTGGCAGTCGGTTCGTCCAGTAGCAGCACCTTCGGTTCCGCTACGAGCGCCCGGCCGAGGGCGACCAACTGGGTCTGGCCGCCCGAGAGCAACCGCGCGTCGCGATGGAGCAATTCGACGATCCCTAGCCGGCGGGCGATTGCCTCCACCTTATCGGCGACCGGTTCGCCTCGGGCTCGCAGGGCGTAGCCGAGATTCCATTGGACGCTGCCGCGCAGCATGAGCGGCTTCTGTGGAACCAGCACAATTTGCTGCAGCAGCGGCTGGGACGCTTGGGGGCCGAGCGGCTGACCGGCAAATTCCATCTGGCCTGCGTCGCCGCGATCGAGCCCCGTCAGGAGCCGCAGGAGCGTCGTCTTGCCCGATCCAGTTGGACCAAGCAGGGCCAGGACATCGCCACGAGCAATCGTCAGCGATTCGACGTGCAGGCAAAAATTCGGTCCCCGTTGCCGGCGGACGTCACGCAAATGATAGGCGGGCGCACTCATACGGCTGCGCCATCGTGAAAGCGGACAATGACGACATTGATCAGGCAGGCCAGGGCCAGCAAAATCGCGCCGAGCAGCAAGGCAATCGCAAAATGGCCTCGCCCTGTCTCCAGCACGATCGCCGTGGTCAGCACGCGCGTGTGCCCTTCGATATTGCCGCCGACCATCAGCACGGCGCCCACCTCCGAGAGGCTGCGCCCCAGGGCGGTCGCAATGGCCAAGATGAGTCCGGAACGGGCTTCGCGGAGCATGGTCCAGCGAGCGTAGCGATCGCTGGCTCCCAACGAGCGGAGCTGAAAATAGAGTTCGTCGCTGATGCCGCTGACCGTCGTCATCGTGATGCCCACGACGAACGGCAGATCGAGCAATACCTGGGCGAAAACCATCGCCGACGGCGAATACAGCCAGCCCAGGCCGCCTAGCGGTCCGCTCTTGGAGAGCAGCAGATACACCAGCAAACCGATCACCACCGGAGGCATCGCCAAGCCCGTGTAGATGATGGCCCAGGCCGCCTTTCGAGCGCGCCCCTGCAGGCGGGCCAGCCAGACTCCCAGCGGCAGACCGAGCAGAAGCGAAAGTGCCACGGCTGCCCCACTGACGCGCAACGAAAGCCAGACGATCGGCCAGATGTCGGTTTGCCAGGCCATGCACGGTTCTTGCAGCAGTGAAACTTAGGGACGCCCGGAAGCAGAAAGCGTCCATTCTAGTCCGAGAACCGCCGGCCGGCGCGGCCGCTCACGCAGCGATGCGACTACTTCGCCAGGGCCAGGAGCAGGGGACAACTCGGATCGGCGGGAGCGCCGCTGCGATATCGCTCGAGAAGCTGCTTCGAGCGCTGGGCGAGCATCCGCCGCACTTCCCGGCGCTTGCCCTTCACGCGGGGAATTTTCATCGTGTCGTATGCGGTTGTCTGGTGTCGCATCCAGGCGATTACGGCCGCCTCGGCGCGCTGCTCGACGGGAATCCGCTTGGTTCGGGCCACCGTGCCGCTGCCCACCGGAGTCGCATGCGCCGCAATGAGCCCAGCCATCCGGCGGGCCAGATCCGCATGTCGCTCGTGAAATTTCAAAAACGCTTCCACCGCCTGGGTGAACTCGCCGACGTACTCGGTCTGAGCCTTCTCGCGCCGACGGGCGTCGGCTTCGACGCGCTTGGCATATTTTTCCGTCGATCGTTCCGCGGCTAACTCCAGCCGGATCCTTTCGATCGTGACGGACGAGGCCCACAGACCGCGAGAGAAGACCTTGCGCCCCTTCTTTTCCTGGACGATCCAATGATCGGCCACCGCCTTCACCCGGCGCGTGTGGGCGGCGTCGCCGGGGGGCAGTAGGATCCAGCCGGCGGGAACGGTCAGAACGTTTCCTTGAGCGTCGGCCACCGTAGCGGGACGCGGACCCGGGGCAAAAACCCGGCTGACAACTTCCTTGCGCATCGTGCACCTATACCGACACGGGAGAGGGATGCCCGACTCCCGAATTCCATTTCTTAACTCGACGCGGCAGCCAATTGCTTCAGGTACTGATCGCTGAAGTTTACCTTCAGGGCGACCCAGAGGGGCAGGTGATCGGACATTTGCCACGTCCGCCACTCATTGGTGTAGTACTTTCGCCTTCCGGCATCGTCCAGAAGAACGCCGGACTTGCCTTTCTGCCATTTTTCGCCGTCGCGATTGGGATCATCTTTGACGAGGTTGTAGTAGGTTTCCCAATCGCCGGGGGTAAACACCGATTTGTAGTAGTTGAATACGCCGGCGCTTGCATGCGACGGATACGAAGCCAATTGCAGTTCGTTCCGCTTCAGTTTGAACGCGATTTGGTCGTAGAACTTCGTCCCCATCATGTTCGTTTTGTGCTGCAGTTCTTCGGGCACATGAAAACCGGCGTCCATCAGGGCTCGCATCGTCTCATGCTCGGGGCTGACGATGTTGAAGTCCCCCAGCAGGATCAGGTTGCTCTCATCCGACTCGGCCCGTTGGGCCAGAAACCCGGCAATCCGCTCGATCTCGGCGATGCGGCGCTTGAGCTTTTCCCCCGAATCGGCTCCGAAGTACAGGTGCACCGTGCAGAGGCTGAACTTGAACCAGCCGGATTGGAAGGAAACCAGGTAGGGGGTCCGTGAGAACTGTTCCTCCTCATGGATGAGCATTTTCTTGGGCAGGACAATCTCGCCCGCTACATTCTTGAACCGCACCTTGCGCTTGTCGAACAGGATGGTGCCGCGCTCGTTGTTCCCTCCCGAGCCCGCCGTGATGTCGGTCGTGATGTAGTCCCACCAGGGCCCCAGATACTCCAGCACCCGCTCGAGCGGTCGCAGATCGTCGTTGATCTCCTGAACGGCGACAACATCGAACCGGGAGATGATCTCGGCCAGGTAGTGATACGTTTCGCTCAGCCGCGGGCCGTGCTTGAACTTGTTCGAATCGAAGTCGCGAATGTTCCAAGTCGCCAGCAGGAGCGTGTCCTCGAGCGACCGAGGCGGTATCTCGGCATCCAACTGCTTTCGCAGCCGCTGCAGGCTGGCGATCGAACGCTTGCGGTCCGCCTCGCTCGCGTGCTTCAGCTTCCAGTACATCGGCATGGCGCGTCTCCTGGAAAAGCCAATTTGTCAGGCAAGGTCGATCGAGCCACGCGACCTTTTCGAAGAGGCCCCTGCTCGTGCGACTTGCGCGAAGCAGCCAAGAGGCTGCGCTTGTGCGCAAACTGCTGCCAAAGGTTAGCGATCGATTTCGCCCATCACGATGTCGAGCGAGCCGACGATGGCGGGCACGTCGGCGATCAGACAGCCTCGGCACAGCTCGTGAGTCACCGACAAGTTGCAGAAGCAACTGCTCCGGGCGCGAACGCGCCACGGAATTGCCGAGCCATCGCTCACCAGATAAAAACCCATCTGGCCGCGCGGCGCCTCGGTCTCCAGATAGACCTCTCCCTTAGGCAGTTTGGTCGAAAGCTTGATCGGCTCGCCCCAGTTGCCCTTGGCCGTGCTGTAGCGCGTCATTGCCTGGCGCACCAGGTCGACCGACTGCACCACTTCGAGCATGCGGACATAAAAACGGTGCCAGCAATCGCCCAGGACCGCTTCACTCGGCACCGGCGGATAGTCGTGATCCTTCGGATAGTGGCCGTTGCGCTGGCAGATGACCTCGAACGCGTAGCCGTCGTACATCTCGGTGTAGCGCTCTTCGCCGTCGCGTCGCAGGTCATAGTCGACCCCGCTGCCGCGTAGCACGGGGCCCGTGCAGCCGTAGTCGATTGCCATCTCGGGCGACAGGATGCCGATGCCCGCCGTGCGCTTGATGAAGATGGCGTTGGAGGTGAGCAGCGTGTGATAGTCGTTGATGATCGGCTCGAACTCGTCGAGGAACTCCTCGCACTTCTGCAGCCAGCCGCGCGGCAGGTCGGTCGTCGCGCCCCCGGGAGTCAGATAGCTATACGTCAGTCGCGCGCCGCAGGCTTCCTCGAAGAGGTTGAGGATTTTTTCTCGCTCGCGAAAGGCGTAGAGGAACGGGCTGAAGGTGCCCAGGTCGAGCCCATAGGCTCCCATGCCGACCAGGTGGCTGGCGATCCGCTGCAATTCGCTGATGATGACGCGCAGATGCCTGGCTTTCTCGGGCAACTCATAGCCGAGCAGTTTCTCGACGCAAAGGCTCCAGCCGAGATTCATGTTCATCGCAGCCAGGTAGTCCATACGATCCGTGTATGGAATCCATTGCCGCGGCGTGAGGTTCTCGCCGATTTTTTCCGCGCAGCGGTGGAGGTAGCCGATGTGCGGCTCCACCTGCGACACGATCTCGCCGTCGGTGCGCAGCACCAGTCGCAACACGCCGTGTGTGCTCGGGTGCTGGGGACCCATGTTGACGAGCATTTCGTCGGTTCGGACGTCGAACTCAACGATCCGCGGGTCGTTCAAGCTGGTGTGCATGTTTGTTCTCGTCGTCTAGCGGCCGCGGATACCGTGATATTCGAGCGGCATCTCGTAGTCCTTACGTAGCGGATAGCCTTCCCAATCCTCGGGGCAAAGTATCCGTCGCAGATCGGGATGGCCGACGAAATTCACGCCCGATAAGTCGTACACTTCCCGTTCATGCCAATCGGCGGTCCGCCAGACGCCCGAAACGGTTGGAACCTCGGGCAGTTCACCCGGAACGTCGTTCTTCCACCGCGGCAAGATCACCTTGAGCACGAGCGAGTGCTTCTTGCTGATGCTCGACAGGTGATAAACGACTTCCAGATGCGGCTCAAAGCCGGCCTTGGCGGCCTTCTTGGGATCGGGCTCAAAGTAGTCGACCCCCGTGATGCAGTTGAGCATGTCAAACTGCAGGTCGGGCTCGCTCTTCAGGAACTGGCAAACCTGAACCAATCCGTCGGGTCGCACTTCGATCCAGGGATCGATCGCTTTCAGGTTATCGCCACTGATCGTATCGCCGAACTTCTTCTTCAATCGGTCGACGAGTGTTGGTCCGCTCATGCCACGCTTGTTTCCGGGATGCCAGGTCGAACGATTCGAATTCTGCGAGAGCAGACGGCTGCAGGTTGTCGAGCGCTGCGACTAGACCGACAACGCTTGTTCCTCTTCGAGCAAGTCGTCCACGTGCGAGCGGGGCGGGGCATCGGCCCGCTCCTTGCTGACCGCGCGCACCCAGTCGAGATCGCCGCGTTTCCAGACGTAGGCGAAACCGACCATCAGCACGAGGAAGAACGCCGCAATGTCAACGATGGTGATCCAGGCGAATTGCCGGGCCCCTTGATGCACAATCTGATTGGCCCGCACAACCTCAGGCGCGGAGGCGTCGACTTCCGTGGCCAGGCTCGGCGGAACCTGCGTCGGGACGGTCGGCTGACGAACGCCGAGTTCGCGGTACAAACCGACGGCTTGAGGCGTCAACTCCACCTGACCCGTTTCGGCCGACCGCTCTACCGCGACGAAGTTTGTGTCCATCATGTTGGTCGACTTTCCGAAGACGGCTGCCCACGGAAAGAAGAACGCCACTTCGACATCGAAGATGATGAACAGCAGCGCGACCACGTAGAAACGCAGGTCGAATTGCACGAAGCTGGAGCCGATGGTCGGCTCACCACATTCGTAGATCTCGAGCTTTTCGGCGTGGGGATTGTGCGGACGAAGAAACCGCCCGACAGCCAGATTCACGAACAGGAACACGACGCCGACGCCGGCAAAGAGAGCCAGGTAAGCCACGATTCCGACAGACGAGGCGACGGCTGGCGACATGTGCTGGTTCCAGCGGCTAGCGAGCTTAACTCGTTATCTCGAATGAGAAAACGGTGATTGTAAAGCTGGCCGATGGGATTGCAATACACGAATTCGCGCGGAAGCGCAATCCGGCGCGGTTGAGCTATCCAACTGAGAGCCAATCCGCTCGTGCTGGCGTCGTTCGGACAGAGTGCCCGTTTCGGCAGGCGTCGCTCAGATAGGGCTTAGAAACCGTCGCCTGGTTCGTCGTCCGCAACGCTGCCTGCGACCAGCGACTGGCGACCTGAGAATCCGGCGTCGAGTTCGTGCCAGTGCGTCACTTCGGCTTCGCCGAGCTTCCAGCACAGGAAGACGATTCGTCCGTCCATCATGCTGGGAAAATCGACCAGCCCATCGACAGCGCCTTTGGGCTCGACACCGAGCACGCGCAGCTCTTCGACATACTCCTGCAGCCGTTTTGCATCCCGTTCGAGCGTGGCCTCGATCTCGGCCAGTTCGTCCGAATAGGGATCGCCCGGCTTCCAATCGCGTCCAGCGGTCAGCAGGGCAAGCCGATGGCGTCGATCCACGACTTCGCGTGCGAGCTTCGATAGATCGCTGGTAATCGCCCGCACCAGCGGCAGCATGGCATTGGCCTGCTCGATGGTGAACAGCTTGGCTGGTTTGTATCCGACGGAAGACATGGGGATATACCTTATCGGCGCCGATGCGTGATGTGTCTCGGCCCGGTGGACCTACGAAACCTATCCATACAATTATTGTACCCAGCCTCGACCGAATCCTGCGACCAGTAATCGCTATTGATTCGGTCCGCCATGGACCGGGTCGACAATAACCTTCGACTCTGCCACCGCCGTGGGGTTCAGGGTCGCCTTGCCCCAGGCGATTTCCACCGGCAAGCGAGAGAAGTCGACGATACAGCCATCGCGGCTGTAGCAACTCAGGTCGTGCGTGGCTCCCATGAAGATGCAATCGACTGGGCAGGGCTCAACGCAAAGTGCGCAGAACATGCACTTTGAGTAGTCGATCGTGTAACCGGTGACCTTGAAGCCCTTGCTTCCCTCGACCCGCTCCTTGCCGATGTAGATGCAGTCTACCGGGCACGCTTTGGCACACTGGTCGCATGCGATGCAAGTCGTGAGATCAAAGCGGTGAAAGCCCCGATAGCGGGCCGAGACGGGCACCGGCTTTTCCGGGTACTCGTAGACCTCGGTGAAGGTGCCGCGATCGCCCCGATAGGTTGTCAGCCAGTAACGGAGCGTGACACCCAAGCCCTGCGCGACCGTCGCTACAGCCAGATAGATATTGCGAAGCCAATCCCACATTTCAGTGATCTTCTTGAAGGACTGCGGGACAAACTCACGAGGAGCGCAGCCTCGCTTCGAGTGGCTGTGCGAGAGTGTCTGAATTATAGGAAGGCTGCACGAACCCGCAAGCTAGGGCGAAAGCATTACCATCGGAGCCACTTTGAGCGGGAGAGAATCCCAACAAGGCCCTGTTCTGAGAACTCTTTGGCCATCAGCATCACGTCTGGATGTTGTCGCCTGCCAATCATTTCACATGGGCTCCACAGAGGCTTGGCGGCCGGGAAAAGCTGCCGCGAACAAAAGACCATTGAAATGGTGGCGATTCGGTTTTCCGCTCTCTGACGACGACTCCCAACTTTCGGTTTGGTCCTGCGGGGCAAACTTGAGCGCGCAGGAAGTCGTCTCGGCGAAAGTTTTTCGGAAAAACAGCCTCCCCGGACCGGGGAATTC
>JAEZAS010000332.1 GCA_023430365.1 Planctomycetota bacterium
CGCACGAAGTGCTCTGTCACCTGGCCGATTTTGAGCCGATCTTCGCCACCCGGCTGAAGAGCATCGTTTGCTTCGATCGGCCGGCGCTGGTGGGGTACGACGAAAACGTCTTCCTTCAGAAGCTGGCCTACGACCAGCGCGACCCGCACGAAGAACTGGCGCTCATCGAAAGCTGCCGCGGCTCGATGAGCAAGATTCTCCGCTCACTCAGCGAAGCCGATTTCAATCGCGTCGGAGTGCACAGCGAACTGGGAGAAGTGTCGCTGGAAAAACTGCTCGGCTACGCCACCCGCCACCTGCCGCACCACACGCAGTTCGTGCTCGAGAAGCGCAAAGCGCTCGGCCTGTAGCCGGCGGGTGAATTCCCGCCGCGGAGCGGCCTGAATGTCGAATGACGAAATTCAAATGTCGAAGGAAAATCAAAGCCCGAAACTCAAAAGGCGCTGTTGGTCATTGCGGCCCTGTTTTGTCTTTTGAATTTCGTGCTTCCCTCGACATTTGAATTTCGACATTCGTCATTCATCACAGATAGACCCGCTTGTTGTACACGTACCACTCGAACAGCACGAGCGCGATTGCTCCGAGGAGGAGCCAGCGCCAGAGCTCCTGGCGGGCGACCTGGCGAGTCGCTTCGGCTTTGACCACCTCGTGGCCGATGTCGAGCGCTTCGCGCGGGACGAGGTCGCTTTCGCGGCTGTCAAAGAGGTTCACGGCGAACTGCTGGGCCGCCTTGCCGCCGGTTCCCTCGCGCACCTGGTAGACCCCTAGCTCGTCGGTCCTGCCGAAGACGAACGTGTTCTGCGTTTCGCGCGGGACATCGAACATGTCCCCGGCGGGAGACTCGACAGTGATCTGCGGCACCGGATTGATCGCGCGCAGGATCGCGGGCGTGCCGGGACGGACGCTCGGAGCGGCGACCGACGAACGGACGCCGCCGAGATACTTCACCGCGTTCATGACAAACACCGGAAAGCTGCGGCGGATCATCCAGTCGGTCTTGGCTTCGACTTCGCCCCCCTCCCCTGCTCCGACAATCTCCATGCCGAGCACCGCGTCCTCGTAGCCAGCCCGCGGGCCAATGACCATCAGCTCTCCCAGGTCGGCTTCGATGAGGACCGTGCTGGCGGGCGGGCGCTTGGTGATCGGCCGGCCTTCGACGATCTTCACGTTGCTCATCCGCACGAGCTGCGTGAGGGGATGGACGGCATCGATGTCGACGATCAGCGGCACGTTCTGCTTCTCGCCGAGCTGCCATTCTTCCGACGGCGGAGCGGAGCCGATGAACAGCGTGTTGCAGAGCGGCATCTGCTTGGGGGAACACTGGTCAAAGATCATCAGGTCGAACGCTCCTTCGAGCGCCGCGTCCTGAAAGGCCTTCGTGCCCAGGAATTCGGGGTCCTGCACGGTGACCGAGGCCACCTTAAGCATCTCGTCGGTCGCCAGGGCCAGTTGCAGGGCATCGTTGCCGGGGGTGACGAGCAGCACCTTGGCCGGCCGCGGCAGGCTGACGACGGCATAGGCGTCGTCGTCCGCCTTGAGCTGATCCTTGGCGTTGATTTCGAGCTTGAGGACGCCCGATTCGAGCTGTTGCAGGTCGAACTTCACGCCCGCCACGCCGGGCAGCCCCTTGTCGTCGCGCGGCGGCAGGTCGACCGCCTGCACGTCGAGCAGCACGTTGTTCAGCAGCAGCGTCACCTCGAGCGACTTTTCTTCGCCGCTGAAGTTTTCGATCCGGCCGAAGGCTTGCAGTTGTTCGGGCTTGTCGGGATTGGCTTCGGTGCTGAAGGCGGTGATGGCAACGTTGTCGAAAGTCTCGCCGGCAACCTTCTGGTACTTGGGCGTGAGCTGGCCGAGATTGAAATCGGGCACCGCCTGGAAACCGCCGTCGGTGAACAGATACAGGTCGGCAGGCAGCGCTTCGGCGACGCGGGGATCGAGGGGGTTGTTCGGATCGCCGCTTTCGCCGGGATTCGCCAGGCCGGAGGCGGCGCGGAGGGCTTCGCTCAGGTCGCTCGTGTGCGTGGTTTGTTCGATCAGGTCGATCTTGGTGCGGAGCAGGCGGCGGTTGTCGGTGAACGGTTGCTCGACGCGGGCGCGGTTCGAAAAGCTGATGATCATCGCCACGTCCCCCGTCTTCATCTGGTCGACGAGGTTGCGGGCCTGACGCTTGGCCTCGCCGAGGCGCGTCGGCGAGACGTCGGTGGCGCCCATGCTGGCCGACGTGTCGATCAACAGGACGAAGCGGTCGCCGGTCAGTTCGCTCCCCCGCCAGCCGGGCCGCAGCAGCACGAACGCGAGCAGCAGGATGAGCAGCAGTTGCAAAATCAGCAGCAGGCTCTGCCGCAGCCGCTGCCAGAGCGAGTTGACGTGCAGATCCTCGATCGCCTTGCTCCACAGGTAGGTGCTAGGCACCGCGAGCGGTTGGCGACGGAGCTTGAGGAAGTAGAGGGCGATGATGGCTGGCGGAATGAGGGCCAGCAGTCCCCACTGCCACCAGGTGAGCGTGTTGACGATCCAGTTCATCGCACGAGCCCCCGGCGACGAAGGTAGCTGGCGACGAGCTTGTCGACCGGCGTCTCGGTGCTGGCCATCACGTAGTTCATGCCGCGGCGGGTGCAGAATTCGCGCGCGCCGTCGATGAACGACGCGAGCGTCCGCTTGTAGCGGTCGAGCAGCGGCCGGCTGACGGTCACTTCGGCGATGTCGTTGTCCTCGGCGTCGACCAGCTTCAGATCACCCTTGAGTTCGGGGTTCAGTTCCTCGGGGCAGAGGGTGTGGATGACGTAGACGTCCATCTCCTGGGCGACGAGGAAGCGAAAGGCGTGCTCGTAGCCAGCCTTGTCCATCAGATCGCTGATCAGAACGAGGATGCCTTTGCCTTGATTGCGGAGGCAGAAGTTTTTGATTCCCTCGGCGAGTGGGACGTTTTCGCCCGGCTGAATGCCGTCGAGGTACTCGACCATCCGCCACATGCTGCTGCGGCCGCGAAGGACCGGGCCGGGACGGCGATGGGTGCTGCCGAGGGTTTCGATCTTCACGCGATCGGCCCGCGTGAGCCCGATGAAGCCGAGCGAGGCGGCGAGTTGCTTGGCGTACTGCAGCTTTGTCGGCTCGCCGAAGTCCATGCTCGTGCTGGCGTCGATCAGGGCGTAGAAGTGCAGGTCTTCCTCTTCGAGGAATAGCTTCAGAAAGAGCTTTTCGAGGCGGGCGTAGAGATTCCAGTCGATGAACCGCAGGTCGTCCCCCGGAACGTAGTTGCGAAAGTCGGCGAACTCGACGCTCTGCCCCTTGCGCCGGCTACGACGCTCCCCCTTCATCCGGCCGCGAAAGATTTTGCGGCTGACAAGCTCCAGCCGCTCGAGCTGGGCGAGCAGTTGCGGAGAGAGGAGCGGAGTGTTGGCGGTTGCCATGCGATGCGAACTACTAAGACGAGTGCGAGGGCTGCAAAAAGCGAAGAGTGCGGACTAGCGGGCCAGCGCCGCGCGGACCGGTGGGGCGTCTTCGCTCTTTTCCGGCAGTTTTTCGAGGATTTCGAGCAGGACGTGATCGGTGTCGATCCCTTCGGCCTGGGCCTCGAAATTGAGCACCACCCGATGCCGCATCGCGGGCAGATAGACGCGGCGGACGTCTTCGAACGAGACGTTGTAGCGCCCGTCGAGCAGCGCTCGCACCTTGGCGGCCAGCGCGAGGGTTTGGGCGCCGCGAGGGCTGCTTCCCCAGCGGAGATACTGGTTGGTGATCGGCAGGGCGTAGGGGCCTTGCGGGTGCGTGGCGAGCGTGAGGCGGACGAGATAGTCCTGCACGTGCTGAGCGAGGATCACTTCGCGGATGAGCTGCTGCCACTTGCGGATTTCGCTGCCGTCCATCACCTTCTCCGGGCGAATGACGACCCCCTTGGTCGTGCGGTCGACGACGGTCGCCAGTTCGTCGCGGCTGGAGTAGCCGACGACGAGCTTGAAGAGGAAGCGGTCGAGCTGGGCTTCGGGAAGCGGGTAGGTTCCTTCCTGCTCGATGGGGTTCTGCGTCGCCATCACGAAGAACGGCTTTTCGAGCTCGTAGCGGGTGCCGGCGACCGTGACGGTGCCTTCCTGCATCGTCTCGAGCAAGGCCGACTGGGTCTTGGGCGTGGCGCGGTTGATTTCGTCGGCCAGGCAGATCTGGGTGAAGATCGGCCCCTTTTGGAACTCGAACACCCGCCGCCCTTCGGGCGTTTCCATCACCATGTTGGTGCCCAGGATGTCCGAGGGCATCAGGTCGGGGGTGAACTGGATGCGGTTGAACCGCAGGTCGAGCGCTTCGGCAAGCGTGCGCACGAGCAGCGTCTTGCCCAGACCCGGCACGCCTTCCAGGAGCACGTGCCCGCCGATGAACATGCTCGTCAGCACGCCATGGACGATGTCGTCGTGGCCGACGATCACCCGGCCGATCTGGGTTTTGACCGCCTGATAGCGGTTGCGAAACTCTTCGGCCTGCTGCTGCATCGACTCGCCAAGACTCATGCGTGCTCCTCAGATGAACTGCGTTGTTGACTTCTCGGATTCTATTTGGCTTCGGTCGGACCGCGGTCCTTCTGCTGCAATTCCTGGGCGATCTGCTCAACGGTGTAGCCGGCCAGCCATTGCTCTCGCTCTACCGTGTAGTCGCCTGAGCCCATCCGAAACTGATTCAAAAACCGGACCGTGTTGATGGGACCCAACTCGCGCAGCAAAGCGCGCCGTGCTGTCTGCGAGATGTTTGCCAAAGATTTGTTCTCAAAAATAATTGTCTCGCCTTACTCTTCGAGCTCGATACCAGTGTCGAAAATAGATTCGCAGCATCGGCCGTCTAGTTGTTTCGATCTTTCATCGCCCGCCGCTTCGCGGCTAGCAGGCGTTCGGTGTAGCTGTCTTGTTCGCTGGCGGTGGGCGTTTGTTGGGGGGATTTCGGGCGCTGGGCCTCTGGCGAGCCGCCGCCGGCCGCGGCTTCGTCGAGGACGTCGCTCAGGTCGCGCTGCGGAGCGTCCGCCGACGGGGCGTATTGTTCCTCGAAACGCGAGGCGGCGCGGCGCTCGTCGATCTGGTTGGCAATTGCCGCCTTGCGGCTGCGGAGACGCTCAATGCGGGTGTTGTCCTCTTGTTCCTGCGGCCGGCCGAGCAATCGATTGCGCAGCGCCGCGAAGGCGGCGGGGATCCAGTAGAAGTTCACTTGCACGCGGCGGACGAAAATGTCCCCCAGGAACAGTCCCGCCGAGATGAGCAGGAATAGCGGCCAGACGTCCTGGCTGCTGATCGCCTTGGGCAGGGTGCGGCGGAACGTGTCGACCGCGCTGACCATTTCGTCGACCGAGCCTTTCTTCAACTCACCGGGGA
>JAEZAS010000341.1 GCA_023430365.1 Planctomycetota bacterium
GCAGGGCGTTCTGGCTTTCGGACGAGACCATGCCGGTCACCCGCTCCATCATCCAGACGTCGGCGTCGTGCAGCATTTGAGTCGTCAGTTCGTCTCCGCAGGGATACTGCCGGACGGTGACCGCCAGGCCCGCGGAATGGAACAGACGCAGCTCTTCGCACACCTCGTCGACGGTGTAATTCTGCGAATCGCGGCAATGGGCCAGAAAGAGCGACAGCTTGCGAGCTTGAGCCAGGCTGGCGAGGGGCGATTGCCCAGCCGGAAAGGCTCCGCCGATCGAGAGCGCTCCGCCGAACATCTGCGGCGCCGAGAGCGCCACGCGAAGAGCCATCGTGCCGCCGCACTGATAGCCGGCGATAAAGATCCGCTCGGGATTGATATTGAACTTTTCGCTGGCCACGTCGATCGCGTCGAACACCCGCTGGCGGGCAACGATCGTCGACTCGTGATTGCGGGGCCAGAAGTAGCCGCGTCCGAGCGGCGATTCCACCGGTCCGCGGATGCCCACCGCAACATAGTTCCGCATGCTCACCAGCGGCATGATCTTCTGTAGCTGGCGTTCGTCGCCCGCCTGGCCGTGGAGCCAGACGACGAGCGGATAAGCGTAGTTGCGTTCGTAGTGCAGCGGAGCGAACAGCGTGTGCGGATTGCCTGAATCGCTGGACCGCCGGATGATCGATTGCTCGATCTGAATGGTCGCGTTCTTGGAGGGGGCCGGCAACGACTTCGGCAAGACAGCCAGGCTGGAGATACGGTTCATAAACTCACGGCAGGCGGGTTCAGAATCGGGTACTGGCGCGGTTGCAGGCGTTGAGGTGCAACGTGTGCAAGTCGCGCCGCCGGGTATCAAGCCGCTGGCTGGCGATGTGCGGCTTTGTAGGACACGGGCAGCGGCCTGTCAACGGCAACCGCCCAGGTTGTTCCAGTCGGTGAGTGCAAGCACAAGAGCTGTCGACGCTGCGGCTGGCAAGAGCAGCCGCAGCTTCAGATCTCGCGTCGTCACTCGGCGTTTTACACGCACGCTCCGACACTCCGCGTCCTGCGTTGGATTTTTAGTGAGTGAGTTTGATGCTGGCTGAACAAAAATGCAGCAGAGGACATGGCATGTCCCCATTCACCTTCCCAGTCATTGCCTGAGAAAGACGCCCCACCTTAGCCCTTGGCCATCAACTCGTCCACCGATTTGACCAGGGACTTCACTGCGTCGACGCTCTTCTGGAAGGCGGCCTTTTCGTCCGCATCCAGATCGAGCTCGATCACTTTTTCCACGCCACCGGCGCCGAGAACCACTGGCACGCCGACGTAGTACCCACCCACGCCGTACTGCTTGTCACAGTAGGCGGCACAGGGAATGAGCCGCTTCTTGTCCTTGACGATGGCTTCGACCATCTGGGCGGTAGCGGCCGCCGGAGCGTAGTAGGCGCTGCCGGTCTTGAGCAAAGATACGATCTCGGCGCCGCCGTGACGGGCGCGCTCGACGATCGAGTTGAGTTTTTCTTCCGAGAGCAGACGGCGAACCGGAATGCCGCCGACGCTCGTGCAGCTGGGCATCGGCACCATCGAGTCGCCGTGGCCGCCCATGAGCAGCGCCGAGACGTCTTCAACGCTGACGCCCAGTTCCATCGCCAGGAACGTGCGATAGCGGGCCGTGTCGAGAACGCCAGCCTGACCGCAGACGCGATGGGGCGGGAAGCCGGTCACCTTCCAGACTTGCTGCACCATGGCGTCGAGCGGGTTGCTGACGACGATCACCACCGCGTTGGGGCTCGTCTGCTTCACCTGCTCAGCCACCGAGCTAACGATCTTGGCGTTGGTGCTCAAAAGGTCGTCGCGGCTCATGCCCGGCTTGCGGGCGATGCCGGCCGTGATGACGACCACATCGCTGTCGGCCGTCGGGCCGTATTCGGTCGTACCGACAACGTTCGAATCGAAGCCCACGATCGGGGAAGCCTGCATCAGGTCGAGAGCCTTGCCCTTGGGCATGTTCTCGGTGGCAGGGATATCGACCAGAACGACGTCGCCAAGCTCGGCCGCAGCGCACCAGTGGGCACAGGTTGCCCCCACGTTACCGGCGCCTACGATCGTGATCTTCGCACGACCCATTTGCTTTTGCTCCTGAAGAAAGCGGACTAAACGCTGTTGGCATCACGAAAAATCGGCCGCCTTGCCGAGAACGTCGCGTCGTACTTTCGCGACGCGGGCGGCGCTGAGTCCGACCGTGCTCAACGCAGAAGTCCCGAATATGAAGTTCTGGCGCGAATCGTCAAGTGGCCTTAAAGATAGGCAACCGTTTTTGAGCCCAGCGACTTCGGTCGCCACGCTATACCGCTGCGCAAAGCACTTGACAAGCCTGCCTGCGACGTTGTCGCACAGATGCATCCGCGGCCAGGTGGCATTCGGCTTTCGAACGTGCCTATCATGATGACGTCTGCGTGCGGGGGCGGTCGCCGCTTCGACGTCCGCTGCACCAGCCGAACTTTTCCACTTGCTACTCTCGCCAGGGACGGAGTCCATGGTTTTTTCGTACTTCAAGCAGGCGCGTCGCCGGAAACTGCTCGCTGCCCCTTTTCCTCCGCAGTGGCTCGACGTGCTCGCCCGCAACGTGGGGCACTATTTTCTGCTCCCCGCCGCGGAGCAGCAGCGGCTGCTCGACAAGCTGCGGATTCTCGTGGCGGAGCTGCGCTGGGAAGGGTGCAAGGGACTCACCGTCACGGAAGAAATGAAGGTCACCATCGCTGCGCAAGCCAGCCTGCTGCTGCTGGGAGACGACGATTACTACTTCGAACGCGTCCCGGGCATGCTCATCTATCCCGGCGCCTTCGTCCGGGCCACGCGTTTTGGCGGTCGGTCGACGGTGGAGGAGGAAACCGAGTTGCTCGGCGAAGCCTGGAATCGCGGCAGCGTTATTCTCTCCTGGCCCAGCGCGTTGCACGGCGGCCGATACCCCCAGGACGGTCACAATCTCGTTCTGCACGAGCTGGCGCATCATCTGGATGGCCTCGATGGCGAGATGGGGGGCAGCCCGCCGATGTCGAGCGAACGGCTCCGACGCTGGCAGCAGGTGGTTCGGGCGTCGATGGACCAACTCGCCGATGAGGAGCAACGGGGCGAACCGGAACTGATCGATCCCTATGGGCTAACCAACGAGGCGGAGTTTTTCGCCGTCTCGACCGAGTCCTTTTTCGAGCGGCCCGTGGAACTGCGTTCCCGCTACGCGGCCTGGTACGGCTGCCTGAGCGAACTGTACCGCATCGACCCGGCGCGGTGGTTCAGCGGATCGAGCCCAGCCCAGAGCAACGGACAAACGCAGGCCGGCCACGAATACTCCTCCCGGCACCACGACCATCCGCACCACTCCCGCGTTCCAGGGCACCTGGGAGAAGGGCGTGAAGCGACCGCCGGAGCGTTTGCGGCCGCCGACATTCTCATCGACGATGCGGAACTGCCGCCGCTCGAGACGGCTGACCGCTATTTCACGCGCGGCCTGGAAGCGTTCGACGATGGGGCGTTCGACCGGGCGGAACGCGATTTCGACGCCACCGTCCGCCTGCGCCCCGATGACCAGGAGGCGCTCGTCTACCGAGCGCTCAGCCGACTGTACCTGGGACACGACGAAGCGGCGCTGGCCGACGCCGATCGGGCCTGTCGGCTCGATTCGTCGGATCACGAGGCTCTGCGTGTGCGGGGCATGTGCCGCGTGGCGATGGCCAACTTCGAGCCCGGCCTCGACGACTTGAACCGGGCGGCTCGCGTCGACGACCTGCCGTCCGACGCGCTGTTCTTCCGCGGCGTCGCCTACGCCGAACTGCAGCAGTGGCGCAATGCCGTGCAGGACTTCTCGCGGGTCATCGAACTCGATCCGCAAGACTC
>JAEZAS010000385.1 GCA_023430365.1 Planctomycetota bacterium
TCTTGGCAATCTCCGCGTCGACGTCGATCAAGTCCTTCAGATCGACATACAGCTCCATCCCCGGCAGGGCCGACTTGCTGCTCATCGGCGGCGCCGCGACACTCGGGCCCATGCCGGTCGACGACGCATTGGCCATCGACTGGAAATAGCTCGCCATCGGCTGCAGGAGCTTCGCTGTGGCTTCGTCGCACTTGAGACTGAACTCAATGGCGATGCGGTTGGCGATGTTCTGCCGGCTGCGCACTTCGCGCAGCGCGGCGAGGACCGCCTGAAACGTGGCGAACTGCGATTCGGTTTCTTTGTTCTGCCGCGCCAGGTCCGCTGTGGGCCACGGAGCGACAATCAGGAACTCACTGGCCTTTTCCGGCTTCGGCAGACCGCGCTGCGGTGCGATCTGATTGAGATTCTGCCAGATGTCCTCGGTGATATAGGGCATCATCGGATGCAACAGCCGCATCAGCACGTCGAGCGTGTGAGCGAGCACCCGCTGAGCGACCGGCCGCGACTCGGGATTCTGCAGCCGGGCCTTCGCGATCTCCACGTAGAAGCTGCAGAATTCGTCCCAGGCAAAGTCGTACAGCGTCTTCGCGGCGTCCGCATAGCGGTAGGCCTCGAACGCCGCGGTTGCCTCCTGCGTGACGGTGGCAAGCCGCGAAAGCAGCCAGCGATCGTCGACCGACAGCTGCGCATCGTCGACCGGGCCCGGCGTATAGTCGGCCAGGTTGATCATCGCGAAGCGGGCCGCGTTCCAGAGCTTGTTCGTGAAGTTGCGAGCCACTTCGAACCGCTCGCTCACGACGGCCGCCTTCGGCAGCGCTTTGTCCTCATCCGTGCGAGCCCACTGCGTCGAGAATTCCTTGCCGCACTTCGTGCAGGCGACGCGCGGCAGCTCGCGGTTTTTCTTCGTCTGGTCGACGAGGGCCTGGCAGTGCGGGCACTCGAACTGCACCGGCATCCGCACGTCCTGCGTTTCAGTAGTCAGCGCCGCGAGGCCATAGCGCAGGGCATCGGCGCCGAACTTGTCGATCACGTCGAGCGGATCCACGCCGTTCCCCTTCGACTTGCTCATCGTCTCGCCGTAGCCGTCGAGAATCTTGGGGTGGATGAACACGTCGCGGAACGGGATTCCTCCCATGTTGTTCAGGCCGGTCAGCACCATCCGCGCGACCCAGAGGGTGATGATGTCGCGGCTGGTGATGAGGACGCTGGTCGGATAGTAGTAGGCCAACTCCGGAGTCTTCTCGGGCCAGCCGAGCGTGCTGTGGGGCCAGAGGGCGGAGGAGAACCAAGTGTCGAGAACGTCGGGCTCCTGAGCAAAGCCCGCAGCCTCAAGCATTGAAGCGACTTCTGTATCTTCCGAATCTCGGACACACACCATGATGGATTCGTCAGTCGCGGCGTCGTACGTATTGAAAGCGATCGCCCACGACTCTCGGTCAGCCGTCATCGGACTTCCCAAGACAAATGCCGATACACGGCCTTGTTCAATCCATTTAGCTAGCGTTTCAATTCTGCTTTGCAGGATGCTTCCCAGCGGAACTTCTGCGTTGTCGCGCAGACGCCAAACCGGAATCTGGTGTCCCCACCAAAGCTGCCGACTCACCGGCCAATCGCGTTTTTCGCCCAGCCAGTCGAGGTAGCTCTTCGCGTAGCGTGAGGGCACGATGTTCACGCGGCCATCACTCACGGCATCCATGGCGAGTTGCGCGAGGCCGGGCCGGCCGTCGTCGTGGTCGCTCATCTTCACGAACCACTGATCGGCGAGGTACGGCTCGATCGGCGTTTTGCTGCGGTCGGAGTGGGGCAACTCGATCTCGCGATCTTCCACGTCCTTCTCGGGATCGAAGAGGCCAAGCTTTTCGAGGTCCTCGATCACTTTCACGCGGGCCTTCGACATCGTGAGCCCCTGGTAAGGACCGCCATTGGCGTTGATCGTCCCGTCCGGGTTCATGATGTTCGTCATCGGCAGCGACTGCCGCTTCCCCACCTCATAGTCGTTCGGGTCATGGGCCGGGGTGATCTTCACACAGCCGGTGCCGAGTTCGGGCTTCGCCCACTCATCCGCTACCAGCGGGATCGGCCGATTCACCAGCGGCAGCATCAGCATGCGGCCATCGCGGGCCATCTTCTGTAGCAGGTGCAACTGCGGCAGTAGTGTCACTCGCCGAGCCTGGATGTTGGCGATCTGAGCCTTGATCGCTTCCTGATCCTTGGCGGGGGCCTTTTCCAGGCGCTCACGCAGTTCGGCCTCGACGGAGTCGAGGGCTTGGGAGGGGTTGGGGTGGACCGCGACGGCCGTGTCGCCAAGCATCGTCTCGGGACGCGTGGTGGCGATCGTCACATGCGTCGGTTCACCCGGCTTCGGATCGATCACCGGGTAGCGGAAGCTCCAAAAGTGCCCCTTCACCGTCTCGGTGATCACTTCGTCGTCACTCACGGCGGTCTGCAGGAACGTGTCCCAGTTCACCAGCCGCTTGCCGCGGTAGATGAGCCCCTTGCTGAAGAGGTCGAAGAACGTCTGCCGCACGGCGCGAGCGCAGGTTTCGTCCAGCGTAAACCGCACTCGCGCCCAGTCGCACGAACAGCCCATTTGCTTGAGCTGATTCAGAATCCGCTTTTCGTACTGATCCTTCCATTGCCAGATGCGGTCGACCAGTTTCTCGCGACCGAGGTCGTGCCGCGTCAGCTTCTCTTCTTCACGCAGCCGACGCTCTACCACCGCCTGCGTGGCGATGCCCGCGTGGTCGGTCCCCGGCATCCAGAGGGTGTTGTATCCCTGCATGCGGTGCATGCGAATCTGAATATCCTGCAGCGTGTTGTTGAGCGCGTGCCCCAGGTGCAGAGCGCCGGTCACGTTCGGCGGCGGGATGACGATCGTGTATGGCCCCTTGCTCGGGTCCTTCTCGCCGGGCTTGGGCGGCTCCGCGTGAAAGAAGCCGCGTGATTCCCACTCGGCGTAGAGCTTCTGCTGCCGATCGGCGAAGTCGAAACGGTTCGGGATCGATTCAGGGGAGAATTCGGTGGATGACATGGATGGGGGAGCCGCGGAGCGGCGCTAGGAAATAGCCCCGGGCGTAAGCCCGGGGTTTCTGGCCAAGGTATGCATCAGAGCCGCGGGGGGGGGG
>JAEZAS010000394.1 GCA_023430365.1 Planctomycetota bacterium
TTCGCTGGTTGGCTCCGCTCGCAACGGTGGCGGCCCTGCTCCTGGTCGCCGTGGCAGTTGGCGTCTGGTCCGGTAACGGCAGGGGCTCCGCTGACGCGACGGTGTCGGCGGGCGGATCACCGCACAATCAGGCGACGCGGGGTGTCGTCGGCGTCGCCCTGCCGGGGCCGGTTGGAAAGGCTCCTTCCGCCGACGAGGCGGTAGCTACACATGTGCCCGCCCCTACGGTTGCGCCAGTCGCTCCCGCCCCGCCCTACTCCGCCCCTCTGCCTTACCCGGTGTATGACTATCGCACCGCCATTGAGTCGCTAACGGGACAATGGCCGGGGACGGTCGGCCAGTTCGAGTACGCCCCTGGCGTCCGGCCGATCCGGGAATCTTTCTCGACCGCTTTTGAAACGCTGTTGCGGACCCTGCCGGGCCGGGCGGACGGCCGCGAACCGCAGCCGCTGCAATCCAGCTTCCTGGCGGGCCCCTACAGCTGCATCGCTTAAGCCACCCACAACCCACCCTCTGTGGGGGTTGTTGAACATGGGCCGCTGCCGCACAGCCTTTGGCACTTATCTTCAGTTCTACCAACGCCTTGCGTACCATCACCGAGGCGTTTGCGCCCTCTTGTAGGACTTGTACCGGCTGGGTCGCCACGCCTGGGCGGAACGTCTACCCGATCGCGCATCCTTGCCCAAACCGCAAGGACTCGCACAACCCTACATTTTTACTGGCCGTTCGACTTTCCCCAGCCTGCGGATCGATTACATACCTGTCGCCGCGATAGTCCTCCCCAGACTCTCTCGCTCAACCAAGGTGTGCTGTGGCTAAGTCGAATCAGAACGAAGTGCAAATGAACCGTCGGGACAAGTCGGAACGCCGGAAGGGCGAAGACCGCCGCAAGGCGAGCACGCCCGTGGCCGTGGAGCGGCGGAGTGCCACGCCAGAGCGCCGTAAGGTCCAGCGCCGCCGTCAGATCGACCCCACCACCTGCGAGCGGGACTATTCGGGCGAAGAGATCGAGTTCATGCACGCCCTCGACGCTTATAAGCGGAGCAGCGGCCGGATGTTTCCGACCTGCAGCGAGATCCTGGAAGTGATCCGCGGCCTGGGCTATGTGCGACTCTCGTCCGAGTCGACGGCCGCCAGCCCGGAAGCGACTCCGGCCCAGTCGGACGAAACGACCATCGCCGGCTAAGCTCGAGCGATCGACCCAGGACTCGGCAGCGGACGGCCTAGAGACGATCCGCGCATCAAATCAGACCCACGGCCCGTCCGTAGCGGGGCAGTCGCCAGGCGCGACTGCCCCGTTTTTGCTTTTCGGGCTTGTCGCAAAGCCCTTCCAGCGGCTACCTTCCCCGCGCTCCTCCGTCGGCGAACCCCGCCCGGGTGCGGCTGTCCTGATCGCCTGGGACCGCTATCGCCCCGCCGCCGTTGAGAGCCCTGTGAGGGCCCCAGCTGTGAACACCACTGCCAAACCAATAACTTCCGCCGCCTGGCTTTGCTGCTTTGCGGTCGCGGCGGCGCTGTCGTCCGGCTGTGGCATGGTGGCCAATGGGCGCAACGTCGACGGCGTCCGCTACTTCCAGCAGGGACAGTACGGTGTGGCGGTTCAGCGGTTTCAAGCGGCGCTGGCAGCCGATCGCACCAACGCCGACGCCTACTACAACCTGGCGGCGACCTACCACCGGGTCGGCGTGCAAAACAAAGACAGCGCTTCGCTCGCTTCGGCGGAATCGCTCTATCGCCAGGCGCTCGACATCAACCCGAACCACGTCGACGGCCGGCGGGGCCTCGCGGTTCTGCTAACCGAAACGAATCGCACGGACGAAGCGTTCGGGATGCTACGGCAGTGGGTGGCCACCAATCCGACGCTGGCGGACGCCCGCGTGGAGCTGGCTCGCCTGCACGAAGAGTATGGAGATAAGAAGACAGCGGAGACGCAGCTCGCAGAATCGCTACAGATCAACCCCAACAACTGGCGAGCTCATGCGGCACTCGGCCGGCTGCGCGAGCAATCAGGGGACTACGCCCAAGCCCTGGCGAACTACCAGCGGGCCTATCAGATCAATCAGTTCCAGCCGCAACTGGCCGAACGCATCGCATCGCTGCAGCGTCAGGCCACCAACATCTATGCGACCCCCGCCCCTTATGGCGGAACGACGACGGCGACCAATCCGCGTCCGGACATGCGTTATTAAAGTTGTCGTGTGCCGCTCGACTGGCCGGCGGCACAACGCTTCTAAACCCTACAACCGTGCCCATCTTCGGCATGGATAGCTGATTCCACGGGTTGCCGTCTGGCCGCTTTTTGACAGGGAAATCGAGCGACCTAGCTTTAGGTGATAGACCGCTTCGGACCCGGGCAGAATGCGCGGGCAGTTTGCGGTTTTCACGTGAGGCATTATGTCGCCACTGCTCGAAATCGCCGCTTTCGGCACTGCAGGCCTGACCGGCTTTGCAGCGGGGTGGTGGTGTCGACATATCAAGCGATCGGCGCCAACCGTGGTCGTCACGGAGCAGGCCGCGCAGAACCTCGAGGAACTCTCGCCCGAACGTCAGGCCGCTCATCAGAAGGCCAAGAACCTGCTCAGCCAGGTGCACGCCATTACCGCCCGCGTTGCGGCGCAGGTCGGCGAACATCATACGAAAATGCAGGCCATCAACGATGAACTGAGCCATGCCGACGGCTCCGACATCGAGACGATCATGGCCACCGTCAACCGCCTAGTCGAAGCCAACATGCAGATGCAAACGCAACTGCAGACGGCCGAGAAGAAGATGGACGATCAGGCGCGGACGATCGAGTGCTACATCAGCGAAGCCCGCACCGACGCGCTGACGGGCATCTTCAATCGCCGCGCGTTCGATGAAGAGCTAGAGCGTTGCGCCGAAGAACAGCAGGCGGGACAGTCGGCGTGCATCATGATGATCGACGTCGATTACTTCAAGAAATTCAACGACACGCACGGCCACAAGGCGGGCGACGAAGTGCTCAAGGCGGTCGCCAAGCAGCTCAAGGAAACGGCGGGCAAGGATCATGTCGTCTGCCGCTATGGCGGTGAGGAATTCGCCGTGCTGCTGCGAGGCGAATCGATCCCCGGCGGCGTCCGGGCGGCGGAACGGACTCGCTCTGCGATTAGCGCGCTGCACATTCGTTTCGAAGGCAAGGTGCTGCGAGTCACCGCCAGCGCCGGCATGGCGGAGATCATCGGTCATGAGCCGGGCGAACGCGCCGTTGCCCGAGCCGATGCGGCCCTTTACTGCAGCAAGAAGGCTGGCCGAAATCAGGGGCACTTCCACGACGGGGAGGGCTTCAAGCCGTTCGTGGCGGACGCGACCGAGTTTCTCAGCAAGCTCGCCGAACGGCAGGAACCCACAGTCGACGATCGTCTGGGACCGGCCAGCCACGCCCAGCCCCGAGAAGAGAGCGACCTGACGGCAGCTAAGCGCGGCATGGGTCCGGCGTCGCACGCAGCGGGCGGCACCTGGGAAACCGGCTCGTCCGAAAGACTGTCCGCCAAGCTCGAAGGAGAGTGGAAAACCTCGCAAGCTGCGGCCGCGGGCGGGGCGTCCAAGGAAATCTGGGAAACCAACGCTTCTCAACTAAGCCACGCGAACGAGAAAGATTCCGTCACGGGACTCTCGAACCACGCGGCCTACTACGAGGATCTGGAACGTCGGGTCGAGGAATACAAGCGCGGCGGCGCCCCGGTGCTCGTCATGATGGTTCAGGTCGACGGTTGGGCTAAGATCGTGAAAAAGCGTGGCTCCGACGCCGGAGACTTCGCCTTGAAGGCGATCGCGAGATTGCTCAAAGCCACGGTCCGCGATATGGATCATCTAGCGCGCTTCGATGACGATTCGTTCAGCGTCATGTTGCCGACCGCGGGCTTTGAGGACGGGCTTTCGATCGCCCGCCGGCTCCAACAGGCCCTGACCCGCTGCCAGCTCTCGCACGCCGGTCAGCCGATGACCCTGACAACGAGCATTGGTCTGGCCACCGCCCAAACCGACGACACCGCAGGACGCTTGATTCAGCGCGTGGTGGCCGCCCAGAACAACGCGGCTAACCGCGGCGGCCAGCGGATTTACTTGCACGACGGCGCTCGCCTGCAACTGCACGAATGGCAAAACGTCGGCGCCTAGCGGTTCCGCGCAGGCCAGCTTCTGCGGCGAACTTTCTTCGTCGAAAACGGTCCCTCCTTGCGACCTCCGACCGGGTTGGTTTCAAGCCTGCCCAGGCCCTCATGAAAAGTCGGCGGATGCGTCTGGCTGAGGCCGGACGCCACCCTACCGGTTCCGGGGCATGAGGCGTACAATCGTGAATTCCCCGGGCCGCCCCTGTCGGGCCTGCGGCGGGGCACTTTGCGAGGATTGCGATGTCGACGACGACTGCGACCGAACGGGTTTACAACTTCTCTCCCGGCCCTGCCGTGCTTCCCTTGCCGGTTCTCGAGCAGGCCCAGCGTGAACTGGTCTCCCTGCCAGGCTATGGCATGAGTGTGCTCGAGATGAGCCACCGCAGCAAAGGCTTCCTGGACATCCTGGCCGAGGCCAAGCAGAACCTGAAGACGCTGCTGAGCATTCCCGACAACTACCACGTGCTGTTCCTGCAGGGCGGTTCGCGGTTGCAGTTCTCGATGGTTCCGATGAACCTGCTCCGCGGCCAGTCGCAGCCAGCCGAGTATCTGATCACCGGTTCGTGGAGCAAGATGGCCCTGGAAGAGGCCAAGCGCGAAGGCCAGGTGAACGTGGTCTGGGACGGCAAGGCGACGAACTTCGACCGCCTGCCGGCCGCCGGCGAGCTGAAGCTCAACAAGAGCGCCGCCTACACCTATCTCTGCTCGAACGAGACGATCCAAGGCGTTCAGTTCCACGACGAACCCGACACGGGCGATTCGCCGCTCGTTATCGACGCCTCGTCCGACTTCCTGTATCGCAAGCTGCCGGTCGAGAAGTACGGCCTGATCTATGCCTGTGCCCAAAAGAACGCAGGCCCGGCCGGCGTCACGGCGGTGATCATCCGGGACGATCTCGTGGCCCGCAGCCAGGACTCGCTTCCGGGCTATCTGAACTTCAAGAATCACGTCAAGGAAGATTCGCTCTTCAACACCCCGCCGACGTTCGCGATCTACCTGATGGGACTCGTACTGCGCTGGCTGAAGGACGACATCGGCGGCCTCGACCGCATGCACGAGCAGAACAAGCAGAAGGCCAAACTGCTGTACGACATCATCGACGGCAGCGGCGGGTTCTACCGTGGCCACGCCCAGCCGGCGAATCGCTCGCTGATGAACGTGACCTTCCGCCTGCCGAGCGAAGAGCTCGAAAAGAAGTTCTGCAAGGACGGCGAGCAGCGCGGTCTCGACGGCTTGAAGGGTCACCGCAGCGTCGGTGGCATTCGGGCCTCGATCTACAACGCGATGCCGGTTGCCGGCGTGGAAGCGCTCGCCGAATACATGCGGGAATTCCAGCGTGTGAACGGCTAACGCCGTTGTCGGCGGGACGCCAGGCCAGGCGTTCCGCTTCCTCGCCGTGCGAGGCAAGCTGCAATCCTGGGAACGCCACTGCCGACGTTCCCTCCCCTGGCTCGTTCCCATTTCTTTGCTCCGCTACCCCCCTCTCGATTGCTGGACTCGTACAAGCCCATGGCACGCATCATCGTTCTCGATTCGATCGCTCAAGAAGGTCTCGACATGCTGGCTGCGGCGCCAGGTATCGAGTACGAGGTTCGCACGGGTCTCAAAGGGGATGCACTGCGGCAGGCGCTCACCGAGTTCGACGGGGCCATCTGCCGCAGCGGTGTGACGATTACAGCCGAAGCGCTCGACAACAACCGGCGTCTGAAGGCCATCGCTCGGGCCGGCGTGGGAACGGACAACATCGATAAGAACGCGGCGACCCGGCTGGGCATCGTCGTGATGAACACTCCCACGGGCAACACGCTCAGCACCGCGGAACACGCCTTCACGCTGATGTGCGCTCTGTCGCGCCGCGTCGCCGAGGCGTTCCAGAAGCTTCGCGAAGGCAAGTGGGACCGTAAGACGTTCATGGGCACCCAGCTGGCCGACAAGACGCTCGGCATCGTGGGCCTGGGACGCATCGGCCAGGAAGTCGCCAAGCGGGCGATCGCCTTCCAGATGCGCGTGATTGGTTACGATCCGTTCATGTCGACCGAGCAGGCGGCGAAGCTGGGGATCGAGCGAGTCGAAACGGTGCAAGACATGCTGCCCCGGATCGACTATCTGACCGTTCACACGCCGCTCACTCCCGAGACCGAGAACCTGATCGGCCTCAAGGAAATCGAGATCATGAAGCCGGGCGTGCGGTTGATCAACTGCGCTCGCGGCGGCATCTACAACGAGGAAGCGCTCGTCGAAGGGCTGAAAAGCGGCAAGCTCGGCGGCGTCGCACTCGACGTGTTCAAGGACGAGCCCTGCACCGACAGCCCGCTGTTTGGTTTGCCCAACGTCATCTGCACCCCGCACTTGGGCGCCAGCACGGAAGAGGCCCAAACCCAGGTGGCCATCGAAGCGGTGCAACTGCTGATCAACTTCTTCACCAGCGGCGAAGTCCGCCATGCGGTGAACATGGCCTCGGTCGATCCGAAAACCCTGGAAGCGCTTCGCGGCTACATGGATCTGTCGTATCGCCTCGGCCTGCTGATGTCGCAGTGGGGAAGCGGCAATATCGAAGGCTGCAATCTGCACTACCGCGGCGAAGTGACCCAAAAGAACACCAAGCTGCTGACCGCTGCCTTCTGTGCCGGCCTGCTGGAGCGTGCCACCGAAGAGGAAGTGAACGGCGTGAACTCGGAGGTTCTGCTTCGCGAGCGTGGCATTCACCTGAGCGAAGAATCGTCGAGCGACATGGGCGCTTTCAGCTCGTCGATCCGGGCGGAAGTGACCAGCGGCACGCAGAAGTGCGTCGCCAGCGGCACCCTGTTCGGCAACAACATGCCGCGGCTGATCCGTCTGGGAGACCACCGCCTGGAAGCCTATCTCGATGGCGTGTTGCTGATTTTCACCCACAGCGACGTGCCGGGCATCATCGGCCGTGTAGGCACCATTTTCGGCAACCACAAGGTGAACATCGCCCAGATGTCGGTCGGCCGCAGCGCACCGGGCCAGGAAGCGATCGGCGTGCTGAATCTCGACGGCGTTCCGCCGGCCGAAGCCATTGAGGAGGTCAAGCAGATCGGCGACGTCCGCAGCGTGCGGGTCATCGAACTGCCGAAGGCGGGTGAATCGCCCGCCTGGCTGCAGGCCTAGTTTGCAGGCCAGCCAACGGAATGCTCGGCGGAGGAAACGCTCAGCCGAGCTTAGGCTAGGTCGCCGAGTGCATCGGCCGGTCGAGCCCCAGCCGCTTCATCTTCTTGTAGAGCGTCGTGCGGTTGATGCCCAGAGCATCGGCCGTCGCGTTGCGATTCCAGTCGTGCTTCTGCAGCATGTCGAGGATGATCGCCCGCTCGGGAGCCTCGAGCGCTTCCTTGAGCGCCTTGCCCGTCAGGCCTTCGGTCCCAACCGGCTGGCCGGCGGTGAACGAATTCGGCAGATCGTCGACGGCGATCTTCGGTCCACGGCCCAAGAGCACCGCTCGCTCGACGACGTTCTGCAACTCGCGGACATTGCCCGGCCAGCTATAGCGCTGCATGACCTGCAGGGCTTCGTCGCTGAAGCCGTGCATGACCTTGCCCGCTTCCTCGCACGTGCGTTGCAGAAAGTGCTGGGCCAGCATGTGAATGTCGGCCAGTCGCTCACGGAGCGAGGGAAGCTCGATGTTGATCACGTTGATCCGGTAGAACAGGTCCTGCCGGAACCGCCCTTCGGCCACCGCTTTGCCCAGGTTCTCGTTGGTGGCCAGGATGACACGTGTATCGACTTTCTGCGTCTTGGTGCTGCCAACGGGTTCGAACTCCAGCTCTTGCAGCACGCGCAACAGCTTCACCTGCAGGCCGGCCGAGGAAGTGCCGATTTCGTCGAGGAAGATCGTTCCCTTGTTCGCCTGCGTGAACTTGCCGATCTTGTCTCCCACCGCTCCGGTGAACGCTCCGGCGGCATGACCGAAGAGCTCGCTTTCGAGCAGGGTTTCCGGCATGGCTCCGCAGGCCACTTCCACAAACGGCTGATCGCGGCGACTGCTGCGGCGATGGATGGCCCGCGCGAGCAGCGATTTGCCCGTTCCGCTCTCGCCCGTGATCAGCACGGTCGCCCGGGTATCGGCAATCCGATCGACCATGTCGAAGATCTTCAACATGCGATGGTCGTGGCCGACGATGTTTTCCAAACCAAAGCGCAGATCGAGCTGCGCTTTGAGTTTCTGGTTCTCTTCCAGCACCTCGCGCTGAGAGAGCGCCCGCTCAATCGCGAGCAGCAGCTCGTCGTCGATCAGCGGCTTGGTGAGCAAGTCGAAGGCGCCCGCGCGGAGCGCTTCGATCGCGGTATCCACATTGCCGTAGCCGGTGATGAGCACCACCGTCAGTTCGGGCTTGTTTTTCCGACACCAGGCGAGCAGCTCGAATCCGTCGCTGTCCCCCAGCCGAATGTCGCAGAGCACCAGGTCCAGTGGTTGCGAGGCGATGATCGCCTGGGCCTCGTGCGTAGTGGCAGCCGCATGCACCGTGAAGCCCTGCTCGCGCAACCATTGCGCCATCGATTCCAGAAGAAGACGGTCGTCATCGACCAGTAGCAGGTTGCCAGTTTTCATGCGTCCACCATCGTAAGGCGAAAGCCAGAGCCGCTCCCCGGTTGGGGGGACAATTTCGCGTCGACCGGCTCACCCGGATCGTACGGGAAGCAAGCCCACGCCAACTCTGCGACTCAGGCAGTTTTATCTTGGGTCGTAGGGTTATTTAGGTTGCCGTTTGCTAACGTCAACGTTGTGGCAGAAATACGACCGGCAACTCCGCAATTTGCCGCAAAGCACGGAAAAACTACCGTTCCCCCGAGCAACCCAAAACCCACAAGCGATTCACTCGTAATGACTTAAGGGGACAGCCCGCACAATCGGCACAGAGGCAACTGCCGACAGTCCTGGCTATTTCCCCTCAAAATAGTAGGATTGTGAACAGTTACGGGTGAAAATCTCTCCACCCTCCCGATTTACGGGAGTAAGAAATTTCCGTACGATTGTCGCGACCCCGGAACAGAGTTGCGTCGGAACAGTATGTTGGTGCTGACCTTAGGCGCGGGAACCAGAGAAGCCCGTACTCAGTGGCAGCCCAGCAAAAAGGAACGGTATGACGATAAATCTACTTATTGCTGACGACCACGAAGTGGTCCGCGCTGGTGTAGCTGCCATGTTGCAGGGCTCGGACGTGCAAGTGGTAGGCGAAGCCGCTACTGGCAACCAGGCGATTGAACTGGCGATGAAGCTGCACCCGGATGTTGTTCTGCTCGACATCCGCATGCCCGACACAGACGGCCTGGAGGCTCTGGAGCGGATCCTGGATCGCTCCCCCCGCTCCAAGGTCGTGATGTTCACCGGGCACGACAACCCGACCTACGTCGCTCGCGCGGTCGCTCTCGGAGCGGCTGGCTACGTGATGAAGGGGGCGGGCCGGGAAGAAGTCGTCAGCGCTATTCAACGGGCTCACACGGGACTCCCGCCCGACACCGAGAGCGTGATGGGCCGGGTGAAGAACACGATGGCTCGTCGTCGTCCGACCTACGACGAAGACATTCCACTGACCAATCGCGAAGTCCAGGTGTTACGCCACGTGGCGCTGGGCCTCAGCAATCGCGAGATCGGCCGCTCGCTCGATATCAGCATCGAGACCGTGAAAGAGCACGTGCAGAACATCCTGCGGAAGCTCGAAGCGGGCGATCGTACCGAAGCCGCCGTCTGGGCGGTCAAGAAAGGCCTCGTTTAGGGCCAATCGCTTCGGCCGACGCACGCGCGTCGGCCTCACGAATCTTCGCTTGGGCGTCGAGCATTGCTCCGCCCCGCGGTCTTGGCGCGTGGATGCGCTCGATCGTAGACCGCGCGCAGGCCAGCCGTGCTGACGTGGGTATAGATCTGCGTCGTCACCAGGCTTTTGTGGCCGAGCAATTCCTGCACGCTGCGAATATCGGCTCCGCGATCGAGCAGGTGGGTAGCGAAGCTGTGTCGCAAGGTGTGCGGCGTCGTGCGCAGATCGAGGCCGGTCAGCTTCAAGTACTTTTCCAGCATCCGCGCCACGCTACGTGTCGTCAGCCGGCGGCCGAAGCGATTCGTGAACAAGGGCCGCAGCGCCCCCTGCGGCTCCTTGGGATGCGATGGGCGAACCTTCATCCACCTCTGCATCGCCTTGACGGCGAACGAGCCGAGCGGAGCAAACCGCTCGCGGCGCCCCTTACCGCGAACGCGCACGAGGCCCTGTGGCACGTCGACGTCGCCATCGTTGATGCCGACCAGTTCGCCGACGCGTAGCCCGGCCGAGTACATCACCTCCAGGATCGCGCGGTCGCGCAGCCCCAGCGGCGTTCCAGCCGGCGGAGCCTCGAGCAGTTGCCCAATCTCGGGGGACGACAAGAAGTGCGGCAGGTTGCGATCCGGACGCGGGTTGCGCAGCGGCTTCGCGGGGTTTGATCCAGCGAGTGATTCGCGCTGGGCGAATTTGTAGAACGTGCGCAGCGATGCAAGTCGCCGGGAGATCGACGTCTTGGCGTATCCCGCTTCATGCAACGCCGAGACATAGCCGCGGAGGTCGAGCGGTGTGATCTCCGAGGGTTCCGGCGTGCGGCCGTAGGCCTCCGTCAGATACTCCGCCAGCGCCGAGAGGTCCTCGCGATACGACTTGATCGTCAGCGGCGAGGCGTTGCGCTCGACGCTGAGGAAGCGCAGGAATTGACCGATTGCGGACTGCACTTCACAAGCCCTCGAACCCAGCAGCTAACTACTGGCAGAGAAATTGCGCATCTGTTTGCCGGGATCACGCCTCAGGCAATCTCGTCTTCGCTCTCGAGATCGATCGCCGGATGATCGGCCGGCAAGGGCAGCGTGAAGCGAGGTTGCGTGCGCGGCTGGACCGGCGTGCGCGTGGACGTTTCTTCCGTCTGGCCCTCGGGGACCGTCTGGCGGATCCGTTGGCTCAAGACGGCGGCGTCGTACCAGCTGAAGCTGAGTTCTGGATTCGAGGCGAACCTTCCGAGCGTGCGCAAGGCTTCACTGCGTCGCTGGTCGTCGAACAGAAAAATGTAGCGCTCTTCCCCTTTGACCAGCGCGAGCACATTGATGTCTTGCGTCACAGAGCAACCTTTCTGG
>JAEZAS010000396.1 GCA_023430365.1 Planctomycetota bacterium
CTGAATTCTGGCGAATTCAGCTACTTCTTGTTGTGGTCCAATTGCGGGACGGTCGGCACACGGCATGATGCCGACTACTTTGGCTTTGCGAGCGATTGAAAGGTGACGAGCAGGTGCGGGTGGTCGAGGCCGCGGAGGTTCGGCTGGCGGTTGAGGATGACCTGCTTCGCGGCGGACGGCGAGAGCGTGATTTTGGCCAGGCGCTGGGCACTCCCGGTCAGGGTGTACGGCGTCTTATGCCAATGGAGCGGACTGCTGGCGATGGTTTTGCCGGCTTCGTCCTTCAGCTCAACTGCGAGGTCGTCGATCGGAAGCGGCCGGCGTTTGTCCCCTTCCTCGGGTCGTTCGATGAGGGTGATCGTGACCGTGATTTGCTGCGGATCGAATTCAGCCGGCTGCTGGTCGACGCGGACCAGGAAATGGTCGTCGAGTTCGGCGATGTCGTAGACACCGCACGGGCCAAACCGCACCGGAGGCTCCCGGCGGGCGGGTTCTTCGGTGGCCAAAACCTGGCCGATCAAGAGCGGCAGGAGGAGCAGGCTGGGCATGGGAGCCTCCTTGGCGGCGGAGTGGGTCTTGGTTGTAGGTAAGACGATGCTAGAGACAGATCGGATTTCGTGGCGGTGGACAGTCTATTGTCTGAATTCTGGCAAATTCAGCTACGAGGCTTGTGGCGAGGTCCACCTGCGGGGCGGTCGGCACACGGAGTGATGCCGACTACTCTGGCTTCGCGCCGGCCCGACATGCTTGACATTTCCTAACCACTTCTTTATAATTCACACTACAAACCGCTTCACCCTTCGCTGCCGCTGGGCGGTGTGGGGCGGTCGTTGCTGCGCGCTTGGATCGAGAGCACCGGGCGGGACTGGGCTCGCAGCGGTGGCCTGCCGTTGGGCGGCTAGGGGTTGTTCTTTGCCAATTCGGTTGGATGAGGGGCGAGCGCAGGGGTTGTGAAAACCGGCGCTCGGAGGTGTTGTGAGAGGCGCGCGCAAGTGTTGTGAAAACCTGGCGGCCAAATCCAGCAACTCGTGGCCGGAGCGAGACTTCGCTCGATTTGGCCGCTAGCGCAAGGGGTTGTAAAACCCGGTGCGCGATGCGGTTGTTGGAGGGCTTGTGAGGTGTTGTATAAGGGGCGGGTGATGGCTTGTGGTTACGGGAGGGTGTTGCCGACGGTTTGTTCAAACCGGCCGATCGCCTGGCGGACGTCGAGCGGGATGACGACCGACTTCTGGTCGTGGTAGTCGAACGTCACGACGACCGATTCGCCGTCGGCCACGATGGCCTGCTGCTGGTGGCTGTAGATGGCGTGCACCATCTGCAGGCTGGTTCGGCCCAGGCGGGTGACCCGCCCGCCGATCGTAATGGTGTCGGGATAAAGAAGTTGCCGGCGGTAGTTGCAGGTGACGCTGGCCAGGATGGGCCCGAGCCGGTGGGCGGCGAGAAGCGGATCGAGCCCGCCTTGCTGCAGGTAGACAATGCGGACGGTCTCGAACCACCGCAGGTAAACCACATTGTTGACGTGGCCAAAGGCGTCCTGGTCGCCCCACTGGACTGGGACGGTAAACAGTGCGGGAAACTCCGCCAGCGCCGGGGGCCGAACATCGGAATTCATAGGAGGAGGCCTTGGGCAGGCGTAAATTCGAGACCCGTTGCCACTTAACTGTCGTAAGCCTATCGGGAGCGACGTCCGCCGGCCACTCGGCAACCCGCCGCTGGCTCGCAAGTGCCGAAGCCGGAACATTTTACCCCGCCTTCCCAGCTTGCGACGAATTGCGAGTCCGCCTGCGTAGCCCTGTTCAAGGCCCGCGCAATAACGGATAAATGTGTGTTGCGCACGAATGGGCGCGCCTGCGGGCATAAGGAGTTTGCGCATATGTACGTACTGGAAACGCGTCAGGTCCGAAAGGTATTTGGCGAAGGCGAAGCCGCCGTTGAGGCGCTTCGTGGAGTGGACCTGGGCGTTCCGCCGGGAGAGATGCTGGCGATCATGGGTCGCAGCGGTTCCGGCAAGAGCACGCTGCTGACGCTGCTCGGCGGCGTTGATGTGCCCAGCAGCGGTCAGGTGCTGCTCGAGGACAAAGACCTCGCCAAGATGACCGACGACCAGCGCACGCTCATTCGGCGGCAGCGGATCGGCTTCATTTTCCAAGCGTTCAATCTGCTTCCGATTCTGACAGCCGAAGAGAACGTGGCTCTGCCGCTGGAGCTCGACGGCATGTCGTCGGCCGAAGCCCGTCAGCGCGCGGTGGAAACGCTCGAGATGGTCGGCATGGCTGGGCGGCGGAAGCACATCCCCGGCAAACTCTCGGGTGGTGAGCAACAGCGTGTGGCAATCGCCCGAGCGCTCGCGATTCGCCCCGCGATCCTGCTGGCCGACGAACCGACCGGCAACCTCGACAGCGCGAACAGCAAGCGCGTGATGGCGATGCTGCGAGACCTGGTCGACCAGCACAATCAAACAATCGTCCTCGTCACGCATGACCCTGCTGTGGCGGAACAGGCCAATCGGGTGATCTACCTGGCTGACGGCCTGATCGAGCGAGAAGAAACGCATCAGATTCGCCGACCGACAGCACGTCCCTTGGCGGAGCATAGCACCCGGTGAGCCTCAATCAATACAGTCGCCGCGCGATGCGCGAGCGAATCGGCCGGACGACGTTTACCATCCTGAGCATCGTGATTGGCGTGGCCGCCGTGCTGGCGGTGATGCTGCTCACGGCGAGCACGCGCAGCGCCTACAAGGAGATGTTCGCCACCGTCACAGGAAAGGCGAAGCTCCAGGTCGTGGGGCTGGCGAACGCAAGTTTCCAAGGCGAAGTGCTGCCGGCGATCGACAAGGTGCCGGGCGTGAAGGCCGCGGTGCCCCTGCTCAATCGGCCAAGCAAATTGTTCTTCGGCGAGCGGCAGGTTCGGCTGTCGGTGCTGGGGATCGATCCGCAGCGCGACAAGGCGGTGCGCGATTACAAGGTGATCCAAGGTCGGGAGCTCGAAAAAGGAGACGAGCTGCTGCTCGACGAGGAGTTTGCCCGGCAGATCGGCGCGAAAGTCGGCGACGAGGTGAAGCTGTCGGTGCAGCGTGGTCTGCGCGAGGTCAAGATTGTCGGCTTGGTTCGCCCCGAAGGTGGCGGCACGCTGCGGCAGGCGGCGCTTGTGTTCATGCCGATCGACCGCGTGCAGGCATTGATGAACTATCGCGCCAAGCGCGACTACATCGACACGATTCAGATCGTGCTGGACGACAATGCGGACGCCGCCGTCGTGCAGGACAAGATCGCCGATGTGCTGCCGAACGATTTGAAGATCGAACCGCCAGCCTCGAGTTCGCAGCTCATGCAGCAGACCATGCTCTCCAGCGAGCAAGGCCTGTGGCTGGCGACCGCCTTCATGCTGCTAATGGGCGCGTTCATCATCTTGAACACGTTCCTGATGAATCTCGGCGAGCGTCGCCGCCAATTGGCGATCATGCGTGCAATTGGCGCCACGCGCTGGCAGCTCACGGGCATGCTGGTCAAAGAAGCGTTGTTCCTGGGAGCGATCGGCACGGTGATCGGCATTGGTGCGGGACTCGGTCTCGCCTATCTGGCGAACAACGTGCTCGCAACGGCTTTGGAAGCGACGCTGCCTGCGATTCGTGAGGTAATGACCTGGCAGCCGTTCTTCTACGCCGTGGTGTTGGGCTTTGGCATCTCGCTGATGGGAGTGCTCATTCCTGCGTGGCGGGCGGGGCAAGTGTCGCCGCTGGAAGGGATGTCGCAGATCACGCGCGAGGACATGTCGAACATGCCGATGCCGTACATCGTGCTCGGTTTTCTGTGCATGATCGCGGGAGCCGTGATCGTTTACATGGGCATCGTCGGACATATCTCGATCTATGCCCCGCGATATGGCGCGATTCTGCTGCTGCTGGGCGCGGGAGCGGGCCTGGTGCCGCTGATCCTCAAGCCGTTCAGCTGGCTGATTTCGAAGATGCTCGAATTCGGGGCCCGGGTGGAAAGCTCACTGGCTTTGCGGCAGGTGCTGCGACATCGGGTGCGCACATCGCTAACCGTGTTCGTCTTGTTCCTCGCGGGTTGTGCGGGAGTAGCGCTGGCGAACTCGCTGCTCGACAACGTGAAGGATGTGAAGGACTGGGCCGACGTGGCCATTGCCGGCGACTTCATCATTCGCTCGATGATGCCCGACATGGGCAGCGGTACGGCTCCCGACCTGCCGCCCGAGCTGGGCGATGATCTGAAGAAACTGACTCGGATCAAAAGCCTGGAGGACACGGCGTTCATCCAGGTGACGATCCCGTCGAAAAACATTGGTGGGCTCGCGCCCTCGCAGGAGACCGACGCCGACAGCCTGATGGCGGTCGCGATCGCTCGCAGCATGGACGGGAACAATCCGCCGGCGTTCGATCTGGTGGAAGGTAATCCCGAGACGCTACGGCAGCAGATGCACGACGGCGGTGTGGTGATCGGTACGGTGCTCGCCCAGCGGCTGGGAATGAAGATCGGCGACACATTGCCGATGGAGACGGTCGAGGGAGTGCAGCAACTGCCGATCGTCGGCGTGACGAACGAGTACATGGTCGGCGGCCTCGCGGTGCACATGCAGCGCGACTACGCCGAGAAATTGCTGGGCCTTGAAGGAGTCGACGGCTACATCATCCGCGCCAATCCGGAAGACCTCGAAGCTCTCAAGGCGGAGCTTCAGCCGATCACGGACAAGTACGGAGTGCTGCTGCACAGCAAGGCGGAGCTGAACCAGCGGATCGACGCGATGGTGTCGGGAATCGACGGGGCCCTGTGGGTGCTGATCATCCTGGGCTTCGTGATCGCAGCTTTCGGCGTGGTGAACACGTTGACGATGAACGTACTGGAACAGACGCGCGAGCTGGGCATGCTGCGGATCGTCGCGATGACGAAGAAGCAAGTGCGGACGACGATCATCATCCAGGCCCTGATCATCGGCGCCGTCGGCATCTTGCCGGGCGTCGCTGCGGGGATTGGCAGCGCGTATGTGATGAACTTCGCGATGATGCCCTCGATGGGACATCCGGTGGAGTTCAACATCCACACCAGCCTGCTGGTGAGCTCGCTGATCGGATCGCTCGTGGTGGTGCTGCTCGCAGCCTACTTGCCGGCGAGACGGGCGACGCGGATTAACGTCGTCGAAGCGCTGCACTACGAGTAAAGCAGCTGGCGAAACGCTGGCGATTGCGATCGAAAACAGCCGGAGGCAAACCTGCCTCCGGGCCAGTCCCGCGAGTGGAGCTTTCTACTCTGCAGGCGGACTCGGGTTATCGGCAACAGCTTCCTGAGCGGGCAATTGCTCGATCATTCCGGCCAGGAACTTGGCCAGGCGGTCGCTCGACTTGAGGGCCATCCCGCGCAAGTCCCACAGGTCCTTGGCAGCGGTCGGTCGGCTGAAGATCGCTCCCGCTGCAGCCCCCAGTTTGCCCGCCATCGTCTTCTGGCGCATCAGGCGGTCGATCTCCGGCGGCAGCGTGTCGTCGACCGCGTCGGTGATGATTCGCACCGCAATCAGCGGCGTCTGCTTTTGCCGACAGACGTTGGTGATGGCGAAGGTCTCCATGTCGCAGGCAATCGCCGCGTGTTGCTCGCCGAGGCGGCGCTTGTCCTCTTCCGTGCGAACGATCTCATCGACGGTGACGAGCTTGCCCGCATGCACACCGCGGGCAGTGGCCAGCCACTGAGGATCGCATTGCAACCCGATGGCAAAGGACTCGCCCGCAGAGCTAGTCACCTTGTCGACCAGCAGCAGGTGCCCGGGACGAACGTCGTCGTGCAGACCTCCTGCAAACCCCGCCGAGATCACCCACCGCGGCTGATGAAAGTCGATCACGTCGGCGGCGACCTTGGCAGCCGACTTTTGACCGGCGCCCGTATTGGCGACAACCACCGCCTTGCCGCCTAGAAAGCCTGTATGCTCGAGCGAGTCGCCCAGCTTGACCGCTTGGGCATTGCTCAGCAGATCCACCAGCCCCGCAGATTCGATCGGCAAGGCGAAGAATACCGCCACATCGCAACTGACCGCGTCCTCGCCCGCTTCTTCGGCGTTTCGCGGCCGAGTGAGCATCTCACTCGCCGTTTCGCGCAGCGTCTGCTCAGCCGTCTGGCGGAGATAGTTCGAAACTAGCCAGCGAAGCATCATGGCGATCAGACCGGGGGACGATGGACCGAAACGTCCATCTTACCTCACCCGCTCGCCGATCTGCAGAAGCTCGAGCTTCTTGGCGTGAACATGCGGCCGGCCAATCGAATGCGGTCCATCAACACCGCTCTGCGGCGTCGCGGACACCTTCCCCTGCTTCGGCAGACCGAACACCGTCAGCTTCGCCGTCCGCAGAAAGCCCTTCAGCGTGCCGAAGGTCGCTTCGACTGCGCTCGGTTCATACCCGCAGTGGACCATGCAATCCTGACACTTGCTGTTGCCGCTCTGTCGGCCGTACCGCGACCAGTCGGTCGTTTCCATCAATTCCTTGAACGTGGCAACGTGCCCCTCGTCGACCAGGTAACACGGCTTCTGCCAGCCGAAGATGTTATAGGTCGGGCTGCCCCACGGTGTGCATTCCAAATCAAACCGCCCCTGCAAAAACTCCAGGAACAGCGGCGTCTGGTTGAACTGCCAGCTGCGTTTCGGTGAGGCGAGCAACCGCTGGAACAGGTTGGTCGTTTGATTGCGTCGCAAAAAGTGATCCTGGTCCGGCGCCTTGGCGTAACTGTACCCAGGCGAGACCATCATCCCTTCCACACCGAGCTGCATCATCTCGTCGAAGAAGCCGTGCATCCGCTCGGGATCGGCGCCGTCGAACAAGGTGGTGTTCGTCGTCACCCGGAAACCCGCCTTGCGAGCCGCACGGATCGCCGCGATCGCAATGTCGTACGTCCCCTTCCGACAGACCGCGTGATCGTGCTCCTCTCGCGGGCCATCCATGTGGACCGAGAAGGCGAGATACTTCGACGGCCGAAACTTATGCAGCGCATCCTCCAACCGGAGGGCGTTGGTGCAGAGATAGACAAACTTCTTCCGCGCCACGAGACCTTCGACGATCTCTTCGATCTGCGGATGGAGCAGCGGCTCGCCGCCGGGGATCGAAACGATCGGCGCGCCGCATTCATCAGTCGCGGCAAAGCACTGCTCGGGCGTGAGCTGCTTGCGCAGAATCTCCGGCGGAAACTGAATCTTGCCGCAGCCCGCACAAGCCAGGTTGCAGCGAAAGAGCGGCTCGAGCATCAGGATCAGCGGATACCGCTTGTTTCCCTTCGCCCGCTGCTTGAGCACGTAGCTGGCCACCGTCCACATCTGGGAAATCGGAACCGACATGGATCAACTGCCTTTAAACTGTGGTGGCTCATCTGGGATGCCACTGCTGGCTCGTCCAGCAGTG
>JAEZAS010000413.1 GCA_023430365.1 Planctomycetota bacterium
CCACCAGCTGGGGCGCGTCGGCTGGCCGTTCTGTGTTTTTGGGTTAGCGATTGTCGCTGCCTTTGCCGCGGAGATGCAGCGGTTCACCAAACCTGGCCAGTCGGTCGTCAATGTTGCGTTGAGCGTACTGGCGATTGCCTACACCGGCCTGCTTGGCAGCTTCCTGGCGGCGCTGCGCCTGATTGATATGGGACCCCGCGGACTGGCGGCGATTGTGTCGATGATTCTCGTCGTGAAGCTCACCGACACGGGCGCCTATTTCACCGGTCGCACGCTGAGCCGGTTCATGAAAACCCACAAGATGACGCCCATTCTGAGCCCCGGCAAAACTTGGGAAGGGATCGTCGGAGGCTTCGTCTTCGCCATCCTCGGCTCTTGTGCGTTCTTCACGGTAATTCAACCCTGGATCATGGGCGAAAAAGGTGACCCGATTCCTCCCGTGTGGACGTGGATCGTGTATGGGGTGGTGCTCGCGATCAGCGGAACGCTTGGGGACCTATCCGAGTCGTTGATCAAGCGGGACATGGAGCGCAAAGATTCGAGCACCTGGCTGCCTGGGTTGGGCGGAGTGCTGGATGTGTTGGACTCGATCCTGATGTCTGCTCCGCCGGCCTATCTTTGTTGGGCCACGGGAATGTTTGGACCCGCGTAGCGCTCGGAAGCTAGTAAGAACCATGCAGCCGATCACCAGTCTTCAAAACGAGCGGATCAAGAACGCGGTGAAGCTGCGCGACCGCCGGGGACGCGATCGGCAACGACGGATCATTATCGATGGCGTGCGGGAAATCGGGCTTGCGCTGAAGTCAAAGCTCTTTATACAGACAGTGTTCGTCTGCGAAGAACTGTGCGACGGCCCCTGCCACAAGGTCGTTGAGCAAGCACGAACGGCGGGATGCGAGATCTTGACGGTGACTCGTCCGGTGATGGAGAAACTGGCCTTCGGTGATCGGGCTGGTGGAGTCGTTGCCATCGGTGAACCGCCGCGAAAGTCGCTGACGGATCTGGCAGAGCAATTAGACCTGAGGCAGGCCGAAGTTGAGCCGGTTGTTGCCGTGCTCGAAGGGGTCGAAAAGCCCGGTAATTTGGGAGCCGTTCTGCGGACGGCCGATGCGGCGGGAGTTTCGGCAGTGATTGTCGCGAATGGGGCGACCGATTTGTTCAATCCGAATGCGATCCGGGCAAGCCTGGGCTCCATCTTCACCGTTCCGCTCGCGGCGGCGGAGTCGGCCACTATTCTCGCCTGGCTGCGGAAACACTCGTTCAAAACGCTGGCCACCCGCGTCGATGGTTCGATCGACTTCGCTTCGGCTGGCTATTCTGGCCGGAGAGCGATAGTCCTTGGCAGCGAAGCGCAGGGCCTATCGGAAGTTTGGCGCGGCGATGACGTTCAGGCGATTCGGTTGCCCATGCTGGGCAGCGTGGACAGCTTGAATGTCTCGGCAACCGCGGCGGTGTTGTTCTACGAAGCGCTGCGGCAACGGCGGACGGGCTGAAAGCCTTGTGGATGAAATTGACCTTGACGCAGTGATTCGCTCGTAGGTAACGTCCCGCCGCTTCTCGTTCCAATAGTCACTCGACAGCGCGGCCAGGATTTGCCTTAGGGTAATGATGGTCCGCGGCCATCTCTTGTTCTTTGCTGTGCGATTTCACGTACTCACTTCGATTGCGGTACTGCTACTGGTGGCTCAAGGCTGCGCGGTGGTCGACCCAATCGTGAATTGGGAACGGCGAGGAATCTTTCATCCGCAGAAACATCCGATCGGCGACTGGAATCCCACGGCGGTCCTGGTCCAGGACGCGTGGATGAGCGCCGAGGACGGCACTCGGCTTCACGGGTGGTATGTCCGTCATGAAACGCCCAAGGGGCATGCGCTGGTGCTGCATGGCAATGCCGGCAATGTGACGCTCCTGGCCGAATCGTTGCGCATTCTCAACCGCAAGCATGGCTTGTCGGTTCTCGCCCTCGACTACCGCGGCTTTGGCCGGAGTGACGGTGTGCCGAGCGAGGAAGGCGTGCTGATGGATGCGCGAGCCGGTCGTGACTGGCTCGCCGAGAAGGAAGGCGTCGATCGGCAGGACATCATCCTCATGGGGCAGTCCCTTGGGGGCGGTGTCGCGGTGGATCTAGCAGCCAGGGACGGTTGCCGAGGCCTGGTCCTCGCCAATACGTTCACCTCGCTGCCCGATGTCGCCCAGCACCATGTCTGGTGGATGCCGATGAAGCTGCTGATGCGCATGCGGATGAACTCGCTGGAGAAGATCAAAAACTACGAGGGGCCGCTGCTGATTAGCCACGGCGACGCGGACGAGGTAGTTCCCTACGAGCAGGGCATGGCCCTCTATGAAGCGGCCAAGGGGGAGAAGCGGTTGATTACCGTCAAGGGTGGCAAGCACACCGACCCTCAACCGGAGGAGTACCGCAAGGCCCTCGACGAATTCATCGCCAGTCTGCCGCCGCTGAAAAAATCGCCGCCCGAGAAGCCAGGGCCGGCTGCCATCCGGTGGCCGACGATCGAATAAACCGGCCAGCCATACGATCTTGCGCCGTTGTCTTTGCCGGAAAAGCCGGCTCAATAACGGCAATTGCTCGGCGACGCCCTCCGGGAAGTCATTGACGACCCGAAGTGGCCAACGCACAATCGAGTATCCGCTGCACGCTGCAGCAATCGCTTGCGACGCGCCCTCTGCACCTCGCCTTAAGAGACCGTTACGAATGAACTTACTGCAACAGCAAGACCCGGACGTTTGGGCCGCTATCGCCGCTGAAATGGAGCGTCAGCAGGATGGCCTGGAGATGATCGCCAGCGAGAACTACACCAGCGTCGCGGTGATGCAGGCGGTGGGGAGCGTTCTCACCAATAAGTACGCCGAGGGCTATCCCGGGCGCCGGTACTACGGCGGATGCGAGCACGTCGACGTCGTCGAGAACCTGGCCCGCGATCGGGCAAAGCAGTTGTTTGGCGCCGAGCACGCCAACGTTCAGCCGCACAGCGGCTCGCAGGCGAACCAGTCGGTCTATGTGACCTTGCTCCAACCCGGCGACACGGTGCTTGGCCTCGATCTGGCCCACGGCGGACACCTGACGCACGGCATGAAGCTGAATCTCTCCGGGCAACTCTACAAGTTCTACAGCTACGGCGTGACCAAGGACACGAACCGGATTGACTTCGATCAGGTCGCCCGCCTGGCTCGCGAACACAAGCCGAAACTGATCGTCGCCGGCGCTAGCGCTTATCCGCGCGAGATTCCGCACGAGAAGTTTGCCGACATCGCACGCGAGTGTGGGGCCAAGCTGTTCGTCGACATGGCCCACTACGCGGGACTCGTCGCTGCGGGGGTGCACAACAACCCCGTTCCGGTCGCCGATTTCGTGACCACCACGACGCACAAGACCCTTCGCGGTCCGCGCTCCGGGCTAGTGCTCTGCCGTCAGGAATATGCCAAGGACCTCGACCGCAGCGTCTTCCCAGGCTTGCAGGGTGGCCCGCTGATGCACGTGGTCGCTGGCAAGGCGGTGTGCTTCGGCGAAGCGATGTCGCCCGAGTTCAAGGCCTATGGTCAGGCGATCATCGACAATGCAAAGGTCCTCGCCGACACCCTGCTCAGTGGCGGGCTGAAACTCGTCAGCGGCGGCACCGACAATCACTTGATGCTCGTGGACGTCACCGCCGTCGGTATTGGCGGCAAGCTGGCGACCGAAGCGCTCGAACGCTGCGGCATCACGGTGAACATGAACATGATCCCGTTCGACACCCGCAAGCCGATGGACCCCTCGGGCGTCCGCATCGGCACGCCGGCGCTCACGACCCGTGGGATGGGCGTCGATGAAATGAAACGCGTCGGCGGCTGGATCCTCGAAGCTCTCCGCAACCCGAACGACGCTGCCGTGCAGCAGCGGGTTCGCGGCGAAGTGAGCCAGTTGTGCGCCCAGTTCCCGGTGCCAGCCGCGGCGCTTGCCGAGGCGTAGTCCGTCGACGTCACGCGTCGAACCGTGCAATCACTTGGGAGACGGCGGCACACCCCAGCCGCCGCCTCCTGGTGTCTCGATGCAGAGCACATCACCGGCTTGGGCGTCGATCTGAATCTGTCCAGGCAACGGCTCAACCGTTCCGTCGGCCCGCATGATCGAATTGCGGCCGAGTTCTCCAGGCAATCCGCCTGCCATGCCATAGGGCGCGTGAGCTCCCCGACGCTGGGTGAGCAGAGAGAGCTTCACCGGCTTGAGAAACTCCAGCCGTCGTCGCACACCGTCGCCCCCGTGGTGCTCCCCTGCCCCACCTGATCCGGTGCGGATCGCGAACTCGCGTACGCGGACGGGAAAGCGTCGCTCCAGCACTTCAGGGTCGGTCAAACGCGTGTTCGTCATGTGCGTATGAACCGCGTCGGCTCCTTTTGCGATTGCTGTTGCCCCGCTGCCGCCGCAGATCGTCTCGTAGTAGCCGAACGTCTGGTCGCCGAAGAGCACGTTGTTCATCGTGCCCTGGCTTGCTGCGGCCAATCCCAAGGCTCCGAGCAGGACGTCGACGACCCGCTGCGAGGTCTCTACATTGCCGCCCACTACGGCTGGGCTTTCTTCAGCCGTAGCGCCAGGAGGCGGATTCAAAAGGCAACGGGCCAGAACAAGCCGAATCGGCGCCAGGACGCCTTGATTGAGTGGAATCTCTTCACCGATCAGTAGTCGCAGGCAGTAGAGCACGGCGGCCGTGACGATCGACCGATTCGCGTTGAGGTTCGAAGGAAGAAAGTCGCCGGTCCCCGTGAAGTCGATCGTCGCGGTGTCATCCTCTACTTTCACCGAGACACGAATCGGCGTGCCGTCGTCGAGGTGGTCCTCAAACGTTCGGATTCCCGGCTCCAGCCGAGCCAAGGCGGATCGCATCTTCTTCTCCGCCGCCGCCTGAATGCTGCTCATAAAGCCCTGGGTGACTGACAGGCCGTGACGTTCGACCAATTGCAACAGATCGTCGGCTCCCTGGCGGTTGGCGGCGATTTGTGCCGTGATGTCGGCCAGGTTGTCGGCAACCGCGCGAGATGGCCAAGGAGCGCTCGTCAGTAGTTGTCCCAAGTCGTCGAGTCGCGAGACACCCGCATCGACAACCTTGAAGTTGCGAATGAGCACGCCCTCTTCGGCCAGGTTGCGTGAGAAGGGAGGCATCGAGCCAGGCGCGATGCCGCCGATCTCAGCATGGTGAGCGCGACTCGCAGTGAAGAAGGCAGGAGCCACTGCCTGCTTGTTGGACCCGCTTGCTTCATCCCGACTCTCGTGTTCGGACTCAACAAAGACCGGTGTGATGACTGTAACGTCCGGCAGGTGGGACCCGCCGCGATACGGATCGTTGGCCACAAACACATCGCCCGGCCGCATGATCGGATTGTCGGCGATGATCTGTTTCACCGTGTCGCTCATTGCTCCCAGGTGCACGGGAATGTGCGGCGCGTTGACCACCAGATCACCGGCGGAGGTGAACAGAGCACAGCTAAAATCCAGCCGTTCCTTCACGTTCACACTGCTCGCAGTGTTCCGGAGCGTGATGCCCATCTGGGTAGCGATCGCGGTGAAGTGGTTGTTGAACACCTCCAGCAGAATCGGATCGGCCGTGTCGACGTCCCGCCTTTCGTGTTCGATACTTGCCTCGCCGCGAACTTTCGTCAGAACGTAGCCGCGCGCATCGATCGTCGCCGTCCAGCCCGGCTCGATCACCGTCGCCGTCAGCGAATCCGCCAGCAAGGCTGGAGCTTGCACTAGCATGGATTTCGCGGATGCCAGACTGTCAGCGACCAAGGCATCGCCGTCGTACAGTCCAACGACTCGTTCGTCTCCGCCGAGTACAAGCCGGTGTTGGCCGACCGACTGAGCTGGCCGCGACTCACGCGGGTGGGCGAACTGCTCGTTATTCCTCACGGAACTGGTGGCTTCGATGCGGGCCGCGACCACTTCGATCTTGCGCCCTGTCTGCAGGTAGCCGTATCGCCGCTGATGCGATCGCTCAAACGCCGCTGCATAGTCGCCGTCCGCTGGCTGCTCCACCAGCAGGGTCGCATCGACGCCTTGATAGCGAAGTTCCAAGGACCGCACCGTGCGGATGTGATCGGGCTCAACACCCTCGTCGTTGAGCGATGCTCGCGCTTGTCGCTCGAGGTCGGCAAATGGGGACTGCATCGCGAACTGTCGAAACGTCTCATAGGGCTGATAAACAGCGGCCGTTTCGATCCGGCTGATCTCCGCCTGGCCAATGCCTTCAGCACTGAGCACGCCTGCCCCTCTTGGGATAAGTACTGTGCGAATCCCCAGTTCATCGGCGACCGCACAGGCGTGTTGCGGTCCGGCTGCCCCGAAGGGGACGAGCACATAGTCGCGC
>JAEZAS010000514.1 GCA_023430365.1 Planctomycetota bacterium
AGAACCCCCATTGGCGCCCATCCGAACGGGTGATGCATCGGCTGCAAAGCGGTGATCCGCGACACAAATGCACGAGCGCCGGTTAGTGCGCGGAGCTGCAGTGAACCGCAGATTGCGCTGTGCAGACATGGCGCACGCGGTAGACACTTGGTCTATGTCCGACGTGCTGCTCGTCGGCCACAGGAGATCACTTCAGCGAGCTGAGATACTCGACGATGAACTGGCTGAGTGAATCGGCCCGTTTGTGAGCCCAGGCGCCTGATTGCAGCACATCCGCTGGCCGACGCCACGGATCTTTTCGGAGGGGCGCGGAAAGCCGGGTGGCATGGCGAGCCCCGCAAATTACTGCCGAACTGCCGGGCGGGACGGCGGCGGGATCGCTGCAAGCGTTACAGGCGTTTCCCGCCTCGTACGTGTTGTCCGAATGGGAGCGGCGCGCAGGCGCCGGGCGGTAGACCCTTGGTTTGGGCCGGGGCCAAGCGCGTTTTTTGCGGCCTATCCTTAGATAGGAGTGGCATAAGGACCGGTCGATGAAGCGCCGCAGAGGAATGACATTACTCGAGCTGACGATCGTCTTGCTCGTCATCGGCATTGTCGGAGCCGTCGGCAGTTTGAAATACGCCGACGCCGTCGCTGAGCATCGGATCCGCGCCAGCGCCCTGACCGTTTGCCAATCGCTGAAAGAAGCGCAGGCTGGCGCCCGCACGCGTGGCACTCCGGTCACCGTACAGTTGCAGAAGAATCAAAGCGGCTTGACGATCGTCGGCCTGCCTCATCCCGCGCGGCCGAACCGGCCGAACGTCGTCGACCTGGCTCCCGTCACGGCGGCCGACAACTACACGGTGACGTTCAACGGGTATGGCCACCCGACCGCGACGACGCAGATTGAGTTGAAGGGAAGCGGCAAGACGCGGCATGTCCAAGTGCATGCGGCCCGCGGGGCGATCGCGGTTCTGCCTCAGTAGCCTGACGGTTTCGAACGGGCCGCACTCCGTCGCTAGTTCGCCACCTGCTGCCAGGTTCCCTTCTTGATCGCCATCGGCACCGAGGTCGTGTACCACATCGGCGGCGCCGTCAGGAGCGACGGCGTGTAGACGATCGAGGGAGAGTCTTCGACGCGAACCGCATCCGAACTGGCGTTCGATTCGCAGATCAGAGCGCCGCGGATGCGGGAGGTCTGCTTCAGAACCACCTTGCCCTTCACATGCACGACACCACGGACTTCTGAGTAAAACAGGTCGTTGGTCCTCGTATTCGAGTCACCGTCCACTGGGGCCTCGACCGGATTGAAGTTGAGGCCGAGATCCTTCTCCTTGAACTTGTTGACCCCGTCGAAGTTGAATTCGGCGTTGCCTTGGATGATGAGCGAAGGCTGATCGGGCGTGGCTGGTTCCAGCAGCACTGCGTTGTCGACGATGACTTTCTTTCCCGGCTGGCAGATGACCACGAGCGTGCCATAGAGCCGGCAGTTCTTGATCGTGAAGTCCCCCGTCGGGCGCACGACATAGATGCCGTCGGGATTCGTCGCCCCGTAGGAACTGAGCCCCGGGGCGAGGATGCCCGTGTCGATGATCGACGTGTTGATCTGAGTGCCGAGACCGACATACTTGTCGATCACCGTGGAGTCGGGAAAGGCTCGGGCCGGGGCGAGCAGGGTGGTCGTGCCGTTGATCACGCCCAGCGGCAGGGCGATGCCGACGAGCGTGCAGGAGACATTGGCGTTGATCAACCCCTGATTGGTGATGGTTCCGTTGGTGGAGACCGTGCTGCCGGTGGCGGTCAGTGTTTTCCCGGCAAGGACGTGCAGTTCCCCGCCGGTGTGCAGCGAGTAGCTGAGGGCCGGAATCGGGACCGGTTTGGCTTCGAGCGTGACTTGCAGGGTGTGGCTGGCGCTTCCCTTTTTGCCTGTCGCTGTCAGGACGACTTCGTCGTGCGGGCGATTCTGCATGTCGCCGTCTCGGACGTCGATCGCTTCGAGCGAAAAGGTTCCCCCGGAAGGGCCGAGGGGCACGTTCGTCGCCCAGGCGCCCGCCGGACGATTGACGCGCCAGTTCGGATCCTGGTGAATCCAGAGTTGGGCGATCTCAATCGCGTCGCGAGCGATCTGCCGGGCTTCGGCCGCCTCGATCGCGCTGGAGGCGCTGCGACGCTGCGACGCCGAGACGAGCAGCCCCGTGAACGCCAGGCTCGACACGATCAGCGTGGCGCCGAGCACCACGAGGTAGGCGCTGCCGCGGCGGCGGCGACGAGCGGAAATCGGACCGTGGCTGGAGAGAGACATAGGGCGCCGGCAAAGCGGGGTTCGCAACACGCTCAATTTTAGGTCGCAATCGGGCGGCGGATGCGGTTTGGCGACGTGGAGCGGGAAGCGGTTTTGCCGGTTATGCCTGCTTTTGCGTCAAACGCATTCCCTCGAGGATCAGGGCGCTCGTGCCACCGAGCCAGTTGCGAACCGGCGACCGGTCTGTTTCGGAATGTTTGGCGTCCCATCTTTTGGCCGACGCCACGGATCATTTCGGTCGGATGCGCGAGGAAAGCCTGGTGGCATGGCGAGCAGTGAAAACTATTGACTAGTTACTCACAATTAACTACACTACACAGCGATTGTCAGTTCCCGGATTCTCAGAAATGGGCAAGGCGCCCCCGAGGTCGGGGAACGCAGCATCGCTTGCGGTGTGTACGACGCGGGGGAACAAGCCGGCGGCCGGCGCGGCGGTTACGTTCAGGCAGGCGGCGACTGGGTGTTCAAAATTTCGGAGGGTTTTTCACCACTTACGGGTCCCCTGGGG
>JAEZAS010000186.1 GCA_023430365.1 Planctomycetota bacterium
TTCCAGTACTGTGCGCATTGCCTCGCGCACCACCCCAGCGTTTCGCTCGCCGGCATTCACCAGTTCTTCAGCCCGCTGGAGAGCCCTGGAGAGAGCCAGGCTTCGCGTTCGCTCAGACGGGGACAAGTAGCGATTCCGGGAACTCATGGCCAGACCGTCGGCTTCCCGCACGATCGGGCAAACCTGAATTTGAATCGGCAGGTTCAGATCAGCCGCCATCCGCCGAATGACCAGGGCCTGCTGATAGTCCTTCTGACCGAAGCAGGCCACGTCCGCGGGGACGATATTGAACAGCTTGAGCACCACCGTGGCGACGCCGCGAAAATGTCCCGGCCGGCAAACACCCTCCAGCGGAGCGGCCACAGCAGGCGGCTCTATGTAGGTGGAAAACCCTGGCGGATAGATTTCGCCCGGCTCAGGCACAAAGGCCAGATCGCAGCCGACCGATTGCAACGCCTGTAAATCGGTGTCGAGCGTTCGAGGATACTTCTGAAAATCTTCGTGCGGAGCGAACTGCGTTGGGTTGACGAAAATGGTCGCCACGACCACGTCGGCCTCGCGGCGGGCCGCCTCGACCAGGCTCAGATGCCCAGCGTGGAGTGCACCCATGGTTGGCACCAGACCGACGCGTCTGCCCGCTCGCTGCAGGTCCCGCACCCGTCGCTGCATTTCCGCGACAGTGTGAATGACTTCGGGTTGAGAGTGACCCTTCATTCCGTGATTCTACTGCATCGCGGCCATGGCGGCGACGACCTCGTCGGAGACAAGGGCGGGATCGGACGTCTCCAGCCAAAGCACAGGGCCGACATCGGACCGATGCGTCAAACGCCGCCATCGATCGCGGCGTTCGTCTGCGGCCGGCGACAGCTCGCCCGGAGCGTCGATGAGCACAATCAGGCGGAAGTCAGCCGTTTCACACCGGTCTAACGGCCAACCGCGGACTAACGACCATGCGCCATTTGAAATATCTGTCGGCTGACTATTTTCAAATGCGGACGCCTCAAACACCTTCACGCCGGCCCTCGCTGCGATCTGTTGCAACGACTGCGAGAGGACAGCATCATCCAGAGCGGCAAGTGCGATGCGCCGAGGGGCCCGATTCAAGTGAGACAGCAATTGCCCAATGGTCCAGCCATTCGGCGGACAGACGAAGTCGGGAGCGATCTCGGCTGCGGGCTCGAGCACAAACCGCCGAAACGCCATCCGGGGGTGAGGCAAAGTGAGTGACGACTCGCGCAACTCAAGCTGACCGTAAGTAAGCAGGTCGAGATCAATTGCCCGCGGTCCCCAGCGTTCCTGACGGACTCGCCCGAGGGAATCTTCCACGGCCTGCAGCTCTCGCAGGAGCGACTTTGGATCGAGTGCCGTCTCAATGAGGCCCACCGCATTGCAAAACGGCGGCTGTCCGACAGGACCGCCAATGGGTTGAGTCCTGAAGATACGGCTCAGTCGCAGCGTCCCAGTTTCGGGAACCTGAGCAATTGATTGCCACGCGGCGTTCAGCAGGGCGGCACTGTTGCCAAGGTTAGAGCCGAGTCCGATCAAGCATTGCGGCATGCTTTAGATTTTTGCGAAGCGCCGTACGCTTAAGGAGCCGGAGTTAAGTGAACCCGCCTAGGCCGACACCCGCTACTCACGACCTGCATCAACTGCGTTTTTGTCGCATCAACCCTGCGAACTCTTTGAGAGAAAAAATGGGGGGGATTCCGTTCCTCGACCAGGTCGCCGACTGTCGTTCCACATTCAGTCGTCGCCCCCAGTGCTCTCGTGTTCGGTTACCACTTCAGTTGAGGTGCACCGAACTGCAGTTGTATTGCTTGGGCAATTGTTTCGTTGAAGTTGATGAGCGATCCCTCCGCCCACATCCTGCACGTGCTCCCGCGAGCACGAACGATCAATTGCAAATCTTTCCGGTTGTAAGGGTCATCGGCAGCATGTCGCAGAATGCGGCACGCAGGGGGCGAACTGCCCGCGTAAAGTCTAAGGTTTCGTCGTGGCGAGAAGGGTTGCGATGGACGAGAGGTTGCATCTCCTCGACGGCTTGCTGAACGTTGAGCATAGCGAAAATTTGTCGTTGCTCGTTCGTGCGGCAAGCTGTTTGACGCACCAGACAAGGCATCATTTTGCGAAGGTCGCGTGAATTGTCAAGCAAGGGGAAGAAGATTTTTGCTTGATAGCATCGCATGCAAAACGCCCCGCGCAGATGGCCGGTTATCCGCAACAGGTAACCACACCATCGCAACAAATGGCGATGCAATTACACACAGAATCCGTATTCGCTACGAACTTACTTGTGCGCAATACACTAAGACATGGGCCAGCTATTTCAGGCGGCGATTTGCCAAACTAGGCAGCTGTGCCCGCACGTCCTGGAGTCGTTGCTGATCCAGAGTCGCGCTAATAATGGCCTCGTTCTCACCATCCGCTTTCGCCAGGACTCTGCCCCACGGATCCACAATCAGGGAGTGACCGTAGCTCGCGCCGCGTGGCGTGTGAGCCCCGACTTGATTGGCCGCGACGATGTAGGCCTGGTTCTCGATCGCGCGAGCGCGAACGAGAATTTCCCAATGATCTTCGCCGGTGGTCTTCGTGAAGGCCGACGGCAACAGGATCAGATCCGCCCGGCGATCGACGAGAGCGCGAAAGAGTTCGGGAAAACGCAGGTCGTAGCAGATGGCCAGGCCAACTCGCGCCCACTGGATCGGCTGACAAACGACATCCGCCCCAGGCGAAAGATGATCGGACTCTCGCGACGTCACACGACCCGGCAGATCGATATCGAAGAGATGGATCTTCGCGTATTGAGCTCGCACCTCGCCGTGTGGGTCCACCAGGACCGCCAGATTCGACGCTTTGTTGGTCGCGAGTTCGTTACGGCAGGCAAATGAGCCGCAGAGCCACACCTGATGCTGCTCTGCCCATTTCCGCATGGCGGTAACCGTCGTTCCGTTGATCGGCTCCGCCTCGTCGGCCGCGCGGGCTAGATCGCCGTACAGATTGAAAAGCTCCGGCAGCACAATGAGGCGACTGCCTGTCGCCGCCGCCTCGGCCACTAGCTGCGCAGCACGATCGAGGTTGGCCGCTTTGTCGAGGCCCGCATTCATTTGCACTGCGGCGACTTGCAGTTGGTCCATGTCACTTCCCTCCATCGCGACCCTCGCTCCACCAGCCGCGCGCAAGCTGAAACCCCATTCACCGGCGCGCATCAAACGCTGGGGCTGGCTGAGCCTGCACGATTGCCTCGACCTCGGCCGCCGACAAGGCCCTCGGTTGCCCGTGCCCCTTGTAGATTTTCATCCCATGGCGCCGGGCGTAGATCTCTCGACGCGTTCGCCCGGCTGGGGCATCGGGCCAGAGGCCACTGAGTTCCTGGAAATCGAACAGCAACGGCGCCACCCGACGAATGTACTGCCAATAGGCTCGATTGTCGGTTTGCACCACGAACTCACCCCCTGGGGCAAGGCTGCGGTGCACCAGGGCGAGGAATTCAGGAGTGACCAATCGCCGCTCCGCTTGATTTTCATCGCAGTAAGGCTGTGGATGGTAGAGATGGATGGCGGCAACCGAACCAGGCCCGACGTACTGCTCCAAGAGCTCATACGCTCCAATCACCGCCAGACGTACGTTGTACAGCCCCCGCTGATTGGCCCGGCGGGTGGCATATCGCAGTACCAGCGGAAGCACATCGACGGCGAAGTGGTCCCACTCCGGGCTCCGCAACGCATGCGACAGCGTGAAGCGGCCGTTCCCGCAACCTAAGTCAAGCAATACGGGTGCTTTGCGGCCGAAAATCGCCTCCCAATCAAGGGGTCCCGGAGGGGGCAACCGCTTGATCCCCGTCTTGGCCCACTGTTCGGGCGGCAGTGGTCGGCCGGGAATCGGCACTCCGTAGTCGTGATCGCTCTCGCCCGTAGTCATGCCAGCATTCTATCGCGCATCGTGCTGGCCAGACGGCTAGGAGGGGGGTAAGCCGCATTTCGAGCTAACGGAAGCTCACTTCCACCAGACACTTGCCGCGTTTTTTGACGACCGATAGCATGCAAGTGTCACAGGGCCCCGGGTTTGACGACTGGCCAAATTTTTTGGATTTCGGCGCCCCAGACCTTCCAGCAACGGGCGATTTTGCTTCAAGTTGAATGGATGAGGCGGACTTCGCCGCCAAGGCAGAGTATTCCGTGCGGTTGTCGCCGAGAAAAGTCGATAATCCGACAGGCCGTGCGCTTAAACTAGTGCCTCGGCTCCTTCCAGCGGGGTGCGAACCCATCACCGGTCGACAGTCGTAGCCAGTGGCTGTCACCGATCTCAAAACAGGCGTAGCGGTAAGATAGTCACATGCGTGAACCCCGGGAGGTCGTGATCACCGGCCTTGGAGTCGTCAGTCCGATTGGAATTGGCGGAGAAGAGTTTTGGGCTGCGCTCGATCAAGGACAAAGCGGAATCGTTGAGCTGCCGGAATTTGCCGGCACGCAGTTGCCCTATCGCTTCGGGGGGACCGTCAAGAACTTCGACGGCAAGGACTATGTCCAGCCGCGGAAGACGCTGAAGGTGATGTCGCGTGAGATCCAGCAGGCCTATGGCGCCGCTGTGATCGCCATGCAAGAGACCAACCTGCCCAAGGGATCGGTCGAGCCGGAGCGGATCGGCGTGGTGCTCGGCAGCCAGTTGCTCGACGCCGATCTGGACGACATGCGCGAAGTCTACCGCCACTGCCAGCAGGACGGCCGGTTCTGCGAGGAACTGTGGGGCGAGCACGCCATGAAGGACCTCTTTCCTTTGTGGATGCTCAAGTATCTTCCGAACATGGCCGCCTGCCATATCGGCATCGCCAACGATGCCCGCGGGCCGAACAACACGATCGTCCAAGGCGGCGTCTCGAGCCTGCAGGCCATCATCGAAGCCACGCTCGTCATTCAGCGAGGCCACGCGGATGTGATGCTTTCCGGCGGTTCCGGCTCGCTGACGACGATCAGCCGCCTACCATTCCGCGGCTGGGATCATGTCAGCAAGTGGGGAGGCGATCCAGCCGGCGCTATGCGGCCGTTCGACGCCCAGCGCTCGGGCGTTGTCTTCGGCGAAGGTTCGGGCATCTTTGTGCTCGAGAGCCGTGAGCATGCCGAACGCCGGGGGGCAAAGATCCTGGCGCGAATCGCCGGTTTCAGCAGTCGCTACGAGCCAGCCCATGGCTCGGAGCCCCGCCGCGGCATTGGCGTGAAAAACAGCATTCTCGGCGCCCTTCAAGCGGCGGAACTAAAGCCGTCCGACATTGGTCACGTGAATGCGCACGGAGCGGGAACGATCACTGACGACCAGGTCGAGGCTCGCGGCATTCACGAGGCTCTGGGCGATGTTCCTGTGACCGCCCCGAAGAGCTTTTTCGGCGATCTTGGCGGCGGCAGCGGCGCGGTGGAAATGGCGGCGAGTGTTCTGGCCCTCAGCAAGGGCGTGGTGCCACGCACTCTGAACTATCAACAGCCAGATCCCCAGTGCCCGGTCAACGTGATTCGAGATCAATCCATTCCGGCGGAGAAGCGAACGGCAATGGTGCTCAGCCAATCCGATACCGGTCAGGCAGTAGCAATCCTGTTGGCTGGGGCTTAGAAGCCTTTTTCGTCGACGGAGAAGTCAGGATGGCGAAATCCAAGAAAGGGCCCGCCCGGGCGCAGGCTCCTGCGAAGCGGCTGGTCGATTCTTTGCACCCCGCGGCGAGCGGCGCCGCTCAGTTCTCGGCCATCGCCCCGCCCACGAAAAAACCATCGCTTTTAGCCATCAGCGTTGTGCTCTTTTCCCTCTGGTTTGTGTATCTTCTCGTTGTCGCCCTGGGTGGCTAGCACCCAGGGTTCGGCGATTCAGCCACTCACAACGAGGACCTCTCATGCTTCGCTTTGCCAACTGCGCACTGGTCTGCGCCGCCCTTGCCCTCCCCTGCTTCGTCGCCCCCGGCCTGACCGCCCAAGACAAGTCGGCGCCGAAGGCTGACCGCTGGGAAAAGGAAATTTCCGCCCTTACCGCCAAGGACGATACGAATCCTCCTCAGGAAGGCGGCATCGTCTTCGTCGGCAGCTCGAGCATTCGGTTGTGGGATCTCAAGAAGTCGTTCCCGGATCTGCCGGTGATTAATCGCGGCTTCGGCGGTTCGCAGCTGGCCGATTCGGTTCGGTATGCCGGCCGTATCGTGACGGCGTACAAACCGAAGACCGTGGTTCTGTACGCAGGCGACAACGACCTGGCCGGCGGCAAGTCGCCCGAGCAAGTTGCCTCCGACTTCGATCAGTTCGTTTCGCTCATTCGCAAGGACCTGCCGGAAGCCAAGATCATCTACATCCCGGTGAAGCCCAGCCCATCGCGTTGGAAGTTGATCGAGAAGATGAACGAGACCAACGGCCTGATTCGCGAGCGCTGCGAAAAGGGGGAGAAGCTCGTGTATGTCGACATTGTCAAGCCGATGCTCGACTCCAACGGCCAGCCACGGCCGGAGCTGTACAAGAAGGACATGCTCCACATGAACGACGAGGGGTACGAGATCTGGGCTGAAGCTCTGAAGCCTCACCTCGTCCGTTGATCGCTTAGCCCCAGGTGAACCAACATCGCAACTTCCCACGAAGCAGTCTCTCGTGGGAAGTATCATGCGATCGGTACTGGCTCCGAGTTGCCCCGCGACCGAAGCGACATCAACGGCGCCCAAGCAACTTCTTCACGTTCGCCCACGGACTCGTGTTAGCCACGTCCGCTTTCGTGAGCCCCGCTCGCCGGGCCTGTAGGATGCCATAGCGCATCACGTCGAGTCCGTCGGGACTATGGGCATCCGAATTGATCACGATCGGAATGCCGTGCATCTTGGCAGCCGCACAGTAAACATCGTTCAGATCGAGCCGAGCGGGATTGGCATTTAGTTCCAAGAACTTGCCGTGCTGCTTCGCCGCCGCGAAGACCGCATCAAGATCGACTTCGTACGGCTCCCGGCGATTGAGGATCCGTCCCGTGGGATGAGCGACCACGCAAACGTGCGGATTGGCAATCGCCCCGAGAATGCGATCGGTGATCTGCTCCCGCGATTGCTTTTGACCGTAGTGGACGCTGGCGATCACCCAGTCGGCTTGAGCGAGGACGTCATCGGGCAGGTCCATGCCCCCTTTCTCGAGAATGTCACACTCGATTCCCTTGAGCACCGTGAACTTGCCATCCAGACGGGCGTTCACCCGATCGACTTCTTCCCACTGGGCCAGCAGCCGGTCGGGGTCGAGGCCGCGGGCCATACTGACTCGCTGCGAATGATCGGTAATGGCGATGTACGTGAGCCCGCGTTCCTGGGCTGCGGCAACCATTTCCTCGATCGTCGCCGTGCCGTCGGTAGCCGTCGTGTGCATGTGCAGGTCACCGACAATGTCTCGCGTTTCGATGAGCGTCGGAAGTGGCCCTGCGGCTGCCCAATCAAACTCCCGCCTGCCTTCGCGCAGCTCGGGTGGAAACACCGGCAGACCAATCGCCTGATAAACCTCCTCCTCGGTCGCTCCGGCGATTCGGGTTTCTCCGGACTCGTCGACGCGATAGACGCCGTACTCATTGATCTTCAGACCGCGATCCTTCGCCATCCCGCGCACGACGACATTGTGCTCCTTCGATCCGGTGAAGTACTGCAGCGCGGCGCCGAACGATTCCGCCGGAACGACACGCAGATCGACTTGCATTCCCCGATAGGTGCGAATCGACATTCTTGTTTCGCCTCGGGCGAGCACCTCCTCCCGATCGCCGTAGCGGTCGAGTTGATCCATCACCGCGGCGGGCTCCTTGGCCACGACGAGAATGTCGATGTCGCCGACCGTGTCCTTGCCCCGGCGATAACTTCCCGTGAATTCGATCTGCTGAATGCCGCGGGCGGCGAGCAAGTGTTCGCGGAGCGATTGCACGACCAGGTCCGACTCGGACCAGTACATGCGCACGTTCACCTGCTCCGCGACCGCAATTCCCTTCAAAATCGCCTTTTCGGTCGTCTCCCCAAACCCCTTGATCTTGCGTACAGCGCCGGATTCGCAAGCGGCCCGCAATTCGTCGAGCGTCTTGATGCCAAGTTGTTTGCTCAGGGCGGCCGCCTTCTTGGGGCCGACGCCCGGAATGCGTACGAGCGCCAGCACCGATTCCGGCACCTCGGCCCGCAACTCCTGCAGCATCGGCAGGTCGCCGGACTGGACCAGCGTGATGATCTTGCTCGCCAGGTCCTGGCCAATTCCCTGAATCTGCGTCAGCCGTGCTGCGCCTTCGGTGGCCAGCGCCGCGAGCGGCTCGGGATAGTCGCGAACGGTCCGGGCTCCATTGCGGTAGGCCCGCACGCGAAACATGTTCGCCCCCTGAAACTCCAGGAGGTCGGCAATCTGATCAAACGCGTTGGCAATTTGGCCGTTGTTCATACCTTCGTTTTACCAGAAGGTGTGCCAGCGCCGCAGGGATCGGAGCGGACAGCTCACGCGTGGATTTCCACCACATCCTTGTCGTGCACCACGTAGTCCGCCTTCACCATGGAGCCGTCGTGCACGTGAGAACCCCAGACGCGGGCGTACTTGAAATTGGCGGCCAGATCCCGATGCACCAGCTCCGCTACGTCAAGCAAGGTTCCGCCCCGGCGGAGCGTGAATGGCTTCTCATAGTCGGCCTCCTTCTTCGTCGGCAACTTGGTGTAGACCCGCACGACGTCGAGCGATTCGTAGGTGGCTCGTTTCAATTCATCCAGCCCAGTAGCTTGCTCGGTTGAAATACGATATTCGCGGAAGTCGACCGGGCAAAACTCACGCAGCAGCGCGAGGCGATCTTCCGCTTCGGGAACGTCGATCTTATTGAGCACCAGCAGTGTTTGCGTGAACGACAGGCCGATGTCTTCCTCGTCGAGGTACGATTCCCGGCCGAGGCGAGTCTTGGTCTGCCCCAGTCGGTCGAGGACAGCCTGCAGTTGCTCGACGCCTTCGTCCGCTCCCAGGTCGACCATCAGCAGCGCCACATCGGCGCCCCGGATCAATCCTTGCAGGCTGGCATCGAAAACGTCGGCGGTGATCGGCGGCGTGTCGATGAGTTGCACCATTACGTCCTCCCACGGCATCATGCCCGGTTGAGGCTCGCGCGTGGTGAACGGATAGGGAGCAATCTCCGGCGTAGCCCGCGTGAGAGCCTTGAGCAGCGAACTCTTCCCGGCATTAGGTCCGCCGATAATGACAGCCCGGCCAGCTCCCTGGCGTGGGATTTTGACGCCGGTGAAGCCTTTCCGCGCAGCGGCGGTCTTCTTGTGCTGTTCGACCTCTTGCTTTGCCTTGCTGATCTTCGCCTTGAGCTCGGCTTGCAGTTTGTCGGTTCCCTTATGCTTGGGAATCTCGCGGAGCATGAGCTCCAGGCACCGCAGTTCCTCGTCGGGGGTTTGCGCGCTGCGATATTGCTGCTCAGCCTTGTGATACTGCGGTGTCAGGTTGGCGGGCATGGCAATTTCCGCTTACACGCGGGGATTTGGTGCGCCGAGCGCTTCACGGTAGCAGTGATCGAACAGCAATCGCCATTCGACGCGAGAAATCCGCAGACACAACTCGCCTGCCGTCGATCGCCCGCGGGCCACCTTCTCGCACAGATCAACGAACTGGTACGGATCCCACGGCCCACCCTTGGCCAACCAGGCGGCATGCGAATCGAGCGATGATTCCGCATCGGCTATCGTGGCGGCTTCCGCGGCCAGACTGGCGAACACCGGATGATTTCCCACACGGCGGAACCAGTACTTCGCATTGCCGTAGTCGGGCTCCCGGCGGTGCATGATGCCATGCCAGTAGCTCCCGTCCGACGTCTCAATCTCCTGGCTGATCGAGTGTGACTCGTCCAGGAAATTGTGCAGCAGCCAGACGCCCGACAGGCAACACTTTGCCGCTGAGCGATCGACCAACCTCTGCCCGCCGAAGGCCGACTCTAGCGTCAAGTTTTCCAGCGCACCGCGAGCAGCCGAGTTCGGACGCCCCAGCCCAAGATCGTCGGGACGCTCTGGGTCGAGCAGCGAAGCAAATGCGGCTCCGTACTGGGTGGGATCAAACGATAGCAACGTTGAACCTTTCCTGTTCACCGACCTAGCGGGCAATTACTTGGCGGCCGCAGTCATCGGAGGCGTCGGAAACACTTCCGTCTTGTCCGCGACCTTCCACAGCTTCACTCCGTCATGAGCCCCCGTGGCCAGCAGGCTGCCATCCGGGAAAAAGGCGACCGCCCACAGCGTGCTGTTCTGCTGCGGCAGCGTGGCCAGTTCCTTCCGCTCCTTCACATCCCACAGCTTGGCCGTCCGATCGTGGCTGACGGAAGCCAGCTGAGATCCGTCGTGATTGAAGGCGACATCGCTCACCCAGTCCTTATGCCCTTCGAGCGTTGCCTGCTCCTTCCCCTCCGCATCCCACAGCTTGATCTTCCGATCCGCCGAGCTGGTTGCCAGCAAACTGCCATCCTTCGACCAGGCGACCGACCAGACTGCGTCGCCATGCCCCTCGAGCTTCGCCTTCTCGCTGCCCGCCTGCCAATCGAACAGCTTGCCGAGCTTGTCGGTTGAGACGCTAGCCAGCGTCGCCCCGTCAGGCGAAAATGCCAGCCCATAAACGGCTGCCTCGTGTGCCTTGATCGTTTTCGCTTCCTTCGCCCCTTCGGTCTCCCAGATGACGATGTTGCCATCCTCCATACCGGCGGCAAAGTGCTTTCCATCCGGAGCGAAAGCCACTGAGCGAACCCAGCCCTTTTTCTCGATGGTCGTTTTCGGCTGTTTGGCAGCGACATCCCAGAGAATCACTTTTCCGTCGTAGCCGCTGGTCAGCAGCAGCGATCCATCGGCCGACCACGCGACCGACCAAATGTTCGTGGGATGGCCGGTCAGCTTCGCCACTTCGGCGCCGCTCTTCGCGTCCCACAGCATCACTTCTCCCGGCCGATACTGCAGGCTCTCGCCCCCAGCCGTAGCCAGCTGCGAGCCGTCACCGTTGAACGCCAGAGAAGTTACCCAGCGTTTATGTTTCGCAAGGGCTGGGGCCTCCTGTGCCGAGGCTGGAGCAAGG
>JAEZAS010000073.1 GCA_023430365.1 Planctomycetota bacterium
GGATCGAGATTGCCTCGCAAACGATCGAGCGCCGGGGCTGGCGTGGCGAGGTCGGACTCCTTGGCATTCGGCTCGCGATGGCAGACCGAGCAGCGCAAGGCGTGAGCAATTGCCTCGCCGCGTTGAAACGACATGGCCGGCGATTGCTCGCGATCGTGCTGAAAGAACCGCGGCGAGATCGGCTCGCGGACGAAGCCCGGTCCGGTCCAAAACAGGCTCAGCCGCGCATCGTGGCCGCCGCTCTCATACGAAAGCTCGATCGGCTGATCCTCGGCAGGCAACTCAATCGGCTGACTCTCGGCCCAAGCGACGCCTGGCTCGGTCTTCTTCACGACGACCTTGCCGCCGATCGTGAGCTCGGCTTTGCCGCTGCCATGCAGAAAGAAGTGATACGCCCCGCTCGACTGCAGGATCAGTTGCCCCTGCCACTTCCCCCGAAACGGCCCAGCCGGCAAGCGGGCATCGGGCGAACGACCGCCCCACGCGAACGACACACCGTCGTCGATCCGCTGAATCCGCGTCGAGGGGCCGCTCTCGTACGTGGCGATCAGCCCGGGCCGAAACGGCTGATCCTCGTCCTCGTCCTCATCCTGGGCAAAGCCCACGTGCGCCAGCAGCGTCAGCAGGCTGAGCGTGGCCAGAAGCGTGAGGCGGGTGAGCCAGAACGACGGGCGGAGCAGGAAGCGTGCAGTCATGCCGCCAGTCTATTTGCTTCGCGGCCGAATCGCCACAACGGTGGCCGCCCAACCCCGTAGCTGGATTCCCCAGAATTCAGACAAACCGGTTCTCCACTCGCGGGGCGTCTGAATTCTGGCGAATTCAGCTACGTGGGTGTACGGGTTCTAGAGCGTACGAAAAGGAAAGTCGGCCACCGCTTGCTGAAAAAGACGATCCCACTCTTCCCATTGGTGCTTACGCAAAGTGCCTGCCACCTGGAGGCCTGGTGGTTCCATGCTTCCCCAGAGATAACCGTTCTCAGCATCGTCCGTATCGGAAAACCAACGGGCGAAGTGCGCGCCAACTACCGTTCTGTGCTCCGGGAGTCGCTCGAAGATGGCCTGGAGCCGCTGGTAATCTTCGTCGGAGAAAGCGTCCTCGTCGAAGCAATAAATGCGTTCGATGTCGAGCCACTCGGGCGAGTCGGGGTCAGATTCCATCAAATTGTCATAGTAGACAACCGTCATGGTTACTCGCCCGTTTTGGTATTCGACCTTGCCGGCAGCGGCCGGAAGTAATCGACGATCACATCAATCGCCCACCACTGCACCACGAGCAGCAGCACCGGGCCGAGAAACAAAATTGTCTGAGCGACGCGCGGATGGCGCCAGAAGTCGGCCAGGCGATTGGTCCAGGCGTGGTACAGGCTGGCCACGGCGATGCCGTTGAGCGCTAGCAGCAAGCAGGCGAGCACGAGCGAGCCGAGCAGGTGGCCGCAACCCAGGCGAAGCAATAGCGTGGGGCGGCGGTCGATCATGGCGATTCGTGGCTACGAGGATTCGCCCACCGGCATCGGTCCGCCCGTCGGGGCGAGCGGTTGCTGGCGGTCGAGGGCTTGCTGCAATCGTTCTTCGTCCGATGCATGATACGGCAAGCTCTTGAACCAGAGCAGTACACCGACGGCCAGCAAAGCGAAAACGATCGTCGCCGGCGTCGTATAGGTGAGCGAGCCCGGCTCCGTCTCCCGCCAGAGCTGCCCAGCCACCGGAATCTGCTCCAGCACATCGGCCGACAGCCGGCTGGTCGCCACTGAGAGCCCGTTGTGGGTCAGGTGATAAACGGCGGCCGGCAGCAGGCTTCCCGTCTTCACAGCGATGTAGCCGATCACGATGCCCACCACGCAGGCCGCCAGCGATTGCTGCAGCAGGCTATGCGTCAGGCCAAAGAACACGCTGCAGAGCACAATCGCGCCCCACTTGTGCCCCATCTTCCGCAGGCCGGAGAGGATGAAGCCGCGGAACGCCAGCTCCTCGCAAATCGCCGGCGACAGGGCCGCAATCGCCAGCAATTGCCAGAGCGGCGCGGCGTTGAACTGTTCGGTGATCTGTTTGATCGCGATTTCGACCGATTGATTGACCGGGTAGATCTGGTGGATCAACTCGCCGACCCACACGGTCGCCGGATGCAGCAGCAGGGCCAGCAAACCGGCGGCGGGCACCGTCAGCCAGAACGACGGCCGGCGGAGCAGCAGCGTTTGCAGCGGTTTGCGCGTGAGCATGATCGCCATCAAGCACGCGGGAGTCGCGATGAGCGCAATCTGGACGATCAGCGTACTGATCGCGAACTGCGACCACGAATTGGGCTGCGCCATCGAGAAGCTGGCAAAGAACCGGATCACGAGCAGCAGCACGCCGCAGAGCAGCGCCTCGCCGACGGTCGGCGTGTCGCCGCGGTCGCGAATCAAGTGCTGCACCCATAGCTTCAGGCCAAACCGCTCGCTTTCGCGGAACAGGACCGACTCGTCGTTGAACTGATCGATCGCCCAGCGGATGGCCAGCAGGCAGCAGACGCTCGTCACGCCGATCACCAGCGGAGCGTAGCGCAGGGCTTCCCAGTACTGCCCTTCGATCAGCGAGCGGAGCAGCAGCATCACGCCCGTGATCGGAATCAGGCTGAACCCGATGTTCAGCTCCACCGACGGCAGCATCGGCAGCATCATCAGCGGCAGCGAACCGAGCAGCAGCGGCATCAGGTAGTACTGCCCCTCCTTCGACGAGCGGGCAAACGTCGCAATCGCCAGCGACAGCGCGCTGAACAGCGCCGCCACCGGCACCAGCGCTAGCACCAGCCAGCCGACCGATTCGATCGGCGGCGGACCAAGCGCCTGCGGCCCCATCTTGGCAAACGCATTCGCGACAAACCGCCCCGTGAAACCCAGGCTGGCCAGGTTGAGCAGCGCCGTAGCGATGCTGAACGCCATCACCGTGAACAGCTTGCCCCACACGATCTCGCTCCGCTGGGCCGCCGAGCTGAGTAGCGTTTCGAGCGTGCCACGCTCCTTTTCGCCGGCACAGAGATCGATCGCCGGATAAAACGCTCCCGTCAGGGCCCACACGAGCACGACGAGCGGCAGCAGCTTCGACCAGACCATCACCCGCCGGACGTTCGGTTCGGCAACGTCGTGCGAAACCACTTCAAACGGCCGAATGGCCATCGGCGAGACTTTCGACTGCCGCAGGTTCTCGCCGACGATCGATTCTCGCCAGTTGCGCAGAATCGGCGCCACGCGATCGTGTGCCAATTGCGAGCGCTCGATCGCCGTGTTGCTGAAGATCCGGGGGCCAGGGACCTGATCCTCGGTGAACGAGCTTTCGCCGGCGCTGGCGTCGTCGCTTGCGGCCTGGGCTTGCTCCTCGAGCAGCGTCTGGCGGAACTCGGCCAACCGCTGGGCAAAGTCGGGCGGGAAGTAAACCACCAGGTCGTACTTGCCGTCGCGAATGTCGCGCACCGCCGCGGCTTCGATCTGTTCCGGGCTTTGGGGCGAACTCGTCTTGTCTGAGCTCGTCGTTGAGTCGGCCAGTTCGTCGTCGGCCAGCTCGTCGATTTGCAGGGTCAGCAGCTCTTGCGGTCCGCTATAGAGCGTCGCGGCAAAGTGGTCCTTCACCACCAGCGGCGGTTCCTGCGGCAGCGCCTCGGCGCCGACGACCCGAATCCGCGATTCGTTCTTGAGAAACTGCTGGATCTGCAGCATCGACATGCCGAGCAGTGGATACAGCAGGATCGGCAGCACGGCGATGGTGAACAACGTCCGGCGATCGCGCAATTGGTCGCGCAGCTCGCGGAGAAAGATCAGTTTGACGTTGTTCCAATTCATAGACGCGCCGGTTCTGTGATTCCTAGTTCGCCTCGGTCGCCGCTTTGCGGTGCGGGCCTTCGGCCAGTTCTTGCAGCGAGGCGTCGTTTTGCGAGATCAGGCGGAAGAACAGCTCCTCGAGATCGTTTTCCGCATACCGCTCGCTCAGCTCGGGCAACGACCCTTCGGCCAGGATCGATCCCCGGTACATGATCGCGATGCGATCGCAGAGCCGTTCGGCCTCGCGCATGATATGCGTCGAGAAAATGACGCACTTGCCTTGATCGCGCAGTTGGGCCACCGTTTTGAGCAGCGCCCGGGCGACGAGCACGTCGAGCCCCGCGGTCGCCTCGTCGAAGATCAGCACCGGCGGATCGTGCACCAAGGCCCGGGCGATTGAGACCTTCTGCTTCATGCCGGTCGACATCTTCGCGCCGAGCGTGTCGCGAATCTCGTTCATCTGCAACCGCTCGAAGATCCGCTCCATCCGCTCGCGCAGCTCGTCCTGCTCGATGCCGTACAGGCGTCCGAAGTACTCGACCAGTTCCCAGGCGGTCATCCGGTCGTAAACGGCCGTATTGCACGACACAAAGCCAATCTGCCGCCGCACGAGCGCCGGTTGGGTGAGCACGTCGAAGCCGTTGACCGTCGCCGAACCGCTGGTCGGGCGGAGAACCGTACTGAGAATCCGCAGGGCGCTTGTCTTGCCGGCGCCGTTGGGGCCAAGCAGGCCGTAAATCTGCCCCGGCAGGGCGTCGAACGAAATGCCCGCGAGCGCCACGAACTGGCCGCGGCGAAGGTCGGCGTAGGACTTCGTCAGCGAGCGAACATGAATCATCGTGCGTCCTGACGCCGAACTTGCACGGGCGCTTGAGCTGGGAAACGGGAGAGGAGCGATCGCCGCCGGCTTCAGCCAGCTTTCATCCGCTTATACCACACCCTACCTTACGGCGCAAAGTGAAACCGGAACGCCCCGCATGCGCCTCGCCGTAGCTGAATTCGCCAGAATTCAGACCGTGGCGTTCTCCACTTGCAGGGCGTCTGAATTCTGGCCAGTTCAGCTACGGAGTGGCGCAGCCACCCCTCGGAGCAGAGCCTCTTCGCGCGGTCCCGCAAAATTGATCGGGCCGGCGATGGCGGTTGTAGCGGTTGTCTCGTTCGTGCGAACCGCAACCGCCAAACATTTTGCACCAAGCGGCGATGGCGGCTCAGGCTTGAGCTAGTTTTGTGTGTCGCCGCTTTGGTTTGGGGCAACCGTATGGCTGGAGCGACGGCATGACCGCGAGACAAACTGCTCTGAGAAAGCTGTCGCATGTCCTCACTTGATCCGTCGTCGGCGACTCTGCCGCCCACCGCGCCGCACGACTTCGTAGCGTCTCCCCAGCCGCTGCGCAGGGCGGCCACCGACGACAGCTTCTTCCCTGCTGAGCCGACCACCCTGGAAGGGACCGGACTGGCCGCGGGGGACGTCGAAGCGCTGATCCTCAAGCACTTGCTCACGCATGGACCTACGACCGGCCGAAAGATCGCCGAGCAACTGAAGCTTCCGTTCGGCATCCTGCAGGACTCGCTGCGCCAGGCCAAGGCCCAGATGCTGGTCAACTATCGCGCCCAAGGCGCGATGGGCGACTTCGAATACGAACTGTCCGACGAAGGGGACAAACGCGCCCGCTGGCACGTCGAAACCTGCACCTACTGCGGCGCGGCGCCGGTGCCGCTGGCCGATTACATCACGGGCGTCGAACAGCAGTCGGCCCGCAAGGTCCGTCCCACGCTCCCCGACCTCTGCGCCGCGTTCAACGACCTGCTCCTCGCTCCCGCAATCATCAGCCAGATCGGCCAGGCGGTGTTCGCCGGCCGCGGGCTGTTCCTCTACGGTCAGCCGGGCAACGGTAAGACGAGCATGGCCGAGCGGCTGATTCGCTCGGTCGCGCACCATATCTGGATTCCTCGCACGATCACCGTCACGGGCGAGATCATCCGCCTGTTCGATCCGGCGAACCACGAAGAGGTGCCGCCGCCGCAGTCGAACTCGCTCATCGACGCCAAGCCGTACGACCGCCGCTGGGTCCGCATCCGCCGACCGTCGATCGTGGTCGGCGGCGAGTTGCGGATGGAGCAGCTCGAAATCACGAACAATCCGGCGACCGGCATCATCGAGTCTCCCGTGCAGCTCAAGAGCAACTGCGGAGCGCTCGTCGTCGACGACTTCGGCCGACAGCGCATGAGCGCCGCCGAGCTGCTCAATCGCTGGATCGTGCCGCTCGAAAAGGGTTACGACTACCTGACGCTTCCCTCAGGTCGGCAGATTCAGGTTCCCTTCGATCAGATCCTCGTTTTCTCGACCAACCTGGAACCGACGAAGCTGGTCGACGAGGCGTTCCTCCGCCGTATTCCGTACAAGATCGAAGTCGTCGATCCCACGCCGAAGGAATTCCGCGAGCTCATCAAGCAATGGGCCAGCCGGCTGGGCCTCGAGTATCGCGAAGACGCGTTCGAGCACCTGCTCACGCGGCACTACGTCGAAGCGAACCGGCCGCTGCGTTACTGCCACCCGCGCGACCTGATGCTGCAGGTGAAGACGTTCTGCGAGTTCCACGACCTGCCGATGGTCCTCACCGGCAAGGCGTTCGACGTCGCCGTGAAGAACTACTTCGCAGGTCTGTAGCCGGAGGGTAACCACCCTCCGGAGAAAAGCCGCGCGCCGTCCCACTTCGATTGAGATCGCAAAGCGGCTCTCAGAAGTCACTCGGGATCGCCAACTCCTCTCGCCCTTCTCCGGAAGCTGTTAGCTTCCAGCTACTTTATGGGCAGCAGTTGCAGGGCGTCGAGAATCACGAAGCCGGCCGTCCCCACATTGCTCACCTCGATCGTCGTCTCCACGTCGGCCTCGAGTTGGCAGCGGCCCACCGAGCGAAACGGCTCCCCCTTTGCGAGCGGCGTGGTCTGATCGACCTTCAGCGTCGTCGTTGCTTTGCCGCTCTTCACCGTGACGGGCACTTCCGTCGCGCGCGTCTCATGCGCCGAGTAGGCCATCCGCAGTTCATACTCGCCGCTCTTGGGCGCGCGGAAGCGAAAGACGGCTTTCGACTGTCCGTCGCTGCGCCTGTCGTCGTGCCGATAACCCCGGCCGATGTGCGGTTTGAAATTGGTCGAGCGGCTCCACTCCCCCGCCAGTTCGGCTGACTCATCGTCGAGGACGATGCCCGGCAGCGTTTTGGGATCGATGCTGACGACTCCCGGCGGTTCCGGCGGCAACTCCGGCAGCACGGGCAACTCCAGAACTTGTCCGCGTGCGAGGAGCCGCTCTCGCAATTTGGCGTAAGGCAGCTCCTGAACGGAACCGTCTCCTTGCGCGGTCATGGCGGCCGCGATGCCGGCGCTCTGCCCCAGAATCATCCACGTCGGCTCTACGCGGATCGACGAGATCGCCACATGCGTGCACGACAGCGCCACCGGCACGAGCAGGTTCGAGCATTCCTCCCGCTTCGGCAGGATGGCCCGATAGGGGATGTGGTAGGGGTAGCCGTGCGGCCGGCCTTTCATCCGCACGGGAAAGATCGTTCCTTCGTTGATCACACCGCCACCTTCCAGCGCGATGCGGCGACAATCGTGCGAGTCGATCGGAAACGACGACACCACAATCGGGTCGTCCTTCTCCGGCTCTTCGAGGATGTCCTTCTGCGTGACGACAAACTCTCCCTGCATCCGCCGCCCTTCGCGCACATAGAGCTGCGGCGGAAAGTGGCCCGTTTCAGGAAACTCGTCCTTGCAGAGGCCCAGGGAGGCGTACCGCTTGCGCGTCGCTTGCGGGATCGCGGGGTCGGTCGTCAGGAAGTGGTAGAACTCGAGCGTGTACTGCTTGTGAGCTTCCCAGATCTTCTGCCGCTCGACGGGGCTCGCTTCGCTCCAGCCGTTGCAGGCGCCGACCAGGCCCAGCGAGAACTGTCCGCCGATCGAGTTGTTGCCGTCCAGCTTGCCGCCCGGCAGCGGATAGAGATCGATGCCAATCCCCGGTCCCTTGGTGAGCGCGTACCGACGCACCAGTTCGAACTTCGCCGGGTCGTAACTCGCCGGCTTGGGCATGGGAACCCGGTTCGCCGGATCGTCGGTCAGGCACAGCCGAAAGCTGTAGGTCATCACGTTCGCGTCGCCCGCTTCGTCGTCGCCGCGCTCGGTGTCGGTGATGAGGGGGAGCGGTTTGCCCTGCTCGTCGAAGCCCGAAATCGGCAGCGTGCGCTTGGTGTACTGCTTGCCCGCGAGCGATTCACCGTACTCCTTCCGCCCCTCGCGGCCGATCGTCCAGTTCACCTTGGCGGCCGCCATCAGGTCTCCTTCGTACGTGGCGTCGATGAAGACTTTGGCCTGGAAGCGGCCCTTGCTGGTGACCAGTCCGGTGATGCGCGTTCCTTCTTTCTCGACCGACGTAAGCGGCTGGTCGGTCAGGACGACCACCTTGGCCTCGTCGAGCATCGCCTTAGTCACTCGGGCGGCCACGTGTGGTTCGTAGGTCCAGACAGCGTTGTTTTTGACGCTCACCTGATACGGCAGCTTGACCCCGCGCGACTCGTAGTCGGCCTCGATCCGCCGATGCCATTCGTCGAACAGGCCCATCACGGTGGAGCGGACGGTCTGGTTCGAGTCGCTGAAGCTCAGGCCGCCAGTGTTCACTCCGCCGACATGATCGGTCGGTTCCAGCAGGATGACCTTGGCTCCCTCGCGAGCCGCGGCGATGCCGGCGCAGAAACCTCCCGGCGTGGAGCCATAGACGATCACGTCGGCGGTTTGCGGCCTGTCCGCGGCACAGGCATCCTTCGTGTGGCACAAAAGCAGAACAAAACAAACGGACGCGGCGAACAGGCGGCAAAACAGCATGGCGATCCCAATCCGAATACCTGCAGGGCCGGAGGCTCGCGCCCTCCGGAGAACGGCAGTGAGACGTTGTAACACAATCGGCTGAGTGTTTGGCGCAGCCGCTCCAAGCTGGCGCACCGGCCCGTGGTTCTCCGCAAGCGGTTGGCTTCCCGCTGCTGGAGCGTGAACCCTCCTTGAGGTGGCGTGTCTTGCGGCGGTAGAACAGCCTGTTGCCGAATCCCCTTGCAGAAGGAACGCTTCTTATGAGCATCAGCGATCTCGTCAATGACTACGCCGCCGGACCCGCTCAGCTTCGCGAGGCCATTGCCGGAATGACCGATGACCAGCTTCGCGCTCGCCCCGTTCCCGGAAAATGGTCGACGCACGAAGTGCTCTGTCACCTGGCCGATTTTGAGCCGATCTTCGCCACCCGGCTGAAGAGCATCGTTTGCTTCGATCGGCCGGCGCTGGTGGGGTACGACGAAAACGTCTTCCTTCAGAAGCTGGC
>JAEZAS010000107.1 GCA_023430365.1 Planctomycetota bacterium
CCCTCCGCCTAAGCCACCACCAAGCGGCCCCCTCCCAAATTCACCACCACCAAACCCACCGCCACCGAAGCCGCCTCGGCTGATCCCTCCCCCGAAGCCCGCACCGCCAAAACCTCCTCCACCAAAACCTCCTCCACCAAAGCCGCCTCGTCCCCCTCCAAATCCACCTCCTCCCAATCCGCCGCCGCGGAATCCGCCACCGCCACCAAAGCCCCGTCCATTCGCTGGCGAGATACCAAGTGAGACAATCAGACCAACGGCAACTGCAAAGAAAAAGGCCCGCTGAATCATCGTAGTAATCCCGAGATGAAAGCTTTTGAATCGAGTGAGGATCACAGCCGCGGACTCGAGCTACTTCATCGGCTGACGTTTGATGACGATTTCATCCGTGTCTGCGATCGGTTCCCCAGCAACCGTTCGCTGGGTGGATTGCCAGACGTACGCGTTGTCGTCGAGCTTGCGGAGCGTATTCATGGCGGTCGTGACGACTCCGTCGCTGGTCACTCCACGCACCTGCGCCTGCCAGCCATCGTCCAGCCGAGTCCAAACCCCCACGGCGTGCCCGCCGCCGGCGCTGAAGTCCCAGGACTGGATGTGTCCGATCTCCGGATTCCAGCCGATCAACTGCAGACCAGACGTCGACACACCGTCAGGTCCCGTGGTCGTATGACTTCGCTGGACAAAGCTTTTGTTGGCAATCCACCGGCAATCGGACTCCGTCGTCACACCATGTTCTTCCGCGGTCCAAGTGCCGATCAGCCAATCGAGGTCCGCAACCTGCTGAAACGTGGAAGGCAGTTCGACTTTAGAGTCACGTACGGTCGACATGAGCCACTTGTCGCCCGATTTGACATGCACCACGAGATACTTACTGACTGCCGAAGCGCCCGGCGGGGCCGGATCGAGGATGGCTCGTCCTTCCTCGAGCGCCGCACTGTTGGAGAGCAGTTTGAGCGAATCAATGGCGATCCGAATCTTCGCTTTCGGCGCTGCTTTGAAGAAGGCAGCGTACTCAGCCGCAATCGCCGCTCGTCCTGTGAAAGTTCGCCCGGACTCATCGACGAATTCTCCCCCCTCGGTCCAATGCTCGGCGACTGCCTTGGCGTCGCCGCGATTGAAAGCGGCAACAAACGAATGTGATGCGGCCCGAATCGCTCCCAGGTCAGACGATTCGTCGGGTGAGGCAACGGCTTGCTTATTAGCACGTTTGTCCTTTTGATTGGTGCGATCTTCAGCAATGCTACTCGCGCAGCAGACGATACAGATGCCGAACCAAGCGGCAAGGAGACGAAGCGTCATCAATGCAATCCCGTGAGTGTGTCGCGCAGCCCTGCGTGAAACGAGGCGAGATTCCACCGCCTCGAACCAATGTCCACCCGACAGGAGAAAAGAGATGCGGGCGGGTCGATCCGTTCTATTTGATCTCTGTAGAGTTACGAGATTTGAACCAAGGATTTCGGCGAGCAATACCGAATCGGACCGGGCACTGACGTGAAGCTTAGCTTAGCCCACCGAAGCATGGCAACCATCGAACAAGGCGGAACTGTCGATATTCTGGGCGTCACGTACATGGAAGCACGTGGAGGAAATTCGATCATGCCGGAAGGCAAGTTCTCTCATTGCCTGACTGAGGAATTTCTGGCCAAGCCTGAAGAGGGGGGTAGCCGCCAACCAACATGTCATTAGCGCCGCTCGGCTATACGCAGACCGTCAGAGGGCTGCTCAGCAGCGGTACGTTTGACCTCAGGGTTTGAGCCACGTATAAGTGGCGTCGGATGCATTGCTGTTGGCACGCCGAGATCTGGGGGCCCGCATACGAGGCAGTCAACATCAAAGGAGATCCCAGCGCGCCCGCGATGCAGTTTAATACGCTGAGCGTCCGACCTGCACGATTTGAGGACCGGCGCACGCTGCCCACCCAAATGGAAAACCTCAACCGGCTCAACTACAGAATGCGGGGACCTACGCCGCCCACGACCGATTTGGCGCCGATGCCGTTTCACTCCTCACAAGCGGCTCCATGGCGCGGGCGATGAATCTCGATGAGGAGCGGCCCGAAATGCGGGAAAAGAGCCTCTACATTCAACTTTAAGGACACGCCATGCAATTTCGTCATCTGGGACTGATTCTGACCGTCGTTGCGTTCGGCTCTTATTGCGCCACAGCACGCGCTGAGCATGAAGGGAAGGTGCAGATTCTGCTGCTCGGCGACAGTACCACCGAAGGGATCGTGCCTCGACGGCATGTGCCCAAGGGTCCGCATCTCGAGGATGTCATTCGCGAATTGCTGGCGGCAGAACAGGACTTGCCGCCGACCAACGTGATCAACCTGGGACTCAGCGGCGAATATATCCAGCGGCTATTGGAGTCGGGCAGGTACGACAAGGCTGTGGCGAAACTGCCCGGCATCGACTTTGTTTTGATCCGCTATGGCCTTAACGACAACGCTCGCCGCGAGAACCTGGCAGAGAACTTTCCCAAGGATTATCACGAGCTGATTACGCGTCTGAAGAAAGACCACCCGCAGGCGCAGTTGATTGTAATGACGGTCATTCCCTACGGCGATGAGGAGGTTTCCGCGCGTCTCAACAAGCTCAACGCAGAAGTGGCCCGTGCAGAAGGCCTGCCGCTGTTCGACATCTATCCTCGCTATGCCGCCGAGCTGAAGCGGGGTCCGAACATGCTCAACTATCGGCGGTTCCCGCTCGACAAGATTCCCGAGAACCGCCGCGAGTTCGTTAAGCCGTTCGTCGTTCCGGGCGCAACGCCCACCGTCGAAGTCCTCGACAACCGGCTCGATGCTCATTTCGGCGGTTTACCGGGATGGTTCGGCGACCGGCATCCCAACCTGGCCGGGTATCACGTCATCGGCGACGAAACCGCGAAGTATCTCGCGCCGCTGATTCGTGAGAAATTCAAAAAATGAGTGCCGTCGTCGTCACTTGCTGAGCAGCATCTTCACTGCATCCATCAAAACTGTCTCGACGTCCGGGGCGACATTGCTCGCACGGGGACTCGTTTCGTAGCCCCCTTCGGAATAAGCGGCTGCGGTACCGATGTATCCAGGACCGTAGTCGCCATAGGCAGCCAGTCCCACCTGCAGATCGGGCCGCAGTGCCTTTGCTGCCAGCTGATATTCGACAAACAGTTCTCCCGGCAGATGCAGCACGCGCGATTTCCCAACGTGCAGACAGGTAACATCGATTTCGTGTCCATCCTGACGCCGTTTGAGCCAGGCCAATTGATCGGCCTTGGCAATGTAACCCGCCGGAGGTTCCGTCTTGATAGCTGCCACGAGTTCGTCTTCTTTCAGGTGCGGCGCCACTGGCAAACGCACGGGAACCACTTGCCAGCGAACATCGGCCGGCGACAACGGAGCCTTCTCCGTGGCGAGAAAAGCCTGCTTCATCCCTTCGGCGAGTCGCTGCGCCAGAATCAGGCGATTCTCAAAGTTGCCGTCGTTGTACTTGCCAGCCCCGATGTTCCCACCGGCGCCGTTAAAATGAACGTGGAGTGCCGAGGGGACGGCCTGCCCGCGAATGAATCGAGCAAGGCCGGGAAAATCGGGACTAGGCACGCCCGTTCGATAGTAGCTCTGCGGGTGACAGGCGTAATAGCTCAGCACCGCGAGTGGCTTGTCGCCGTTCCAGAACGACAGGACGGAAACCTGCGGGTCGATTAGTCCTTCTGGTCCTGCCCGCAGCGCTGGGTCGCGGGTCGCCGTATAGCGTGTGGCCCGCACCTTGCCATCCGGTCCTTTGATCCGGCGGTTGGAGGCCACTTCCTTCACATCCGCCTGTCCCCACCCATATTCTGTGACCGGCTCCGCCGTCGTCAGCGCAGTTCGAATTGCGGCCGCAGCCCGAGCAATGGTCTGGCGATGAAAATCCCCATCAAATCGGCCGTAGTTCATCAAGCCCATTTCGCGGAGGATCCGCTCTGCTGTGAAATCGCAACCCGGCGCATCGTGCTGGTGCAACGTGTGCACGGCGACTCGCTCGCGCGTGGTGCCCGCAGCCTCCGCAAGCGCGTCGCGAAACGCATCGTGCCCTTCGTTAGCAATGCCAATCCAATCGACCGCGCACAGCACGATCGGCTTGTCGTCGCCGAGCAATACAATGCCTCGGCAACGGAGGGTCATCTCATCGAGCCGCTTGACCGGATCGTAAGCCATCGCGGAACCCAGCGGCGGCGTGGCATCGACATCGAACACGGCCAGCTTCACCGCCCGCGGTTCGGCGCTCTGTGCGGTGGAAATCAATCCACCCAGCAGCATTGCCGAACACACGAGCCAACCACAGCCTGGGATGCAAGCCAATCGGAACATGAATTTCACTCCCGCCTTAATCGCCAATAAACTTTCGGAACGCGCTCTCATCCACATTGCGGCCGCTGATGACGACCAGCGGCGTCGGGCGGCCTGAAGGGCTGATCCAATGTTCGTAAGGGGTGATGCCTAAGTGCTGGAACACGGTTGCCGACAGGTCGCCCGGTCCGAGCCGCCGGTCGCGGATCTTTCGGAGTCCACCGAATCAAAGTTTGCCGAGCATTTCGAGGGCGGTAGTTTCGAAGATCCGCTGCCATTCCGGAGCGACAAGGCAGTCGCAATCTTCCTGGGCGTAGCCCGTATTGGATCGCTGCGCAACGGTGGGCGTGTAATAGATGTATCCATTGGTGTAGCCTGCGACGAACGTGTGGGGGGCATTCGCCGCCCGTTTCAGTCGCAGGCCGATCTCGACGGTGAGCTCGCCGGGAAACGTCACGAGTTTGAAGTCTCCGATCCGCAAGGCGCAGACTTCGACGTCGATGGTGCGGACCGCAGCAGTCTCCGCCGCAGAGCTATGCTTCTTGAGCAATGCCAAATTCGTGTTCAGTCGCGTGAGTTGCTCCATTGCCTGGATGTTGGCGAGGTAAGCTTCAACCTGCTTTTGGTTCTCGGCATCAAGTCGCTGCAGATCATCTCGCTGCTCTTGGTTGTCATGCAGGTAACTTTGGGCGTAGTGCGACGGCCAACCGGGATTCAGCCGCTGCTGAACAAGGAGCGGCAAGAACGTCTTGAAGTTGATGTTCGTAGGCCTGAGCGAACGCATCAAGCGCGTCTGTTCGGTTTCGATGGCTGCGATCCGCTGCTGAAAGTCCGCCGCTCGGGGTAGCGCGATGGTTTGCTGCATCACCGCGAGGGGAGCATCGCTCTGAGTCTTGATCTGCCGCACGGCGCGAAGCACGGTCAGGCCCAGCAAGTTGCCGAGTGGTTCCGCGTCTGGCGGCTGATTCACTTCCTTATATCGCAGCGGATTGATGTCACCGCCGCAGCCTTGCACAAAAAAGGCCAGCGCGCCGTCACCGAGCGAGTCCTCGATCATCGCCGAAGCGAATCCCGGATAGTCTGCGGAGTTCCCTTTGTCCGGCGGATTCATGATGGGATGGCAGGCGAAGTTGTAGATCACCGCGAGGGGTCGGCCATCTTCGCGATCAATTCGCACCAAGCCCACTTGTGGGTCGATCGGCCCAACGGAGGCGACATCTTCATCGCGCGGTAGCGAGTAGGCTCGCCGCATATCGATCTGCGATCCATCCTTCATCAGCAGGCGACGGTTCTCACTGATCCGAGATTCGCTTGCGGAACCGACGCCAGCCTTGACCGGTGTTAAGTTCCGTGAGGCTTCGCGCACGGCCTGAATGACGAGTGTATCTGTATCAGCCCGGACGATGCCGTGGCAATGGCTGGCGTTGATGATGACCTGGGCATGCGTGAGCTGCGGCTCCTTGGCGATCTCGCGGCGCACTTTCGCGAGGAAATCATTCGGGATTCGCCCAATCCCTCCAATCGCAACGGCATCCACGGTCACCAGCACCACCGTGGTCCTTCCTGCTTGCAATACCAGGGCCTTTGCAAAGCAGGGATCATTTACCTTTCCCGCCTGCCGGTCAGTGATCTCGATTTTGGCGATTCCGGCCCACAGCGGCTCGGCCGATCCAGCGCGATTCAGCAATCCGGCAAAACAGAATGTTGCCAGCAAAACAACTAATCGCATGTTGCTCTCCATCATCACTTCTTAACGGGCGGCAGTGCTGGTTGCAGTTGGTTGAGCGAAATTCGTCGCTGGAGCACGACCTGCCCCTGTTCCTCCGGAATTGCACCCGCACCATCGGGTCGGCCTGCTCCCAGTCAATCATCACGCTGCCGAAGGTGAAGTCGAAATACGTCAAGCCAACCCGATAGCGTTCAAGCTACTCGAAGTCACTTCGTACAGCGGGATAGCCGACACCTGCTTCTTCCGACGCGAGCTTCATCACTTCAGCCATGGGCCGGTCGCCGCTAAGGAGTACCACTCTGTTAGCTTGCGACTCCTGAATGGTGTGGAAAATCTTCTTGCGATCGCGGGGGGAATGGCCCCAGCGTTCTGGACCATGTTCGTCCGGCAGGACCTGCGTTCCGGAGCTGATCAAACGTAACTCGACCGGCTCGCGCAGCTGCTCTGCCAGCCATTTCCATTGCGCATCCATTGAGTTTGACTACGCACAGAGGCTCGTTCCGGAAAAAGGCAGCCCAAGGACATTAATTTACGTTTGCGGACAATGATCGTATCGCCGTCGATCTGCACGGCGATCAAGCCAGGATTTCCCGGACGACATTTCCGAAGACATCCGTGAGCCGGTAATCGCGGCCGCCGTAGCGGTAGGTGAATTGCTCGTGGTCGATTCCCATGAGGTGCAGAATCGTGGCGTGCAGGTCATGCACGTGGGTTCGCCCTTCCACCGTATAGGCGCCAAACTCGTCGGTAATGCCGTGGATGTACCCGCCCTTTACGCCCCCGCCGGCAAGCCACATGCTGAATGCGGCTGTGTTGTGGTCGCGGCCGTTCTTGCCTTCGGTGTTCGGCGTGCGGCCGAATTCGCCGCCCCAGATCACCAGCGTGTCTTCTAGTAGGCCACGCTGCTTCAGATCCGTGATCAACCCCGCGATGGGTTGATCCACTTCACCTGCGTTCTTGGCGTGCCCCGCCAACAGGTTGCTGTGCTGATCCCAATCGATGTGATTCACCACGACGCACCGCACACCCCGTTCGACAAGCCGGCGCGCTAGCAGGCATTTCTGGCCGTAGGGATTAGTCGTCGCCTGGTCGAGGCCGTACAGCCGCTCGGTGGTGGCCGATTCGCCAGTCAAATCGAACGCGTCCGAAGCCACGGTTTGCATGCGGAATGCCAATTCGAAGGCTTCAATCCGCGCGTTTAAGGCCGAGGTGTCGGCGCGGCGGCTAAGATGGCGAGCATTTAGCTGTTGCATCACGTCGAGCCGGGCGCGCTGTTCCTCCTCGGCGAGGGGTGATTTCAAATTGGGAATGGGCTCTTTCAGGTTTGCCAGGCGAGTCCCTTGAAATTCCGCCGGCAGAAAAGCGGAGCTGAACACCTTCGTTGCATCGACGTTACCCATCACGTTGCCGAGGACGACGAAACCGGGCAGGTCGCGATTCTCCGTCCCCAAGCCATAGGTCAGCCACGAGCCTATGCTCGGACGCAGGAAGAGACCGCTGCCGGTCATCATCTCCAGCGTCCCTTGCGCGTGAAAGAAACTGTCGCAGCACATCGAACGAATCAGGCACAGATCATCCGCATGCCGCGCCACATTCGGAAACAGCTCACTTACATCGAGCCCCGACTCGCCATACTTGGCGAACTTCCATGGGGAAGGAAAAGCGTTGCCCAGCGGACGCGGCTTCCCCAGCAGCTTGTTTGTATTCTGATCGAGAACCGGTAGCCGTTTACCCTCCCAGCGGGCGAGTTCCGGCTTGGGATCGAATGTGTCGATTTGCGAAGGCCCGCCGTTCATGAACAGAAAGATGACCCGCTTTGCTCGCGGCTCGTGATGGGGCAACTTCGACTTTGCTGCAGAGTCTGCGGAGGCTGATTCACCTAGCAGCGCAGCGAGACCTACGGAGCCGAAACCTCCGGCCAGACAACCCAACATCCTCCGGCGGTCAATGGCGGTCAGGGTGTCAGTCATAGTTCGTCCATTGTGTTAATTCACTGGTAGCGCGATTAATCCAAGTAGGCAAACTCGTTTGAACCGAGGAGAGCCTGGATGAATCCGTCCCACGAGTGCTTGGATACGAATCCCAAAGCGATTTCTAGTTCTTCAGCTTCGGGGCGGCGGCCGAGAGACAGCAACCACAACCGTTCCAGCCGCTGACTATCCGTCGTCAACGACGAATCTTTTTGTAGCTGAGCGGCCAGTCGCTTGGCGGTATCTATCATCAGCGGATTGTTCATCAGGAACAGGGCCTGAGGCGCCGTGGTGGTTTCCGCCCGAACAGGCACGATTGATTTCGAATCGGGACCGTCAAAGATGGCGGCCGTCACGTCCGCCTTGCGGCGGTCGAGCGCTTCATACATGGTTCGCCGCGGCATTTCGGTGGCCGCAGCTGGCAGTTTGACAACCGCATCGGCGCTGGCAGTCCGGCCTAAGCGAAGCAACGAATCTCGCAGCTCCTCATAGGTTAATCGGCGACGGTTCATGTGGCCGATGGCCACGTTATCCGGGTCGAGGCGAGCTTCCTCGGCAGAGATAAAGCTCGATTGTCGGAAGGTGGCCGAGAGGGCGATCTCGCGAACCAAGTGTTTCACCGACCAGCCCGAGGCAATAAAACGCTGCGCCAAATGGTCGAGCAGCTCTGGATGGGTGGGACTCTCGCCCAGCCGGCCAAAATTATCCGGGGAGCGGACCAGCCCGCGGCCGATCAATTGCTGCCACACCCGATTGACCATGACGCGCGCGGTTAGAGGGTTGTCGGGCGAAGCAACCCACTCGGCCAGTTCTCGTCGTCCACTTTGCTGGGTGCGCTCGCCGAGCGGGATTTGCTTATCACCAGCAAGGATCACCGGGAAACGCCGCGGAGCAATTGCACCTTCCCGCGTGTACTCACCCCGCAGGTAAATCGGCGCATCCCCAATCTTCTCACGATTGCTGCCCGGCACGCCACCTTCGCGGATCGCTACGGCCAGCGGCGCTTTGAATTTTTTCTGCACTCGTTCGTCATTCTCAGCGCGAATCGCAGCGATCTCCTGCAATTCAGGCGGATTGATTTCCCAGCCGGATGACTTTTGATCGGCGACAAGCTGTTCGTGCTCGGCTTTGGCTTTCGCGATCTGTTCGTTCAGCGTCTTCTTGCTGGCCGGGGTGGTGGCTTTCGTCAGTTGAGTTTCGAGGTCGAGCAGTTTCTTCGTCAGTTCAGCCAATCGCGCGGCTTGCGGAATCGTCTTGGCGATGGAGGCAATCTTCACTTCCGCCTGTGCGATTTGTGCATCGAGTTCGCGGTTCGCGGCCGCCTCCTCCGCATTAAGGAGCGGAATTTCCACTAAATCGCTGCCCAAGCGATCATCGGCGATCAACTTACCCGTCGCGATGTGGCTGCTGAATAAGATGCCAGCGAGCGAATAATAGTCTTGGGTCGAAATGGGATCAAACTTGTGATCGTGGCAGCGAGCACAGGCCAGAGTCAAACCAAGCAACTGTCGTCCGACCAGATCAATTTGACTATCGACGATCTCGGCGACGGCCAGGTCACGACCCACTTGTTCCCACACGGCCAAGCTCAGCATGCCCGTAGCGGTGATGCCATCAAGCGACGCTCCACTCTCATGTACGCGAGCCGCAGGAACCGCTTCTCCCGCCGGAATCAGGTCGCCGGCAAGTTGCAGCTTCACAAACTGGTCGTATGGCAGGTCATCGTTGAACATCCGGACAACCCACCGTCGATATTCGCCCGATTTGTCAATGTTGTCGGCGTAGCGCACACCATCCAGCCAGTGCCGGCCCCAATGCACGCCATACTCAGGTGATTCGAGCAAACGATCCACGACACGTTCGAAAGCCCCGCTACAATCGTCAGCTTCGAAGGCGGCAATCTCCTCGATAGTCGGCGGCAAACCGGTGAGGGCGAAGGTGGTGCGCCGCAGCAGAGCAGATCGATCCGCCTCTGCATTTGGATGTCGCCCTGCCAATTCTAGTTTTGCCAGCACAAAGCGATCGAGATCATCGCGAACCCAGGCACCATCCTGGACAATAGGCGCGGGTGACTTTTGTAGGGGCTGAAATGCCCAATGCGCCCGATCTTCGGCGGTGATTTGAAAAGCGGACCGTCGCGGCGCGGGTGTTGTGGTTGCTTGACGCGGATCGGGCGCGCCTATTTTTACCCATTTTTCAAAGTCAGCGATTACACTCGCGGGTAAGCGGCCCTTGGGGGGCATCTCGTACGCGTCATACTTCAGCGCGCTGATCAGCAGGCTCTCGTCGGGCTTCCCTGCGACGATCGCCGGGCCGCTTTCACCCCCAGTCAGAATGCCTTGCTGACTGTCGAGCAATAATCCCGCTTGGAGTTTCCCTTTCTCTGTTGCCTCCTGGGAATGACATTCGTAGCAATGCTGAACCAGGACGGGGCGAATCTTGTTCTCAAAAAACTTCAGATCGTCAGTGGATGGTGTCTGTGCGCTCGCTGAAGCGACATAACCAACGACAATCAATCCGTGAACAACGAGTTGGAAAGGAAGACGGGCACTCATGCAAGATTTGCCTCGCGGCTGATTGGCGGGAGCCTTAGTATCGCCGAGTCGACTCACGATTGCCACTGCGAGTTTCAGAGTTTTCTTGCGAACCCCGCCACCGTGGCGATTATAAAGTCGGCACTCCGCGAGGTCGCGGCGATGACAACGTCTGCTGCTTTACGCAAGACGCGGATCTACTTGATAATCAACGACAAGACGATCTCCCAGATGCCGCGGATTTGCTCTCGCGCCGATAGGGCGACACACTGCCTGCGGCGAGCCGGCAAACCCGATCTAACGGTATCAAGCTATCCGATTGACTCGGGGGCGGCTTCCCCTGGTCGACCACGGGGAGTGGGACGCCCAGTGAAATCGCGGATCAGCTTCTTGGCGGCGTCGATCCCCAAGTGGTGATAAATCGTGGCTAGGAGGTCGACCGTCTGCGATCTCGAAAGTGGCTCGATCAAATTCGACCACTACGAGGGGCGGTGGGGTGATCCCCCATCAGCTTGATCGATTCCAACAAGGGTATGCAGCGGAGAAGGCTCGGATCGAAGCCCATAAACAGGGTTACACGTTGACTGAGCAACTGCTCAGTTGCTGCAGCTGGACCGTGGTGCGAATCGGCGGTGATAAGAAGGGGAGGGCCGCGCCGATTTCGGCGTCGCTCACCGGCCGTACCGGCTCCGGCTCCTTTGCTGTAGTTCGGCCGCGCGACTACTTTTGAATCCGCACCGTGAGCACGTATTCGATATCGACTTTCCCCTGCGTGCGGAAGAAATTGAATTTCAACACTTGATCGCCGGTCGCCTCGGGAGCAACCTTCACCTGATAGACCTTCCAGGTTCCCGCGCCCAGGAGAGGCCTCCCTGTTCCGCCAGGTCGCCTCATCGCCTCGTCGCTGGGTCCCGAGACGGCGAGGGCGCGCGTGGCCAGCGGCGCCATTTCCATCTGGTAGCCGGTTCCGGCGGAGGTCGCGACCTTCACCGTGATCTCGGCGCCCGGAGCGACGGCCAAGGTCTGCGTGCGGGTGCGACTGGAAAGCTCGACCGTGTGCTTCGCCCCGTCGGCGGGCGGCCCCTCGACGGGCGGCCCCTCGACGGGCGGCTCAGCGTCGCCGCTTGTGCGCGTGCCGATCCAGGCGTAGTTGTGCGGTTCGTAGCCCTCGGGCACGTCTCCGCTCCACTTGCCGACGAACCGGTCGCAGTCGGGATCGAAATGGATGTCGTAGAAGCGCAGCTGCAACTCACCGTTGGCGTACCGGGTGGCGTTCCAAACTTGTCCGTTTCCGCTGAGCGGCCCGCTGCAAAACTCCTCGACTTTCTCCGCCCACATGTCGGAGTAGCCGATCGCCTTTCCGTCCTTGACGACGATTGTCAGCTTCTGCTCACCTGTGGGCTTGCCGGTTCCCTCGACATTGTTGTACCACAGCACCTTCCACGTCCCGGCGAAGTTGCACTTGGCGACCGGCGTTTCGCTCGGGTCGGTCGTCGGCGTTTCACCGGGGCGCCGCAGGAGGATGTCGAAGCGGGCTGGCCGTCCTGCCCTCACGGTCGCACTGGCGATCTGTTGAGAGAGGTAATTTTCAGCCGCTGCTTCGATCTGGTAGATATCCTCTTTCTCGGCGAACAAGCGGGCAACGCCTTGCTCGTCGGTGAAAGCCTCGCCGGCCTGAGGCGCCTTGCCCTTTTGCCGCAGCGTCACCAGCGCACCTGCCACAGGCAGCTCTTTTCCGCGACTTTTCTCCGTCACGCGCACGGTGACTGGGAAATCAGGTTTCTTACTGTCGGCCGGATCGCTGAGGACACACTTGCGTTCGCCGGCTTTCACGACCAACTCAGTGACGTCCCGGGCCCTCGTCGTCGGCTTCACCAACAACTCGCCGGTAATGCAATGGAAGCAGCTTTGCTGATCGTCGACGACGATTTCGAACTCCGTGCCCCGCAACCCACAGATGGCACTGGGCGTGGCGACCTTTAGCGAGTCATTGTCCCTCCTGGCATTTGCCCAGAGTACGCCCTTCATCATCTTGATGAAGCCGACCTTTTCCCTGGTGTTTTCTTCTTCGGGGATATAAAACTCCGAGTTCGGCTCGAGCTTGATAACGGCAGTCGAGGCCAGTTGAATCTCCGCTTTGCCATTGGACAATGTTTTCACCATGTCGCCAATTCCCAGATCCATGTTGGCTACGGGCTTCACCCATCCGCCAGTGAGTCTCTTGATGCGTACTATCCCTTCAAGGCTCACCAGATGAGTGCGGTTGGGAACGTCACCACCTTGGAGCGTGTATCCTTCAAACGAAACTCCCTCCACTTTCCCAATGCGAAACTGATCCTTGTTCACCGTATTGAGGAGCGGCCACAAATCGCTGCGAAAATCTTCCGCAAGAGATAGTTTCCCCTTTCCATCGACGGCTGGTCCATACACTGTTCCTTTGTGCCCAGGCACAAGCTCCGCGTCGGCAACCAGGTTTGCCTCTCCTTGCAGCTGTACATCAAGTCGATAAAAGAGTTGTGTCGACTGAACGTCGCCCGCTGGCGTCGCGGTCTGCCTTACATCGAGATCGCTGACGGTGGCGGATAGGCGTAGGTTCTTGAATAGCCAGTCAAGTTTGGGATGGTCCGGACGATGCTCCAGGTTTGACAAGCTGACATCGATGCGGCCGTCGGATTGAATGGTGGTCGTCACCGTGAAGTCGAAATCCCGCTCTTTATCCGTAGGAGACTGGGGAACAAACGCCGTAATCGGATGCCCCGACACCTGGAAACAGACCGCCCTTGCGGTGGTGCCCGTCGCCTGAGCATCCTCGCCCTTGGCGGCTGTTGCCGCCAAGCTCGCGATGCCGATAGCTACGAGCCCGACAAGCACGAACTCCAGCGACCGCGATGTGATTAATTTCGTCTTCATGGCACTCCTCCTACGCCTTGAGCATTGTACGTTGACTTATTGTTTGGGATTCAAGACCTGTCCCAAGAACACAATGCTTCCCGTGCGATTATCGCGCAGCGCGAACACGAACGGTCGGTCGAGGTGGACCAACGTCACTTCTGCGGGCAACGCTTTGCGTTTGACGACCACGGCCGTGGCCGCCGCAGCCTCGACGCCCGTCTCGTTCACATCCACCAGGGCCTCGTGAAAGACCTTGCCGATGTAGAGGTCTTTCTGGCCATTGATGCCCGAGAAATCGGCGTCGTCAATGCTGAACGCCCGCGGCATGCCCAACGCCGACAGCGTCGGGGCCAGTTCAAAGCTCGACCTGGCGGTGAAACGCGGCAGGTGCAGCTCTACCTCCACCGGCTCCATGCGACGGATCAGATGCGTAAACGAGCGGCCCGCGATCCGTGAGCGCACGCCCGCAAGCGTTTTACTGCCGCGCGGCAGGGCAAAGACCATCGAAAACATTTCCCCGCGTACCGGCAATGCCACAAGCTGCAGTTCATCCTCGGCGAGATACGGCAGCAACGCCTGCTGCCGCATCGTGGGGACTTCGACCGTTTCGTCGCTCGACACGTGGAAGTCCGCCGGTTTCGTCATGCGTTCGTCGAACGCCGATTCCCAATAGCCGTGGAAATGCACCGCGTTGGTCAACACGAGCCGCGTGAGATTGTCAACGCCGCGAGCCGGAATCAATTGCGGAATCTTGTCGCCGGTCTGTTCACGGGTCCATTGATTGATGGTGCCGCGTGCGGCTTCGGCATCGGTCTTGAAGCTCAGCGGCGCGATTTCCGCTCCGTAGTGACGGCTGGTAATCTCGCGAAACTCCGGCCGAATCTCCGGCACAAAATCGGCTTCCGCCCACAGGCGGTTGGCGGTGTGGATCGTAAAGTAATTCGCTCGGGGGTTCGCATTTACGACCGATAGCAGATCTTCAAACGTATCGTGCAATAGCGGCGCGGGCACCGCGGTGAATCTGAGTGTCTTGGCCATCTCGCTGGCCGTCTCGCCCCGTGCGCCGGCATAGGTCATGGCCAGCGCCGTCGAAATGCTGTAGGGAGAAACGGCAAGGTTGCCCGCAGGTTCGTTCTTCTGCGCTTGTTCGGCGACGAGTTTCTCCAGCAGGGCGAAGGCGAATTCACCGTTGCCCTCGACAAGCGCCGCCGGCGGGGGCTCGGGCAGCCGCGGCGTTTCGATCGCTTCGATCCGCTCGACGCGAATTGTCTCCCCCTCCAACGTGCCGCGCACCGCAACCATATTTCGCGACAATGCCTCGAGCGCTTCGTCGCGCTGCCATGGACGCCGCTCGCCGTAGACGACGCCATACTCGCCGCGAGGCGTCTGCAAAAAGTAGTCGGGGCCTTCGCTGCGCGTCCCCACGCGGCCATGTTTGACGAAGAGCAATCCCGCGAAGACGTGAATATTCGACCGTGCGCTGGCATCGCTCGCGGCCGCTTCTCCCTCGTCGCCGTGAGCAGCCGAACTCAGGCAAATTGCTCCGCAAAACGTCGCCAGTGCGAGCATTCCCGAGAGCGCGCGATATTCGCGGCTGATCATGGCAAGACCTCCGTGAATAGATTTTGCCCGATTCAAGCGAGCTACGAACTAGGCAAATGCCGTGCCGGCCATTTTTCGCGCTCATGTGCGTTCGAAACAGCCTGCTTAACGGCACGATTGCCTGCCGTGGCGCGCGGACCGCAACCGCGCACTGGGCACTATCGCACGCCGAATCCGTTTGCGTAACAAGGTCGACAATTCAGGGGTCGTTATCAGCCCCTCGAAACCCGCGTCGGTTCGGCAGACCTGAGCATCGCGGGCGATGGCAGTTTGGTGCGTGCGAGCGCGTCGTAGTGGGATTACGTGATCCGCAATACACAAGAAGTGTTGAAGAGAGGGCCAAGCCTAGGGCAAACGACTGTCGATAAGCCCATGCTGCAAAGCGAGTTGTCTCCACTAGCCTTATCGAGAAAATGCCGGACTTCTGTGCTTTTCACGCCTGCTAGCGAACTTAAGGTGTTTTCGTTGCACGATTTGTGACACTCGATTACCAGGGGGCCGAGCCGCGGCCAAATGTGCGTTCTTCCTGCCGAAGCGCCACGCTACCTAGGGGCACCGTTCAAACAAATGGCCGAACTTGGCGAATAGTCGGGGCGACAAGACACCGTTAGGACTTTTCTTAACTGGTATCCGCGACATGCCATTTCACGTAAGTCGTGTCGTCACGGCACTTACGTCAATTGGCTAGTGAGCGATCTGCCGAGTGACCTAGACGAAGTCAGCTAACCTGGGTTACCCGGGTGGTGCAGTCGGAAGACAACTGCATTGCTTAATCAGGACTCTTTGAGCGGATGCATTCGTACGCGAGAACAGTAGTTCATTTCCGGCGTTTGCACAAAGGCTTCACCAACTTCGAGTTGCTCAATCTGCTCGGCGAGGTCGAACGATTTTTTGCCTCTCACGAACCCCGCAACCTTCTTGGACATTGGGAAATTCGTTCGGAAGATCACTTTCGTACCAGCATTCCCAACGACATCGGGATGAAAATCGCCGAGCCCTTGGCTCGCCACAATGACTGCAACGCCAAACTTCCGGCCTTCCTTCATTATTTTCGGCAACGTCACGTCCCGGGCAAGACGATGAGCTTCATCCAGTACGATAGCAAGTCGCAAGTGGCTGGCTTCACCCCACAGAAACATGTCCTTGTAGATCTTCCGAAGAACAAACGCCCCTGCCGCTAGCTGTAGTGTCTCCATTCCAAGTCCGCTGACATTGATGACAAGACCATGCTTGATTGCCTCACCGAATTCAGTCGGCTGTGCATCGGCTCTGAACAAACCAAATTCAAGTAGCGGCCGACACCGAGCCACCACGTTCTTTACACCGCGTTCTTCCTCAATCTCCTCTAACCGCCGCTGGAATTCCTGTACTGTAGGCAATCGCTCAGGAGCTTCGGTATCGAATCCAACATCCAGGTAGCAGTCTCGCAAGGCTTGGTAGACGACATCCCTCTGCATATCGCCTAGATCGCATACATATTCGAAGATCTCTGCAATTGCGAAGCAGTTTGCTTGCCAAGAGCTGGTGCCTGCGGCAGCTCCCCTATCTGCTTCGAATGGCGAAAATGGTAAACCATGGGTGACATCTAACACTGTGGGGGACGCGACCTTTGCATACTGCCCATCAAACGACCCAAATTGCCCATGAAAATCTAGGACTACCGAGGGTAAAGACTGACGGTGAAGCTCACAAAGGAGTCTCGTGGTTGTCCACGATTTACCCTGACCCGGAATTCCAATAATGAAGAGGTGCGGGCTCCCTCGCACACCTGTCCTCCAGACAATCGGGTCCAGGCTTGCCAAATCAGTACCAAGTTCTACTTCGCACACTTCCGGTGCAGTCACTTCACAATTATCCATCACCTCAGTCGTCGGCTGACTTGCCTTTTCGAAGGCATCTTCCGTCGAGGCAAGCGTAGAACACTCTGGTTCAACACGGTCCATATCGTCGCCGCCTGAATGTCCACTTTGTATTCGCTTATCACCTCTAGCGTCGTCCTCTGACTCCCTTGGCTGTACCGGCGTAGTACCAATTGGTTGCGGCGTTTCAACAACCGAAAGTCCGGCTCCCGAAACTGAGTCTGCAGTTAAAAAATGAATTTCCGCATCTCGCAGTTTGGCCGGGCGCTGCGGACTAGCCTTCAAATTCACGACATACCCACGACGATCTACTCGAAGTTCCGAAACTCCGGTTTCCAGCCTAGAAATCCCCTCCTCAAGTTTCTTCCTTTCATCTTCTGACGTGATCAGGCCATATCGTTCCGCTCTTCGAAGGTAGAACTGAAGGATTGTCGCCAACCGCGAGCGTTGCAGGTTGTGATCAATGCGCTGCGGCTCGCTGCTAAAGAATAAATCCTGAAACACTGCTACCGTGGCGTCGATTTGATCCACTATCCGGTTCAATAGTTCATCAGATTGACCTGCCGCGCTGCGCGACTTGACCTCAATGAATTGCGCCACAAGTCGATTGCGTAGAAATCTGACCTGAATCAAATCACAACGTAATGCAGCTTCCCCCTTCTTTTTCTTTCGCTGCGGGCCAAACAACTCAGGATGGGCATCAACAGGGACCAAAATGCTATTTTGCAGGTCTCCGCTGGACCTCAGGTATGCTGCAACAACTCCAAGGCTAACGGCTTCACGGGCTCTAGAGTCATCGCCCAGGATGCGCAGTGCGAGCCTTCCGGAAATCGTCTTGAGATGATCAAAGACCTTACCGACGCTATCTTCGACGTGGCTGAAGCCCAGGTCATCCATGGCGCGAGCCAGAATCTGCTCAACTTCCTCTCGATGCATTGTTGTGACCAGCATCCTGTGCCCCAATCCCTCAAGAAACTCCGGCGCATAATCCAACAGAAACTTGTTAGAAATGTCGGACAGCTGCTTCTCCTGAGGAGCATCGAAGAACTCAACATCAAAGAAACGATCAAGGGTAATCACCCAGTCAGATTGTTGGTGCACAACATCTACGTACGCTCGCTGTTCCTCATCGAGCGTGACTTCAATTGCCGGGAGACAATCACCATTGCCGCCAAGCAGCCGAGAAATGGCGACAAGGTAGGCCCGGTGCAGGTCGATCAGAATAGTTGAATAGGCCGACACGACTGGATGTTTCGCGACCTGCGCGCTTTCAGCAATATGGAATCTATGACGCCAGCGAACCTGACCCTCTTGTGCATAGAACTCTGGTTTCATCCGCATCAGTAGTGCATAGAACGTAGCGCTGTCGCCATCTGTGTTTCCCCCTGTTGCCGTAATTGTCGGCGTCAACATATCGAAAATCATCGAGAGGTTGACGTCACCTCCAGGAATGGTCTTCGCATCTTCGATGGCGCGCAAAGATACGGAGAAAAACGGAGAAAAGTACTGCCGCCTTCCTCTTGGCTGAATGTCGTACAAGTCTGATTGCAAATCCACAAGTGGCGGTAAGGCGGTTGGAACGGGTCTGTGAACATGCGCGAAGAGTTCTAGTCGAGGAAGATTGTGGACGGAGTCAGATTCCTCGTCATTAGTACTGTAACGAGTACCTCCGGTGTAGTATCGCCGAAGAACATCTGCCAAGAAGCCGGCGTTTCCTGGATTGATACAATTCAGGCGAATACTCTCCAGGTAGGGATGCACGTCGTTGTATGCGTGAAACTCATTTGTAACGCGCTCGGGCGCTAAGTCGGACAAAGCAGAGTCATCGTCTGCGATCGCGAGCGCACGAGCCACTGAGGCGATTCGCTTTGCAGGGTCCTGTACATCGACCGGCAACGCAATCCCCCAAAAAAACAAAAGATTTTGGGCAAACAGCAAAATGCTGCCGTCTTCAGACGGCACAAATGAGGGACAATGCAACGGAGCTACCTGCTGCAACAGGTCGAAGTCTAGGAGAGTCTTTCGCTGTCTCTTTTCCGTACTCAGCAATGTCCCCTCCCAACTTCGTAGCAGTTCGGCATATGCGGAGTACCACAGCACTCGCAGCGGATGAGTGGGAGCCAGCAACACGCTCTGTTCCGCCGACCCAGCGGACGAGATCGATAGCGACAACGTGTCTACACGCAGCGCCTCGCGCATCAACTCTGCGTCGGTATTCTGTGACAATAGGGTGAGGTACGCATTTGCGTATGATCGCGCTCGTTTGCACAGTTCGTCGTTCCAGTCTGCTGTCTCGACCAATCCGCGATGTTCTTGCCTTCGGAGTGTGCTAAGAAAGTCACGTCGTCTCTCGACAAACTTTTTCCCTTCTTCGCATTGCAAGAGCACGTTAAGCTGTACACTCTCTAGCGAAGTATTAATGTCGAGAGTTCCCCCCGATTCAATTCGGGCGCGATAGCATCCGAGCTCGTCATGCCTTTCGATGATCCGCTCTTCTAAACGTCGAAGAATTGGGCTGAGACCCAGCTTGACGACGTACCGACCATTGAAGCGGACTGAGAAATAGTGAAGATCGCGTTCATTCCATTGGCCAGGTGCCTCATCGAGCGCATCAACAGCCAATTCTCCTGCGGCACGGAGGCGCCCTAACGCAAGTGTATTCGCTGTGGCCTGCTTATCCTTTGTTGAGCCTGTGTCCTCGCCTACCTCATCGCTCGTAAGCCAGAACTCTTCGCTCAGTCCCTCAACCACGATGCCCTCAGCACTGGAAAGCTCAGCGCCGCTTGCATCCAGGCCAACAATTCGCACCTGAACCGCAACTGCGGGTTCTTCATCTGACAACTCAATGTCCAGTGGAATGGTAACTCGCCGTGACTTTCCTGCCGCTCTCGCGGAAGGTAGATCAACTGTAGGTATTTCGTTTTCAGAATAATACTCACGGGAAGGAATAAGCTCTGCCTTCCAACGGGACAGATTTGCCGGCCCCAAAGGGCTACTGCTCCATTTCACGGACACAGAAGCCTTGGCTCCGACAGGAGCGACAGGTTGCGCACCAATTTCGCTCTGCCGAAGCTTGGTGTACGCCTCGACTACTCCTTCTCCATTCAGTAAGGGCTCTACTTCAATTTCAAGAAGATCAGATTGCTCTCCCTCCTCGAAAACCCACTGGTCAAACGTAAGTGTTCCGAGATAAGAAGGCTGAGACAGCGCCTGCAGCCAGGTTCTGGAGTCTCTGAGCCGCTTTCCGGTAAAGAACGCCTGAAGCTCCTTGCCAAACTGAACATCTGCAAGCCTCAGCGACTCCAGTCTTTCTTCCGGAGAGGAATGTGCGCGAATAGGACGCGATAGTTCTCGCACACAGGTTTGATTCTTTTCTAGCCTCTCCACGAAGTCTGACTCACCGACGTCAGGAATGAGCCCTAGCCGCCACATCTCGCGACCGACCGTTCGAGGTACTGGATCGGCTGAGACTGCTCCCAAGTAATCAACCCGCTGCTCCGAAGTGGCTGCAATCGCCCCTCGGAGAGTGGTCAAGACCCGTCTCACTGCTGGTTGAATCGCACTCGGCAAGCCAGCTAAAAGGTCGTTCGAGGCCTCTTTCCAGAACTCGGCCAAATCAAAACAACCGAACGAATTTGTCAGTGAGCTTGCTGCTGCATCCATGACACCTACTGGAACGAAGAGGCATAGACGCAGCTGTTTACGATTCCGAATCTCGATAGCTTTCTCTGGTGACAGTTCATGATCCGAGTGTGGATCAGCGCTCAAAACGAAGGCTTCGTCATCCTCCATGCACATCATGCGAAGCTTCGCACAGACTTGACCCGCGTCTTCGCGCCCCAGGTAATCGACTCGTATGCAAAACCCAGGCCCACCATCCTGAAGACGCTCGTGGAGCTGCTTTGCCAATCTCTCCTGCAGCAAATCGGATAAACTCATACTCTATCCTCCTCGGCCATTTGCATATGGAGATACTGGGCGTTGAAATCGTCCGAAAGATCGCGGAAGAATCCCATCTGCCGTAGACGGCGTTTCAAAGCCTCTAGGTTCCGCGTCGCAGCAGTTCTTGCTGTCACATCATCGAGAAAGGCAGGTGGACGCGCCACTATGAATCCAAACTTCCTCTCAAGAAACTCTAGAAAGTCTGAAAGCGGAAGTGTGCTTCGTGTAGTTATGTGCTTTAGGTCGCCACCTGGGTCTTCAATCATTGCGAGGCGAACAAGGGTAGCAAGCAGGTCGTCACTTGGAGCATATCTCCAGTTCCGGCGGCCAGTTGTATTTCCGGCGAGTAACCCGTAATCCTTTCGAAGACCTCCGACCGACCAAAACCACTGCGTTGTATTTCGTACGTTGTTCTTCTTCCCGGCTTCTGCGAGAAGTTTAAGTGCGACAGTAAATGCATCGCCGCCTTGAATCTCTTTTGCAAAGTATTCTTCTGCTACTTTGCGTTCCGTATCGTTTTGGCATGCATCCAGTGTCTCATGACGTATTCCTTCTAGCTCCGCCTGTGCACGAGCAAGCACGCCGGGGTGCATCCTTAGAGAATCAAGTCGCCGTAAATACTCTGGCGTTGACAGTCCCTTTAACTGTGACTGCAATTCCGGAATGAACTCCAGAAAGCGATGGATGGTCCTTAGCAGTAGCGAGCTTTCAAAAAAGAGCCGTAGTTCCTCTAAATCGCGATCGACACAAGCTCGTGCCAGCTCATCGCTGACAGACCCGCGTTCCCTGGTGAAATCCACGTACACTTCGGGGGGCGACATCGGCGTTCCATCGCTCATCGCTAGTGGTAGTGCGTGTGTCGAGACAAGACTGTTTACTGCATAGAACATCTTGAGCGTGTAAGTGAACAGCTCCAAATTCAACAGCGTTACAAGCCCCCGCGTCAGTCCTAATACTGGCATACGCCTTTCATACGCGATGATAAAGCGAAGTAGGTCCCTTGCCATCGATTTTGCGAGTGACGGGAGTGCGGGATCACTGACTTCGGCGGTAGCCTTTTTGCCGACTCCGGACAGTTCAAACCCGTCGAGATACAGCATTGATAAGAGAATGTGGACATCAAGCTCGGTCTTTCCATCGTATTGACCGTCGTATTTGGGTGGTGCGCCTATAGATGCGCCTCGGCCGAAAGCGCGTTTGATCAGCTGCTCTAGCTGCGCCTCACCAGATCCGCCATAAGCCTCTCCCATCGCTTCGGTTAATAACTGGTATACAAATACGTGAACCTTTCGTTGGCGGCTTATCTCGGTTGGCAACCCTGATTTGTATGTTAACAATGTCCATGGCAACGGAAACTCTATCTGCTCACCTTTCTTTCCTCGACCAGTGCGTCCCATTCTGACGATCGCCGCCCTGAGCCACCTCTCCATAGTTCGCCGGGTTTCTGGCTGATCAAACCCTTTAAGGCGACCATGCCTCAGTAGTCGGTCCAAAAAGGCGTCAAAGTCCTTGGGGTCATTGCGTCTAGCGCCGCGTTCGCGCCCGCGCGTGATGATCAGATAGAAAAGCGTTGGCAACAGCCTTTCTACATCGAAGTCGTTGAGCTCCACGATGAAAAGCCGGTCGAACTTCCACTGCCGGGAGGGCTTCGGTAGCACGATTCTCATGATGCCACCTCCTCTCGTACTAGTGCACCGTCTCTAATGGATACTCGATGCCTCGCTCCGCCAAGTTCAAACAGAAACACCTCTTGCGTTGGTCGCGCCAGCAGTTGACTCTTAAAGATGGAAATGTCCTCGGCTAGCGCTCTCTGCTCTTCCGGACCCGGCAAACAACCGTCTGCCGCACGCATTAAGAATTCAAAAAGGTCCAGGCCGATCTCTAGCTTTGGCGATCCACGAACGTGCTCAAGGATGATCGAATCCGGAATGGTCTCAACACCAGGTAGGTCGTCAACTGACACGACTACCCTGAACTCGTCGGCGGAAAAACGCTTTACAACAATCAGGCTTCCTTCACCGTTGTCACTTAGCCGCAGTGCGAGTCCTCCACGAATGGCTTCTAGAGGAACTCCATCTGCACGCGATATGCCGCGAAGAATCTGCTGGCCTGACTCGGCAGCAGACTCGGCCTGGGTCAGAATGCGAACAAACTTAGTAAAATATCGGAATGGAAGCAGAGCACTTCTATCGGGCATTCCACGTTGAGGAGGATCGCTTCCTTCTAGGTAGTATCGCCGAACAAGCGTCACGATTCGACTTCTTGTGTCGTCGCACGGCAGTGGCAGCGCACTTCGGGTAGCCCCCGGTGCGAAGAGGGACTCTACGGCTTCTGCTTGGTCCTTGTTTCTTTGGAAATACAGAAACCTTGCTAGACGAGGATTTGCGGTGGCTGCTGGGTCAATCTGTTCCCACTCGTCAAGCAATAAATCGGGAGATCCCGTTCCATTGAACAGTGAGTTGAAATAGAGTCGCTCCGAGCCTGCAAGCGGCGACTCCCCAACCTCTCGAAGCTTGTGTACCTCCTCGCATCCCAAATCGTTGGTGATGACGTAGGCAAGGGCAGAACGAATATCTCGAATCGTCGGGTGCCGCTCTTTCCGAAGGTGGACGCTCAGCAAGAGCTGATTGAGCTGACTTCGAACAGTTGGTGCAATATTGTGGTCGTGCAACGTTGATGCGTTGAGAAACATTGGACACTCACGCCGAGCCTTGCAGCCCTGACAGATCGCCCAATGACGCGATGATGCAAAGTGGTCGAAAATGCCATTGAATAACGATGGCCTGGATGCATCGAAACCAACAGCGGATCGTCTTTTTAGGTCGACAAGGAGAACACCGTCACGCACGCCGACAACACCCTCAAGCTGTGGCCGAAGATGTTCCCAAATCCAGCGATACTTCAGTTGCCCATAACGTTCAAAGAAAGACCAAAGGCGGCCATCGTTTACTGCGACAATAGCAGTGAACTTCGTCGTCGGCCTAGTCGCGCCGGCAAGAGGTCTAAGCGTCTCATGCATCAAATCGTCTGCTGATTGACCCTCGTGCGACTCGGAAGCATCAAAGAGTCCAGCAAAGGTGTTTCCTGCGTAGCCCAGGCTCCACCCCGACTGATCTTCCCGCAGAACCTTGCCGCCGAGTTCTCGCAATCGTGCCTCCAGCCTTTGTAAAAACGCAGTCTTGCCGTCTCCAGGGTTGCCGGAAAGAAGAACGAGACTGAAATGCCCATCAACAATCGACGGAAGCAGCTCCGTATCCAGTCTGGTATCAACGTATGTGTCGCGAGCAAACGAGCTCTCCAGACCTCTGTTGTTTGGATTTCCAATACGGCTATTGCGGTAGGTCTGGCGAAGCTCATTGACGAATGGATTGACCAGTGCTTCGCCATCGCAAGCAAATTTCTCACTGCTAGCGCTGCGTTCAAGGGCAAGCAAAAACTCTCTGGCAGTTTGAAAGCGTCTTGTCGGATCGGGCTCACACGCTGTTAGCAAGACACTCAGGACACTATCGCCGTATTGCTGAAGCTCTGCGTAAGTGGGCGACACTAGCTGCTCTTTAAATCGCTGATTATTGTCAACTCTATACGGCAGCCGCCCGGTAAGCAGCTCAAAGAGAACAACACCCAAAGAGTATAAATCGCACTGAGATGACCACCGTGGTGGCGTCTTCTCAACCTCCGGTGCCCGATATGGTGGTGTGCCGACACTACTAATCGCATCCTCTGCCTGCGCAGCCAAACCGAAGTCAATTAGTCGCACGCTCCCACGGTTCTCGTCCGGAATCAAGATGTTTGCGGGCGACACGTCACGATGGATCAATCCTCGCTCAGCCAGATACTCAAGTGCGCGGAGGACCTCACTGCCGATGGTAATGCAGGTGTCGACATTTCCTGAATACTGCTCTCGTTCGTCGCGTAACGATGACCCAAATACGTATTCAAGCTTCAAATGGAATGGGTCGTTTGCAGGATAAATGTCATACACACGAGGTAGATTCGGATGGTACAAATCCTTTAAACTTCGGAATTCGGCACGGGACAATCGCGAACGAAGCTCTGGATTCTTTATTTCCTTTAGAACAAAGTGAGATTCAGCCACTACGTCGTTGGCAAGATAGGTAGTAGCCGTCGCTCCTGTGCCCAGAACGCGAACAATCTCGTATCGCTCAGAAACAATTTCGCCTGACTGGAGCATAGTTCTAATCCCTGTTCTGCCTATTTAATGCGGCTACAGCTTCTGCAAGATCCGATGCTGAAGGGCGTACACGATCGTCTTCCCGGGTACATCGGGCGAAGATCGCTTCGACAGCATCCATATCCGCAAGGTCAGGCCTCGCATCGCCAAATCGTGCGAACTGTCGTTCCTCGGTCGCGTCAATGCCAGTAATCCAGAAGTGCAGCGAGACTGCAAGACTGTATACATCGCTGGCAGCGGTACTAAGTTCCAGCCCCAGGCGACACTCAGGAGCCCAATAGAAATTCTCGGGGTCAATACCAGCGGCTTGGCTAACCACTGTCATCTCGCCGACGATTCGTGCGATCAGAAAGTCGGCGAACTTAACTCCGCTATTCGTGATAAATATACGGTCCGGAGTAAGGCCGCGATGTACGACGCCTTCATTGTGAATGCGCGCCAGTGCGCGAAAAGCAGATTCTATTGTTCGAGGGACGCTTTCTCTGCCCGGCGGCGCTGAAGAACGGTCCGCTCGAAGCGTTCTGCCCACGATCGGATGCATTGGAATTACCCAGTACGATCGGTCCTCCCAGGAGAAGTATGGGTCAACCGACGGCGACACCCCTTGGGCAGCCAACCGCTTAAGACTTTCGTACTCGCGCAACAACGCATTTTTTTGCGACTTCTGCTTGTTCGGATCTACGGTCGTCGGCTGCCTTATAAGCCGCAGGAACCGCTCACTGCCATCTTCATGAACAGCGCGCAGTAACCGACTCGTATCAGTTGAGTCCAAGGATTCGAGGATCTCGTAATCGCCGATGTAACGCGGTATTTTCGGGCGATTGTGAAGCGCTACCAATGACTCCACAATGCGCCGGCGAAAGCGGCCAATTGATGCACCATCATCTTTGCGAGACTCGTCAAACTCTCGAAGCTTCTCGCTCACCGTGCCCAATTGAAGAACTTCGACCTTAACTCTCGGGTCCTGCACTCTCACTACAGCGGTAGAAGAAGACATGACCATGCGCGGAAAAACGAAGTGCTCTGTTACCGACCGCTTAAGGAGGGGTACATTGTCCCTGAGCATTCCAGCTAAACGTCGGGCAATAAATCCGACTTTCCCCAGAGGGTTGTTGTAGCTCTCGCCGCTTGGCAATACCCATCCATTTTCGTTGCCGTACAGCGTTCCGGACCAACTCTTTTCGTCAATGACAAATACGCAATGGTCGCCGATTACGATGAAATCGACCTCGCGGGAGACACCTCGGGGGTCAACAAGTTCTTTATTACAGATAACCGTCCACGAACTGGGGAGGGACGATTCCAGTTGCCGTGCTGTGGGTTCTTCGCCACGCCCGACGAACTCTCCTGCCTTTATTAGTTCAGCCATCTCTTTCCGCGCCTTCCTTGCGCTCAAGACGCATAGTCATCAGGAAAACGACGCACCTCTGCCCACGGGAGGTGCTGCGCTCGTTCAATCAGAAGATTAGGGCGAGTATAGGTTACGTAGAGCAAGTCTGTGGCCCGCGTCATGGCCACAAACAAAACACGTGCTCGGTTTGCCTCTTCATCGTCTGCATCCGCTAGGTTCTCCGGTACCTCTGTAGCTTCTGCGCCAAAGAGAAATACAACGGGAAACTCCAGCCCTTTCGCTGAGTGAGCAGTCATGACTTTGACTGAATCTTCTTCTAGATCGAAGCCCTCGCGGCCGTCCATTCCTCTTCCAAGCACAAAATGTGGAATCGAGGCGGCCTCAAGTGCCTCTGCGATCCGCTTGGTTCCGGATCGCTTTGGATATAGCACAGCTATTTCACAGTATCTTGCCCTCCGCTCAGTTACCAAACGTTTCGCCTCGCGAGCGATGAACTCGGCTTGCGCATTCCACGATTCACCCCACACAATTTGTACAGGCTCACCATGTAGCCCAAACTGTGGCAATCGGGGCTGATATGGATTGCCTTCACTGATTCCTTCCTCGCCGGAAACGTCAAACACAGTGCTGTAAGCAAATCGCCCGATCTCATCAGTATTCCGGTAATTCACATCAAGCGAGACTAATTCAATCTCTTCTTCAAATAGGTCATCCAAACGGTTCACCTGATAGATTGACTGCGCTGCGTCGACAGCAAACAGTAATCCGCCTCGCTTTCTGCGAAGCGTTGACTCGATAAACTCAAGCCAAGACGGTCGAAAGTCTTGCCCCTCGTCAATCAAAATGGCATCGACGCTGTTTCGCGCAACGCCGTTGCGAACTGCATCCATTAACTTACGGTACTCACGTTCCCCTTTCTCTTCGTCGGTGACAAATGGGAGCCATAGCCCTAGTCTTCTTGTCCAGCTGTGGAAAGTTGATACCTGCACTTCGGAGGTTTCTGAACCGAGAAGCTGTCGAAGATAGTTGACTAGCGAGTTATTGAAGCAGAGAACTTGAATGTTCCATTCGGGGTGCATCTCCGCCAACAAACGTGCACGCGCGGCGATAACCAGGGATTTGCCACTTCCCGCAACTCCAGACAAGACGGTCACTCCGTCACTAATTGAGCGAGCGCATTTCTCCTGCTGTGCGTCGAGTCTTATCCGCTCCAATCGTCTCTCGTCTCGTCCATCCACGGAGACATGCTTAACAATAGAAAAGTGTGTTTCGGGGTAGAGCTTATCTCGAACGAAACACAGTTCTTCTGAAGTCAGCTGCTTTCCATTAAGCGAAAGACGGCTCTGGACGGTGCCAGCACCGAAGTCGTCCGCGCAGATAGCGACCTCCTCCGGGATACAGCGATTCAAGTTTAGCCGGACAAAATCGGAAGACGTGATTCTCGGCAGAATGATTAATCCAGAAAGTGACCTGGACGGTGTCGCGCCGTGAAGTTGCTCACGAATGCCTTCAAGCGATTTGCCCAGTTCTCCCAGCGGATCAACTGGGCCAGCCCCGGACACCGTCACCGAGCTAGCGGAAACGTGTGCGATGTTTTCTGGAGGCCAGTCGTAAACAGCAATCGCGAAAAGTCCGAACTCCGGTACCAAGGCTACAAATGGTGGGCGCCTCGATTCGCCGGGCGGGTTGTACCAAAGAAAGGCGTTTGGCGGCAATTGTCTCCGAAGCTCACGCTCGGTTTTAACGTGTAAATCGTTCACAGCCACGCGAGCTCCCGCAGCAGAGCGACCGACAATTGACATCGCAAGTTGACCCGATTCAGACGACATGTCGAACAGTAGAAATTACGCAGTTGCCCACTCAAGAACCGCCATGCTACCAAACGAGCAGGGCAGAGACAATTTCCGCCTTGCGCAGAATGTGCCCGAGCTCTGCCCGTGCAGGTCCGGTTCAACCCGTAAAAGTGATTTCTTTGGCAATGTTCGGCAGGCCCTCGAAAATCGAATAGGCTAGTCCAACGGCATTGCGAGCTGACCAAAGAGCGCTGCCACGTGCACGCAGTGACGCGCCCCAACAGGACTTTTACAGACTTACCGACGCTGTTTACCGTAAGCGCCCCGGCCAACTGCATCCCTGACTTGAGTGCGGATTTGCCGAGGTGCACCCGGCCGAAAACGTCCGCCGTATTTGTCGCCTTTACGCTTGCGGGAAACAAGTTTCTGCGGAGCATCGGTGAGATTGCAAACACTGAACGATGCCCTTGATGGGATGGAAATGCCACTCTCCCTGATTAGGTCGACTCATCCAGACTGTTGGACTTCCCCTGCCAGTCGTCGGCAACCCCTTTCCAATTCACCTCTCCTTCGAAAGACTTCCCGTCGGCTGCTTGCCGTGTCCACACATTCCAGAATTCGGGATCGTCGGATTGCGGTTGGTGCTTCCTGGGAAGGTCATTCATTCTCACCAAGACCGGCAATTCAGTCGCCCAGCCAAGCAAGATCGCGTTCTGAGAAGGAAGAGAAGGAAGTTCACGCAGCAGTCCTCGCAGATTATCTGGGACAAGCCGATGGACCAATTCTTGGTCACGATCATTGCTGATGCGGTGAAGCAAGTACGTGTTGCACTGTGACAGCACGGTAGGAGACAGTTCTGCCGGGCGCTGGGATGAGAGCACCAGTCCCAAGCCAAACTTACGCCCTTCACGAGCAATCCGCTCAAAAACCTGACAGCACACAGATGCTGCATCGTGGTTGTCCACATCGTCCTTGTATCGCTTCACAAACGAATGTGCCTCCTCCATCACCAGCACCGTAGGGAGGCTATGTCCATACAGTTTTCGATACCGCTGAAGAGATTCAAAAACGACTCTGGCAACGACAGCCGCAATGATGTGGACGATCTCGGATGGCACCAACGACAGATCTAGGACGCTCACGCACCCCGTATTCGCTGCATCCCCGCCCACGTATTCTCGAAGCCATTCTTCAAGGGAAATCTCGATACCATCACCTGCGACCGCCTTCATCCGCGTATCGGCTAAGAAAGTCCGAATACGTGCAATCAAGAACTCGAGATACTGGCTGGCATTGGCCTGCTCAGCCAAGAGTTCCAGGTGATCAGCAAACGAGGTGCCATCAAACGGAAGTGGCACGTCCTCATCCGGGCCATCAAGTGGCACGACTCCTCCCAGACCCTCTAACACGGCCGCCAACGCCTTAACTATCGCCTCAATCTGCCCTTCGGTAAATGCCCGATAGAATTCGACAGTCTTGCCGGTACTTTTATCAACGAACGAGTTAAATGTAGCGTCTAGTGCCGCACTGATATGGCCTTGAACTTCGTCAAAATCCACTCCGACAGCGAGCGTTTTGCGTTGTTCAATATCCTCGTACACTGCCTTCAGTCTGTATCCAAACTTTGTCTCTTCCGTTTTAATTGACCCCGCCCGCAGATCCTTCTGTATCGAGGTCATTGTGTATGCGATATAGCGTCTTAGGCCCAGCAGAACCTCTTCACTTGTAGGTTCAGCCGTCGTTGCGCGGCCAGACTTGACTTCACGAAGCGCTCGCTTGAGAAGTGGACGCTGAGCTTTTGCGCTCGCTTGGGTGAATGAGCACCATTCTGCACTATTCCAAAACCACAGCGGTACCTGCAAGGGACGTTCACCGTTGACTTCAGACGGCGCGACTCTGTAGACGCGGGCATTCAGTGCCGGATTCTTGTCCCCTTTGAAGGCGCGGGAATACTCCCCGTTCGGATCAAGCACAATAAATCGAGCATTCGCTGGCTTACCGTTCTCTGGCGTGGCTTGCTCAAGCGACCAGCGGATCAGTCCGGCCACGGAACACGATTTTCCACTGCCGGTGTTGCCGAGAACGGCTAAATGACGCCCGAAGAGACGATCCGGATCGACCCGCACTTCTGCGTTGCCGGCAAGTGGACTCGTGCCGATCTTGACCCTTCGGCGCTCACCTGATTCAACAATCGAGTGAAGCTGCACATCCGTAGGAAGCACGACGCCAGTGCCAACAGATGGCAATGCGTCTGCCCCTCTGCGAAACGTGTAGCTCTCTGCTCCATGTCGTGCTTTGACCTTTCGAAGGGTCCCGAGAGGGTTCAAACTCATCTTCCGCAGAGGATAGGGCAGATCGATTAAACCAAAGTCTTGCATGCCGCGCCGCTTCGGAAATGCCGATCGTTCGATTGTCAGCCACTCGATCTGACCGACCAGGAAACCGTCATCAACCGGAATCAGAACATAGCTGTTCACACGAGGAAATGGGCGGGGGCCACCTGCGTTGAGAGCCACTGACTCCGGAGCTTCAATGTCGAGAACCACCTTGATTTCGTCGGGTGACACGAAATCAACCGTTCCAATACGAAGACTCTCTGCATGCTGAAACGGCGGTTGCGTCATTGTTCGAGACCTTCCTCAGCAGATGGCGTCTTCGCATCAGCGGCCGGTTGAGCTTGAGTCGCCCCCCACCGTGCCTTCAGCAGTTCCGCCATTCGGAACGTCGTGCGGTCGATGGCGGGCTTCGGCAGGTAGTAATCTACAAGTGTCCCGAAATCTCCAAGATGAGTGCCGATTAGGAGCGAGACTTGCGCGTGCCGTCCGAGCCGCGTGTATGTCTGCATGATGCGGCCCAATGGGTCGCTGTGTGAAATCACAACAAGATGCGTCGAGGGAATCGTCAGCATGTCTTCGATGACGCGGTTGATATGTTCATCACCGAAGCTATACCCGAATGTAACAAGCGTACTGTTGGGGCGGCAGACGGCGGCCGCGAAGTCACGAAACAGTTCGACATACGGATAGGCAGCGGTTTCCCGGTCCTTTGCTGCGTTGGGATAGATCATCAGTTGCAGTGCGTCAACGCCATGCAATCCTGGGGCCGTAAGATATGGCGTAACGCTTTCGGCACCAAACGGTACATTCACTCTCCGGATGTTCCGAGCTGCGTCCACCCAGTCCACCGAGCCGTGGAGCTTCGTGAAACGAGCGACCCCTTCTAGATATCGTGGCTCTCCGCGAATGCCCGGCGGATTGTAGTGCATATCAATGTCGAGCCGAGATGAACGGAAGATTGGGGCAAGCGTGCCGACAAACCGGTCCAGAAGGTGAAGCCCGGCAACTTCTGCTCCCAATTCAATGAAGCGGTCGTAGTTTGTTGTGAAGATTTGCAGCCGGTCGCGCGTCCCGGTTCGACTTGCAAAGCTCATCAGAAAACTGACCAGGTAGTTGAGGGAGATCTCAAGCTTTTCCTGTGCCGCCGAAATTACGCCCCTTTCACCCTCAAGGATCGACTTTGCGAATTTGTCGAGCACAGTAACCAGCTCCCCCTTTAGGGATGTCGCCTTTGCTTTCAGCGCTTCATCGTTTCTTGCGACAATCTCCAATCCGCGAAGCAAGTCGTTGGCGACCCGAAACTGGTCCTCGATGTTCCCCTCAGCACGCCCTGCCGCATCAGCCGAGCGCTTTGCTTCCGCATCTATTTCATCGGCGTAATGACTCAACGTCGCCTGGCCCATACCAGGAAGGCCCTTGCCGGCGGCCATCCAATGAAGGGCGTGAGTGAGGCCCGAGCCGACGAGTAGCGAAAAGTGTTCAGATTGGAACAGTGCGGTCAGCCACGGTTCAATCCTCGGGCGAAGCTTGTCCGGGCCAACAGACTCTTCCTTTGTGAGCCAAGAACAGCTACTGCCTTCAGCCAAGCGGAAGGCAACTTCCTCTCCACTCGCCTCATTATCTTTCCTGAGAACAATCGGTGCTTTGTCGTCCCGGCATTTGAGGATTTGGTCGTCTTTTCGCGACTCGCCCTCGGTTGCTGCGCCGGTCTCATTGTCTGTTGTCTCCTTACTCATTTGCGCCGCTCCCTTCGAGCAGTTTTATTTCCAAGCCTTCAATTTCCTGAAGCGTCCTTCCGGCGATACCCTGAAGGTCGCCGTACATTCCGGCCGTGGATTCGATCGCCGTGCGGAGTTGCTCTTCCCGTTTGGCCCAGAGTCGCGTCATTGTCTTTCGCTCTTTTTCCAGGTCTTCCATCATGTCCGAGAACTTCTCCACGATGGCCTGGATGCGATGCCTGAAGCGCGGACCGGTCAGGTACTGGTAAATCAACTCCATCTTAGTCTGTTGGCCTTCGCTGGCTTGCCGTACAAGCGATAGCTCAATCAGCGTGTGCCGAAGCGCAATTGCCACCGGGATCACGTTCCGGGGAGAAGTGACCCAGATCCCTTCCACGAAATCGAAAGTCTCCACGTCCTTCGGTAGAGCCTGGGAGACGATAACGGCAAGTTCCGCCTTTGCCGTTCGCTGGTCTTCGCGAAGTTTAGCCAGCCAGCCATCGCTCCAATTCTTCGTTCGTTTGGATTCCCACAGAATCGTTCCGCATACTTGCTGCAATGGGCCGCAGACCCGGTGAAGGGCGTCGCCTCCATGCTCACCCTTTGGCACCGGTTCAACAACATCTCTCGGGAATTTGAGTCGGAGTGTTCCTTCGAGTTCAAGCTCCTGCACTTCGCCCTGGAGCTGCTGGGAACCTTGTTCGGCCCTGCGTTTCAACTCTTCAATCTGCTTCTGCATTGAGACAATCGTCTGTTCTTTCTCAGCAACCTTGAGCTTTAGCCCCTCTTCCGCATCAAGCTTGGCCTTCTCGCGAACGGTCGCAAGGGACTCTTGGACCCGCTTTTCAATGGTGAGATCCATTTCCCGCTGAGCGTCATCGAGTTCCCGCTGCTTGCGGATCAACTCGGCCTGCGCCTTCTGGGCTTCGGCGAGCTTCTCGTCCCGCTGTTTCAGCACTTCTTGCAGATCAGCCAGCTCCTTGGCTTTGGATTCGATGTCCGTAGCCAGAAGCTGCTTGGCCTTCTTGGCCTCTTCAGCCACGATGGTAGCCCGCTCGTCCTTGAGCTTCTTGGCGACCTCTTCATCAATTGCGTCTTTTGCCTTCGCGAGAGCTGTTTGCTGCTCTTTGATGACAGCTTCACGCCTCGCGACTTCGGTTTCCTTCTCGGAAAGCCGTTTTTCATACTGCTCGCGCGTTGCCTCCAACAATGGCGCAGCGAGGGACTCCGTGAGTTTGATCTCGGTTCGGCAGTGCGGGCAGGTGATGGTGGGGTCAATCATGTTGCTCACGCGGGTCTCCTCTCCGCTTATTTCACGAGTTCCATCAGCTTCCCGTAGCTGTTCACAACGTCGTACTTCACCTGGTCCGACGTAATCTTCCGGAAGAACTTCCGGGCACACTCAATTTTCGATTCTTCGATCTTCCGGAGTTCCATCGACGACATGGAGCCTTTGGTTTCGGCAATGAAGTAGATGTGCTTGACCTTCCCTTCCTGAAAGGCGATGGCCCAGTCCGGGTTGTAGTTCCCGACCGGGGTCGGGATGAAGAAGCTCCTGGGAAGTTTGGCGTAGACTACGACTTCCACGCTGCTGTCCAGCTCCCGGACAAACTCCCGTTCGTTCTTCGAGTCAGTGAAGACATACTCGTAGACGTGGCGGCTGACGGGAATCGCCTTGCTGAAGTCTTCCTTGGGCTTCTCGCGGGTGAAGATGTCGCTCCCGTAGCGTTCATCCACCATGTCGTAAGTCAGGTGCTCGACAATGACGGTGGCCTTCTGCTCGTTGATGAGCCGAGCGGCTTTGGCGAGGAAGTCTTCCGGGTTCACCTTATATTGGCTAAACGTCGGGCCGCTGACGCCCTGGAGTATCCTGGCAATCGTGCGGCGGGTCAGTTGCGCATCCTCGGCGAGCTTTCCGACCAGATCGTATTCGACCGCCGAATGAATGGACGCCTTGTGCGTGTCGGTGGTCGTTTCCTGAAGCTCGAATGCGTCGCCCTGTTTCATTTCGTCATAGCTGGCCGAATCCTTCTGTTCGCCACGATGAATCGTATATTGGAGCGGAGAGACGCTCAGTTCCTTGTCCAAGGTCCGAACGCACTTTTCGACGAGTTCCGGCGTGTCGAAGTGAACGGTGTAAGCCGCCTTCCGGTTGATCCGGTTCCATAGCTCCTGGAATTCCTTCTTCTGGAAGTTCGAGCTGAGCGGATTCGACTTGACTTTGCGGTCATCTTCGATTTCCGGCATTTGGGCGTCACTGAACACGCTGTCGATCAAGGCAAAGACCTGCTCGGCGTGCGGGACGAGTTCTTCTGGAAGCGGTGCAAGTTGCTCTTCCTTCTTGGCGTCGTGATAGGCTTGCGAAATCCGGTCGCCGTCGTCGGTGTAGTCGTTTTTGACGAGGTAGCGGTAAATCTGCTTGGCCAGTTGGGGTGTGACCGGAATGTCGCCGGCAGGCGTCTTGAGCACCTTTCCGGTGAAATACTCTTCGTCCGCAAGTCGGGGACGTGCCGAAAGCGATTCGCTGATGTCCTTCTGTAACGCGGAAACGAAGTCCTGGTAGCTTTCGCTGGCCACGACCGTAAGGACGTTTGTTTGGTGTACGGTAGCCGGATCGTCCATCCGCTCACCGCGTTGATTGACCGAGAGTCGCATTCCGCGCCCGACCTCTTGCCGTCTGGAAATCGTGTTGTCGCTGTGTTTCAAGGTGCAGATGACGAACACGTTCGGATTGTCCCAGCCTTCCCGAAGGGCGGAGTGCGAGAAGATAAAACGAACCGGTTCCTCAAAGGACAAGAGCCGTTCCTTGTCTTTGAGAATCAGGTCGTAGGCGTCCACGTCGTCGGTCTCTCCGGCGGTTTCTCCCCGCGTCTTGAACGAGGGGTCAACCAGGCGATTGGTTCGCTTGTCGATAGAGAAGTAGCCGTTGTGTGTCTTCCCGACCGGAATTCCTTTCAGGTAGCGGTCGTACTCATCGCCAAAGAGGGTCAACATCTCCTGCATTTGGGCTTGGTACTCTTCCTCGAAAATCTGGGCGTATTCCCCCGGCTGTTCACCGCTTTCGTCGTATTGGCGGTACTTGGCCACTTCGTCGATGAAGAAAAGTGTGAGCACCTTAATCCCCTGGCCGAAAAGCACCTGCTCTTTCTCAAAGTGGGCGCGAATCGCTTCCCGGATCTGGATGCGGCGAAGGGCCATTTCATTCACGTCGCCCGTCGCTTCCCCCGCCTGAAGCTCGACGCCATTTGAGAAGCTCACGGAATCCTTGGTGGCGTCGATGTCCGAAATGACAAAGCCTCGGTATTGCTCCAGACCGCCGGATAGATCGAAGAGGTTGTCGTTCTTCCCGAGGTTTCGATGGACCCGCTTGATGCCGCTGGTCTGCTTGATTTCCAATTCCACCTTGGCCGTCGGCGGCTTGCTGGTCGAGATCTGAATCCCGCCCACGTAGAGATAGGCGTTTGTGCCCGTGAGGCCCTTCACGGAGATGCCGCGCACGGAGATTTTCTTGACGAGCTTCTGGTTGTAAGCGTCCAGCGCATCGAGGCGGTGAACCTTGTTGTGCTCGGTCTTGTGCGTGGCCGAATATCGAAGAATCATCAGCGGGTTGAACTTGGCGAGCGATTCAATCGTCTTCTTTCCTTCCATCTTCTGCGGTTCATCCAGAATCAGGATCGGGCGATTGGCTTGAATTACGTCGATGGGCTTCCGTGATTGGAAGTCATCCAACTCCTCGTAGATGCGACGAGCATCCTTCCCGGTGGCGTTAAACGCCTGGACGTTGATGATCATCACGTTAATGCCGGCATCCGACGAGAAGCTCTCGATTTCGTGCAGGCTCTTCGAGTTGTAGATGAACACCCTGGCTCGCTTGCCATACTCTTCCAAGAAGTGCTCAGCCGTGATCTCGAATGACTTCTTGACTCCTTCCCGGATGGCGATGCTGGGAACCACCACGATGAACTTGCTCCAGCCGAAGCGATGGTGGAGTTCAAACATCGTCTTGATGTAGCAGTAAGTCTTCCCTGTTCCCGTCTCCATCTCGATGTCGAGGTTGATCGGACTGGCCTTGGTGCTGGCCAGAGCCGTGGACAACGGAAGGTTTTGCCGGCGCTGCACGGCCTGGATGTTTTCTAGCAACCGCTGTGGCGGGAGCGCTAGATCTGTGTTCTTGAAACCGCTCAATTCCTCAATCGGTTCCATGCGAAGTTGACGTTCGCCCTCCGGAGCACGTCCGGGGTCGACTCGGTACTGGATTCCGACCGACTTCGGCTGCCCGGCGAAGCAGTCCGCGACCGCCTCAACGGCGGCTGACTGATAAGCTTGTTTCTTAAATTGCAGTTTCATCCGTCCTGCTCCTGCTCGCGGGCTTCTTCAACTCCCTAGCCTTCCCTTTGCTCATATCGCCTTGACCTCCGTGCCCGGCGAAAGCAGCTTGAAGATTTGCTCGACGTTGATTTTCACACTGTCGCTGCTGAATCCGGCGTCGCGAAAGACGGCACGAAGCGGCTTCCGGGCGGCTAGCTTTTTGACGAGTTCTTCGGTCACTCCGGTATCGAAGCAGGTTGCGAGCGCGTTCTGGTCCACGAAGAAGACGGTCTTGCCGTCGATCACTTCTGTCGAGATCGGCGATGTCAGTAGATCGGTTCCCCAGCCAAGCATCACCTGAAACAGCAGGTCCTCCGGCGTGCGGTCTTCCTTGATGTTTTCGATCTGCTCGAACAGGTCTTCCCTCTTGAGAGAGTCCGGCTTGTAGTAAACGTCCTTCATGTTGGACGTGTCGACTTTGAGGACACGGAAGCCGAGGTCACAGCCAACCATTGTCCCTTTGGGATCTGCGGATGCAAACAGTGAGGGCTGCGTGCCGGCAGCATGCTTCCGTGCTTCTCGTATTTGCGTTGCGGCACGACGAAGTCGTTCCTTCGTCAATTCAGCTATCGTGCGAGGCACACCGAGTTTGTCGCAGTAGCTTGCAGGAGCCTTCTGGTCCTTCTTCTCAGGGTCAAGCTGTTCGGGGAGCTGAACGAGTACAAAACGCCGTCGTCCACCATCCCGAGCGTTCAATTCCCACACGGAATGGCCGGTGGTCCCACTTCCAGCAAAGAAGTCCATAATGATTGCTTCAGGATCGCTGGCCGTCGTGTAGTCGATTAAGCGAGCAAGTTCCTCATGGTCCTTCGGGTTGTTGAAAACCTTTCCGCCCATCAATGCGCGAAGTGCTTTCACTGAGACTTGAGATTGCTTGTAAAAATAGGAGCCACGTACTTGATTGGCGAATTCCTCTTCGCCATCGCTTTCCCCATCTGCCTCATTATCCTCGATATCTGGATCGTCAACTTCATCGGGGATTGGGCGAATATGCGCTTTTCGAAAGGGCGGCTCGGTATGATCGTCCCGAAACTCCACTAGCCCCAACTTGATTTGGCGTTGCATTTCTTCGCTGCTTGCGTAACGCCACCCAGCTTCGGGAACCGCACAAGGCTTCCCGGTTAGGGGATGGGGAACATCATATGTAGGCCCCCCTCCGCCCGGCCAGGACATGTCACGGTCACGCCAGGGGCCATTCTTATCAATGCGTTTGTAGCGGCTCCATTTTTTTGATGGATGTGATTTGGGCAGGGCCGCATACCATGCCTGCAAATCTGCCTCAATTGCACGATCGTTGTCTCCATGTTGCAATCGGAGTACTAGATACTGCTCCCAGATTTCGCGCGCACCTGGCTTTTCTTCACGCCACTTGACCTTCATTTCCTTTAGACAAGCTATCGCTCGCGCATAGATCAACAGATACTCGTGGCCGACAGAAACGAGCTTGGCATCATTCTTTCTCCCTTTTTCCCATACCATGCAGGCAATGAAATTGTCCTTGCCAAAAACCTCATCACATTGCGAACGAAGATTGTGAATCTCGGCATCGTCAATGCTGATGATGATGATGCCGTCATCCTTCAACAGATTTCGCGCCAGTCGCAGGCGAGGATAGATCATGCTAAGCCAGTCAGAATGGAAGCGTCCACTCGTGTCTGGATTCGCAACCAACCTGTTATCCGATTCGTCTCTTTGATTTGAGCGTAGTAGAAACTCGTCGGTATTCTCGACGTAATCATCGGAATAGACGAAATCCTTGCCTGTGTTGTACGGCGGATCGATGTAGATCAGCTTGACCTTGTTGAGATACACCTCCTGCAACAGCTTGAGCGCATCGAGGTTGTCCCCTTCGATGAACAGATTTTTCGTCGTGTCGAAATCGACGCTTTCCTCCCGGCAGGGGCGAAGCGTCTTGGCAATCGGCGCATTGGCGGCCAGCAGAGCTTCCCGCTTTCCCGGCCAATTGAGGTGATACCGCTCGCGCGGACCTTCGACGACATGATCGGACAACTCCTGCCGAAGTTGGTCGAAGTCGATGGCTCGCTTGACGGTGCCGTCTTCGGCTTGGGCTTCCGTGACGCAATTGGGGAACAACTCTGCCAGACGGGCGATGTTCTCTTGCGTGAAGTCAGGGGTGTGGAGTTTCAGTTTGTCCATGATGCGTCCAGTTCCTTATCTTCTTGCAGCCCCATGAGGCTGCTGAGTTCGTTCTTGAGCGTACGAAGTTCCCGGTTGAGTTCGACCTTGCGGTTGAACTGCTTCTCCTGCTGAAGCCGGGCTTCGAGCTTGTGGCATTCGGCCTCTTTGCTCCGAATCGAGTTGATTCGCTCGACCTGGGCCTTGAGCGACTCCCCAGGCAGGGCCGGGAGCGCCATGTGCCGCCGCAAGAGCTGTTCGTAGAGTCCGAAGAGATTGAGCGCCACGGGCAACGGTTCGCGGGAATTGACTGCCGGCAGCCACGGGGTCTCAAAATAGCCGTCCACCACCCACTTCGCCGAATCGGCGTCGCTGGGCCGCTTGTAGGCGGCCGTGCACTTGATGCGTTCTCCGTGCAACAGCTCAAAGAAGATCGGGAATGGAATCGCCTTGTCGATGGTCCGCAAGACCGACTCGCTCAATTCGCCGGTTCGGAGAGAGACGCTGAACACCTCAATCTCCGGAACACCAGGACGCGCCGGAAGGTTCACCGTTTCCGGCGAGAGCTTGTACTTCCAGACGATCTGGTCGATTTCGGCAACGAAGCGCTCCCGAACGCTGCGGCTGGGTCGGGCGTGTTCGTAGATTTTGCTCTTGGGGAGCACCCGGTTGAACTCGGCCTGCTTGGGATAGGCGAACAGCGCTGGACTCATGCTCCCTCCTGAATGACGAGGAAGGAAATGAGTTCAAAGTCTTCGATGCCGGAAATCGTGCCGACCAGGGCCGTCGTCTTCCCGCCCGAGAAAAGACTGTCGATGTCCCGTTCTTCCTTGATGGCCACCATCGAGTGAATCGCCTTGTCGAGCAGGTCGGAATAGAACTGCATCTCACGGCCGTCATTCGTCGCTTCGTTGAAGCGGCGGCAGGCCGCGACACCGGGTTCGTCCTTCCCCTTGCAAGCCGTCCGCGCCAGATCGAGGAGTTTTTTGACTTCCGTGTGGTTGCTGACCACCCGCCCGTCGTTCCCGATATAGACCAGATAAAACGGATGGAGCCGATTCTGCTGGTTGATATTGACGCTCGGGTTTCGGTTGCGGAGCGTGAAAATGACACCCGGCGGCAGCCCGCGCTCGGCATCAGCCGAGACCACTGCGTGCATTCCGTTCGGGACGCTGCTCAAGTCGCCGTTGGCCTTGACATAATTAAGCAAATCCATGCGGAAGTCGTTGAGACCCAGATCGGTGATGGAGACCCCGGTCTTGAGGTCCTCCATCTCGATCACTTCTTCCTGAAGCCGCCGGAGTTGCTCCTTGCGGTAGGCGATGTCGTTCGATTCCTGATTGAGCGGGTTGTCGTCACCCGTCGCCGTTACGTCGGCGATCACCATCCGGTTTTCGACCCGTTCTTTCAGATTGATGTACTCGTCCAGCGTGATATCGGGCCAGTAGTTGACGAGTTGAATGCTGGCGTTCGCAGAGCCGATCCGGTCGATGCGCCCGAACCGCTGGATGATGCGGACCGGGTTCCAGTGGATGTCGTAGTTGATGACCGTATCGCAGTCCTGAAGGTTCTGGCCTTCCGAAATGCAATCAGTGCCGATCAAGAGATCGATCTCACCCGGTTCGTTGGGGAGGATCTTGGCCTTCTCTTTCGAGCGAGGCGAAAAGAGGGTCAGAAGCGACTGAAAATCGTAGCCGCGCTTTAGCGTGGATTTGGGCGCATCCGTCCCCGTGACGCGTCCCGTGTGAATCCCGTGCGACCTCGAGAGGCTTACGGCCAGATGCTCGTAGAGGTAATTGGCCGTATCAGCAAAAGCGGTGAAGATCAGCGCCTTCTTGTTGCCGGGGTTGATGGGAGACGCAAGTTTGCTGTGAATCTGCGTCTTCAAATGCTGAAGCTTGGCGTCATCGGCAGGCGTGATCTTCCTCATCTCGGCCAGCAATGCCTCGATCAGCACGAGGTCGGCCTCGAGATCATGCTCCCAGGACGGAAGGTCCATGTCAGCCAGGTTGATTTGCACCTTCCCGCCAATACTCGCATCATCTGGTTCGGGGAAGTCGTCATCCTCATCCGGTTCCGCATTCTCGAAAGCCGCCGAGACATCGGCGAATCCGGTATCACGACCAGTCGTTTTGAACGCTTCGATTTTGGCCAGCGTCCCGGAGCAAAGCCGCTCCAGCTTGGAAAGCGTGATACGAAACGCTTCCACAGAACTTTCGAGCCGCTTCAGCAAGTTGACCGTCATCAGGGCCTGGAGACTTCGCTCCCGGTCGGCCTGACGGAGCTTCCCCTTCCCTTCTTTGACTTCCGTGTCGTAGAGCGCTTCATACTTGGCCAATCGGCTCGGCAGGATGTAGTTCACCGGGGCGTAGACCGAGAGCTTCATCAGCGAAAGCTGATTGAAAATCTCATTGAAGCCGATCACGTCCGTACGCTGTGTCAGCGGACAGTGAAACGATAGCGGCTTCCGGCGTTCCGGGAACGTGCCGATGTCCTTCGTGTCGTAGAACGTCTCGATATGCTTTCGGGAGCGAGCAATCGTCACGCTGTCGAGTAATTCAAAGAAATCAAAATCGAGAGCGTTCAAAATCGCCGAAGCGGTTCGCTCCTCCGGTGGGAGCTTCGACCAAGCATTGAAGACGGTCTGCGCCTTACGGAATATCTCGTTGATGTCCTTCTCGGTGCGAAGCCGGGCGTTGAGCTTCTCGGAATCACCTTCGTAGGCGAGGGCCAACTGGTTCCGCAGATCACTGAAGCGATTGTTGACCGGAGTGGCCGAGAGCATCAGGACTTTCGTCTTGACCCCCTCCCGAATCACCTTGTTCATCAACTTCTGATAGCGCGTCTCCCGTTCCTTGAAGGCGTCGTTGTTGCGGAAGTTGTGGGACTCATCGATGACGACCAGATCGTAATTGCCCCAATTGACGCGATTGAGTGGCGTACCAAAGGACTCACCTGTTTCCCGCTGCAAATCGGTGTGGCAGAGCACGTCGTAGCCAAAGCGATCCCTAGCGAAGATGTTGGTTTTGAGATTCCGGTTGTACGTCAGCCAGTTGTCAGCAAGTTTCTTGGGGCAAAGTACCAGTACTGAGCGATTCCGAAGCTCGTAGTATTTGATGACTGCCAAGGCCGTGAAGGTTTTCCCGAGGCCGACGCTGTCGGCCAGGATGCAGCCGTTGAAGGTTTCCAACTTGTTGATGATGCCGGTCGCAGCATCTTTCTGGAAATTGAAGAGCTTTTGCCAAACGAGACTGTCCTGATAACCAGTTAGGTCGTTCGGGAGAACGTCTTCAGTCAAGTCTTCAAGAAACTCGCTGAAGATGTTGTACAGCATCATGAAGTAGATGCGTTCCGGCGAATTCTCCTGGTAGACAGAGGCGATATGCTCGCAGAGGCGTTCGGTCACGTCTTCGAGTTTCTCGGGATCACGCCAAATCTGGTCAAACAGGGAGAGGTAGACGCCCGTGGTCGCGGCATCGTCAAGCTTATTGACGATGTTCGACACGGCATCGCCGCGTTGGTACCCCAGGTCAACCGCGGTAAAACCGTGAAGTGGCAGGTAAACCGCGTCACCCACTTCAGACTTGATGCAGGCAAACTGCTGCATCGGGGCTTTGCTGCGATTGGAGCGAAAGGCAGCTTTGCGCCGCATCCACTCGGCGCACTCTTTGGCAATGGCTCGCTGGGTGAGCTTGTTTTTGAGTTGAATCTCGAATTCCGAACCGTAGAAACTGCGTTCCCGTTCGGCCTTGGGGATATGAAACTCGCGGCGCTCTTTTTTCACTTTGTCGGTGACTTCACCGGGAACAAAAGTCGGAGCGGTGAAGATGAATTCCAGCGATTCGACTTGTTCCAGCTCATTCTTCAGAGCCTCGAATGCGTAAATGGAGAAGCATGAGGCGGCGATTTTGAGCTTCGCCCCCGGCGCAATCGAGCGCTTGATGTTGTCGCCAAGAAGCGTACTGATGTTGTCGATCAGTTCCATCACGTCTCCGTCCTCGCACGGATGCGATTCCAAGGGCTGTCAGCTTCAGCGATTTCGTGGGTTGCTTCCCGGTCGAGATACAGGAGTGCGTTGCCGAGGCGACCGTGAGAAGCTGTGTACGTGACTTCGACAGCGACCGCGTTGATCCCGCGCACGTCACTGATTGTCACCAGTCCATCAGGCAGGATGCCGCGAACCGCAGCACCCCGCGTCAGCACTTCAAGTGTCGCCATCGATTAGCCCCGTTCGTGTTGGACGGGACTCCTGGCCCCCTGCTTGGACTGCGACACCAGAATGTAGTGCCAGCCGCCGCTTCCTGTTTCGGAGCGGATTTCATGTCCCCGCTCCCGCAGCGCCTGCACACAGCGGGAAATGGTCGGAATCGACACGCCAACCTCTTCGGCCAATCCCCGCGTCGAAAATCGCCCGCGGCGGATCAGCTTCAAGACCGTCTCCAGGCGTTCTTCGATTTCCCGCGATTTCCGATACTGCATCGGTGCCGTCTCTTCTGCTTTCTGCTGGGATAAGGTCTATCAGAATAAGATAGCAGCCTCAACCGCCAGCCGGAACTCGAAACCGGTGTCCCGCAAGGATTTTCGGCGCATCTACCCCGGTCACGTCGGTTGGGTGGTCGAAGGCTGCGACGCAGCAGCACCGCAGGCTAAAAGCCCCTCGGGAATCCGAACAACAAAGCCTCTGGGGGAATGGGGCGAGTGAATGGCGTCGTGACGCAGGTCGGAGGTGCCGGACCGCCGCGCTCCCGCCGGCTTCGTCATCCCTCACCGTGCGGGGCCAAGGGCCTGTCGGCCTCACGGGGCGAGCCCCGACGGATGATGGACGACGAAGCCTCTGGCGAGAGCGAAGAAGCGGTTGAAAGCTCTATGAGATTCAGCTTGCCGGTGACGGCGAGCGGACAACCACGACCGCACCAGTGACTTGCCCGCCAGGGCGAACAGCGCAGCCCATCGGTACTGCTGCCGAACCGGGTGAACGGTTCGCGTGACTGTGAGCACTGACGAACGGCGATTCTTGAGCAGATCGGATCTGGAACACGGCTCATACGACCATCGAAAAAAACTGCAACGAAACGCTTTACCGACGCGCTTTCGTCATGGTACCTCATTGGGATGGACAACTCTTACCTCGGCATTGTCACCCCGCGAGGGCTAGAAACGCTTGTGCTGGAGACCGAGCACGCGGCGAAGTTTCTCCTCCGCCGAACTCGACGGCATTCTGCCAGCAAGACCTCCTGCTGCTGGGCTGTTCTCGAAGAGGACGCCGCGCTGGCTGTCTACGAGTGGATCACGGCTCAGCAATTCGCGGAGGCGCTGAGACTGCTGAATCTGCAAGCCAAGCACCTGGGAACGATGCTCCCGGAAACAGCCGACGACGAACTGCTGCGGTCCTACCCGTAATTCCATTGCAACCGTAGTCCGAGAAATCCCGGATTTCGCTGCGTAGCGCTGGCGATCCCGGTGATTATGACCGGTGGCTGTGGTAGGGAAATCAATGTTCGAGAACTCTGCGGCGCTGCAGTTCCCCCTCGCGCCGAGATTACACGAGAACGATTAGGCGGCTTGCTGGAACTTTCACCGCTTGTAATGGCTTGTAGATGTGTTCAACCGCCTCTTGTTGCCGACGCCATGCTGATTCCTGGCCGACAGCAAGAGGACGGTGGCATAACAGGTTCTTGCATCTTCACTCGTTTCACCGTCCGGCCTTCTCCCTGCGAAGGAGCAGTACGGGATCGCGGAGAGTGCTGCCACGTTGGCTGCCTCTCTATGGTTCCGTTTGTTCCTTTTTCAGAAGGAGTAGTCCGATGGCGACTCTCACACGAGCTTCGCGCCAACTGTTTCAGCGTCCCGAAGACGAGCGATTCCAGACGATGAACGATCTCTTCCGCCACTGCCAGGTGCAGCGGGAGTCTTCGTCGGATCACTGGCCGCTTCCCAGCGAGCTGCAATTGCTGCCCGGCTCCGAGCGGATCGCTCTGGGTTTCAAGGACGAACCGCCCAAGGCGCTCAACGACTGGTCGTTCTCCCAGCTCTGCCGACTGGCAAACATCAATCGGGATACGATCAATCGGCTCACGCCGGAGACGGCCTGCCAGGCATTGCGGGAGACGCTGCCCAGCGGCGAGAAGCCGATGCAACTGCTGAGCACCGGTGAAACCGTGCGTTCTCTGCACGGCGTCTCCTACACCCGGCTGTGGAACACGGAACTGCTTTCCGTGGTCAAGGAGTTCGCGGTCGATTTTGAACCGCCGCAGCAAGGCTGCAATGGCGGGACCGGACTGTACTGCGGCGAACAGGACATGTTCGCTTTCCTCATCGATCCCACCGGCTGGGTGGACATCGGTGGCCAGGCGTTTGCTCCCGGCTTCTTCGTTTGGAACAGCGAAGTAGGGCGTCGCTCCCTCGGCATCCAAACCTTCTGGTTCCAGGCAATCTGCCAGAACCACATCGTCTGGGATGCCGTGGAAGTAGTCGAGTTCACCCGCAAGCACACGGCGAATGTCCAGGAAGGCCTGAGCGAAATCCGCCGCATCATCGAGCGGCTGGTGTCAAGGCGCGATGAGCGCCGGGACAGCTTCGCCAAGGTGTTGGAGAACGCCATGCGAGAAACGCTCGGCAACGATGCCGAATCGACCGTGAAGGAATTGCTTAAGCACGGCATTCCTGTGGGGCTGGCCAAAGAAGCTGCGAAGGAGGCTGCCAATCAAGGGCGCTTTACCATCTTCTCAGTACTCGATGCCCTGACCCGTCTGACGCAGTCAATCACCTACGTCAGCGACCGCACCGTGATCGACGAGAAGGCCGCGGCTCTGCTGGCACTCGCTGCGTGATTGCCGCTTGATTCACTACTTGCGCTAGTTCGAAGTTGTTTTGCGTGCCGCTGGTGCGCACTTCGGTACAGCGTAGTCTTCCTGTTTCGAGGAGTTCTGTCATGGCGAAATCTGCCAAACCCAAAATCCGTCCGATTCATGAAATCCGCATGGGCCGCATTCGTGCGGCGATCTGGGTGAACGAGACCCAGAACGGAACACGGCACAACGTTACGTTGAGCCGGCTCTACAAGGACGGAGATGAATGGAAGGATTCGACCAGCTTCGGTCGAGATGACTTGCCGCTGGTGGCCAAAGTCAGCGATCTGGCCCATAGCTGGATCTACCAGGAGGCCAGCAGCCAAGGAAACGGCGAACATGGTGAACACGAGAAGGCCGAGAGCTTCTGAGGAATGTCATCCGGCAGCGAACACTCGGCTGCATCTCGTGGGAGAGGTTTTGCGTTGGAGAATACGCCACCGAAGCCTCTTTCCAATCAGGCAATCACTGAACTGCATGGCGATTACCACCGTGAGGGATAGTTCCTGCGAGCCCACAGCGACAGGCCAATGTAGCCGGCCAGGAGCGAGACACCGGCATCGGGAAATAAGTAAAAGAGCGCTCCCAGAAAGAAATACAGCGGCATCTGAAAGTACAGCATTTCGTCTGCATACCACGTCTCCCGCTTGCGAATCGAGACGGCTGAAGTTCTGCCTCTTCAAAATGCGGGAGTGGCCGGAGTTGCCCTCGATCACGCGTCGCAATGGCTCGGCAGGCGTGATGCACGACTTTCGCAAAACACCGTTCACAGCACCGTCTCATGAACCGCCACCATGAATTTCACCGCCCGCTTCTCTTCTTACTTCCATTTGAAATGAAATCCGGAATCTGAAAGTATCGCCAAGCAGCCACGATTATGAACTCCGATGAATTGCCGGCTGCAACAGCTTGCGATTCGCCGGACCTGCTTTGGAGAAAGGAGATGGAGTCATTACTGTTTGGAGCAATGCTGCTTGGAGCTGCCGTGGCGTACCTGGTGCCTGCCTTGATCGCTTCACGCCGCAAGCATCGGAATGCCAATGCGATCTTCATCATCAACCTGTTCTTCGGATGGACATTTCTGGGATGGGTCGTCAGCCTCGCCTGGGCATTGACCAGTAACACCGAGCAGGCTGGACGGATGGAAGCTCCTGCCAGGAACTGACCGCTGTCGGCATCGCGCATCGACCGTATCTCGCGATTCTGCTGCCGAGTCTGCCGTCCGAGCGTCGCCTCCCCTTTTCTGCACTCTCGGCATTGGCTGACACCACACCCTGGAACGTCGGCTGCACAAGCTGCAACATTGCGCAAGCATTTTGTTTTGATTTCCGAGCTGCGCGCGAGCAAATCGCCGAAATAGCCTTTCCGATAAATCCCCTCATAAAAGAATCAGCTTGCGAACACGTCGAACCCCGTCGTATCGGTAGTGCTCGACAAAAGACATTATGAGGCGTTAATTCCCAGGGGGCCAAAACTCACCGGGAGGCAATTCCCGGTCAGCCGTCTGAATAAATTGATTGCTGCACCAGGCAGCAAATGCAGGATTGTTTGTGAGCACTTCAAAAACATCAACACCCGCAGCAGCTACCGAGGAAGCGATTTCCTCAGCGTCCTTGCCAGCAACTCGAACGGCGGCGATTCAGGTGGCGACTGCCAGCGCTGACGCGGATCTTCCGGCATTGATCGAATCAGCAGGCCCAGCAGCGCGCTTTGCCTGGGAAGAGTTCATTTACGCGCGGGTGCGGAATCCCTACACCCGCACAGCCTACGGCCATGCGGTGAAGATGTTCCTGCGATACTGCGAAGACGCCGGCCGTGAGCTGGCGCGGATTGCTCCCCGAGATGTGGCGAGCTATCTCGATAGCCTTCCCTTCGCGCCATCCACAAAGAACCTGCATCTGTCAGCCATCCGGCACTTCTTCGATACGCTGGCCATTCGGCACGTCGTGATCTTCAATCCAGCCGCGTCCGTGCGCGGAGAGCGCTTGCAGGTCGTCGAAGGTCGGACGCCGGAAATCGGCATCGAGCAGGCCCGTAGTCTGCTGTGGTCCATCGACACGAGTAACGTCGTGGGACTGCGGGACCGAGCGATTCTCGGCATCCTCGTCTACACGGCGGTCAGAGTGGGGGCTGTGGCCAAATTACGGCGGGGAGACTTTCAGGACCTCGGCGGGCATTCGAGCTTTCGGTTTAGCGAGAAAGGTGGAAAGTCGCGGGAGATTCCGGTTCGCCATGATCTGGAAGGATTTATTCGCGAGTACCTGGCGGCAGGCTGTCTGGAGGAAGCAGAGAAGACCTCTCCCCTCTTCCGCACCACCGTCAGGCGGACCAGGGAGTTGACGCACCGGGCAATGACGCCGAACGACATGGCCCGCATGGTGCGTCGCCGATTGAAAGAAGCCGGACTCTCCGGCCAGTTTTCACCGCATTCGTTTCGGGTGACGACCATCACCGATCTGCTCAATCAAGGCGTGCCGCTGGAGGATGTGCAGTACCTCGCTGGGCATGCCGATCCGCGCACGACGCGGCTGTATGACCGCAGACGACGGCAGGTGACACGGAACATTGTCGAGCGGATTTCGGTGTAGCCGGCAGCGCCGGCTATCGGCTCTCTCACTCTGTTCGTCAGTATCCCTTTCTTCGCATTCCATTCATTCTGGGCGTTGCCCTGCGGGCCGGGCTTGCTCCAGGCTCCGCTATCGCTCGGTCCGGGCTTCTCCCGGACTGCTTCGCACCTTGCGCATCCCTAACGCGGACATGCAAACGCGAGCATAGTTCGCTGACCAGCCTTTCTCATCGTGCCACGGCGTCAAGGTCCGCTCCCACCTGCGGTGCTCGCTGCTGCTTGGCCTCTCGGCCAAGACTCCACCTTGACTGGCCGTGCTTGGCAATGGCTGGCCGACAGCAAACGTGCATGGGGTGGCTCCCCAGATGTTTGAGCGGCCTGGAGGAACCAGAGGTTCCCGACATCAAGCAATCAAGCCGCACCGGAGAATCAGACCATGAGCAAGCTGACTACTTTTGAACGCAGTGCAAAACTCGCCGAAGTTCGAGCCGTATACAAGAGCCGCCTCAAGGTGAGCGAGCGGACCAAGATCGCCGAGGCGAGCGATGTCGTTCGCTACCTGCGGGCGATCTGGAATCAGAACACGCTGGAACTTCTCGAAGAGGTTGTGGTGGTGTGCCTGAACGGCAGCAACGAAGCGCTTGGCTGGGTCAAGGTGGCAAGCGGTGGGCTGAACATGGCAACCGTCGATCCGCGCGTGGTGTTCACCATCGCCCTCCAGACAGCCTCAAGTGCAATCATCCTGGCGCACAATCACCCCAGCGGCAGTCTGGAGCCCTCAACCGCAGATCGGAACCTGACCAAACGCTTGAAGGAAGTCGGCGACATCCTGCGCATCCAGCTCCTGGACCACCTGATTCTCACCCGTGAAGGACATCTGAGCTTCAAGAACATGGGACTGCTGTAGCCAGAACAACGAAGAATAGAAGGACATCCAATGATACGAGAAGGCGACAACTCAAAGCGCATCGCTGCCGCAGAGGCAGCTCTGAAGGCGTATGCCCAGTACCAGAGCGGAAACGCTCTGGTAGAGCGAGACAGCCCCGAGGAAACGCTCATCGATCTGTTAACCGACTTGCAGCATTTCGCTGCTTCCCGCGAAGTCGATTACGAGGCTGCTCTCAGAATTTCTCAAAGCCACTTTGCGGTGGAGCAGGAACTCGATCTTGAGCCCCGGCTGAAGTAGCAACCTCCGAGCAAATGACGAGGTCTGAGCCGGAAGGCTGATCCGTGACAGCAAACGGCGCGACGATCTCCCGACGTAACCGTAAGGCTGATGTCGGCACCGGCGCGAAACCCGTTCGCGCCCGAGCTTCATTGACCGCCTTGAGGATGGTCAGAAGTTGTCTGCGGATCGGAGCGTAACGAGCATACGGCACACGAGCGAAGTCGACGGCGAGATTCTCCACCGAGCGATGCGTCGCCCGATCCAGAAAGAAGGTTTTGAGCTGTTTGTAAGTCGGTTTGTCGATCCGCACGCAGGCATGCCACTTCCGAGGCCCGCCACCGCTTGGCGTCACTCCGCTTTGTCGGTAACTGATCGAGTAGCCCTCGAACTTGATCGGCACCCGGCGGCAGTCCTGAATCACCTTGCGCTCAATCTGCTTGAAGGGGTGGTGCCCGTCAGTGGCCAAAAGCAGAAACCAGTTCTGGTAGCGGATGTACTGCATGTTGGCCAGGCCGCGACGTTTGCGGGCCGTTCGCTCGCGCTCTCCCAGGGCGATCTCGTATTTCGCGATCAACTTGCTGTCGAGCACTGCGAGATCCGTCCCCGGCTTGAGATACCCGCAGACGTAGAACCAGTACCCATGCCGCAAGTAGCTGACCGCAACCTGCTGCACGAGTCCCTCAGGAGAATGAGCGACACAGCGATACTGCATATCCCTCCACGATGAAAGCCGTTTGTGACTCCAGCACGAAGCTGGTTTTCCCAATGACTCAAAAACGTGAAAGCGCGTTCGCCTAGACGCCGCTTCAATCAAATTCCCTGCTGACGCAGCACAATCACATAAGCAAGAGAAGTGGGGTTTGTTGCGGCAAACCCCACGAAAGCCGATTCCTTTGCAGAAATCCTCGATGGCGGCAGAACGACCCTGCAATCCCGCTCAGACTCGCGACACTACGAAAGCCGCGAATAGAGCACGTGACGCCAGGACCGTATCCACGCACGGGCTGGATTGCGCCTGTGTAGATGCACTGTTTTCTCCAGTGCATCCGCCCAATCCATAGTGCCCGCAGAAAAAAACCTTCGACAGCCGCCATTCCGAGCGCAAAACGCACGGGTAGCGTCCATCGTTCGTCCGCCGCCAAAAGTGATTGCTCTTCCGAGCAATCACCTTCAGCCGCAGTTGCTGCCAATCAAGGAAGCCGATGCCGCAAAGCATCGACCATGCATCTTCCGACGGGGTATTTGGCCCGAAAGCCAGAAAGCCCCTCAGCCCTTTCGTTCCTGCCAGGACGGTTCATCACGCCGCCCATTGCAGACGGGTCGCGACTGCCTTGCCGCGCAGACTCCCGCACCAGAGGTGCATGGACTCTGTCCGAGCCTTCGCCCGAAACACCGCTCGACTTCCGTCGAGTTCTACTCAGGCCACTCTCCCCCACTACGGCGTTTGAAGTATCTTGCCGACCAGGCAAGACGCCGGAGTGCCAACTCCGGTAGCCGCAGTGGCTCCTGCGTTAGCATCGGTCTCCGATTCCGAGGTCACGTGGCTAGGACGTATTACCGTCCGGTCCGCATGGGTATGTGCCGCCTTCCGGCTGGCCATACTCTCCTGACTCCAAGAGTCAGATTTCCCCTTACGAAAACAGAAGCTCAGGGTATCGCTCCCACACGGATGGTTTGCGATTCGGCTCCGTCTCCTCGGAATCTCACTGGCAAGCCCTCCCTCACTCGTTTAGTTGGGCCTTTCGTGGTTGAGCTTTTCGTGGCCGGGTTTTTCGCCCGGTCCCCGGAGTAGTCAGCTCCGGTACTGTCTGTCACCAGACAGCAACTCCCCACGCCAGCACGGTTGCAGGAACTCGCTCGGATGCGATCCGAGAAAGCCCATCAGCCCCCGTGACGGGATTTTCACCCGCTTTGAGTGCCGCAATTACTCGCGACACCGAGGCAGAGCAGACAGCTCCACCTCGCCGATGCGGCCTCATTCCCACACGGGAACAAGGTATGTCCGCATCGCCCCTTTTCCATCTTGAAGAAACCTTACGGGACAACTCGAAAGAAAGCTGCCGCAGGCAGAGAGCGCCGTCGGCGAATTGGATAGAACGCTGGGATTACTCTGATGCTGTTGCTTCTCCGCTTACGAGGGGAGCCTGCAACAGCCAGGATTACTCCAACGAGCCTCCATTGAACTGGGCGAGCCACTCTCGCGGCAACCCAGCTCGAAGGGCCAGCACAAGGGAGTTGGCAACTCCGGTCCTTATGTCCGGTTGATGAGGCCGGATTTCCTGGACCTGCTGTCCCCGTCGGAAGACGCCAGCTCACTACCCTTATTCCTCAGCTATCGCATGAGGGTTCGGGCACATGCGTGACGTGAGCAGAACGACTCAGTGCCGATGGAGCATCGGCACGAAAGATCGGTATCGCATTTTTTTATTTTCGCCAACTTTTGCGGGTTTTCCCGGAGCTACGAGATCGCCCTGGGATTTGGTGCGACAAACTGAATTGTGCTATCCGGGAGGTGAGGAAATATGAACGTGTGTGTTTAGAATGGTGGATCATATGAGCACGAAGTCGAAGCACAATGAAACACAGGACAAGCAACGGCCAGTCGAGACGTTTCGTGAAGGGGCCATTGCCGCGCATGTTTGGAAGCGACAGACTTCCACCGGTTTTGAGTATCTGGAGTTCTCGCTCAGCAGAAGCTGGAAGCTGAAGAGTGGAGAGAAGGAAGGGTATTCGAGCAATTTCTTCGAGCAGAATCAGGACGCGCTGATCTCCGTGATCAAGCAGGCTTCCGATTACATCCGCGAATGCTCGATTGCCGAGGAGCAGCACGAGCCGCAAGTCCGCGCGTCGAAGACTTTCGCTGTACCAGGGCAGGGGAAAACAGCGAACGAAACGCCGCCGCCAAGAGCAGTAGCATCGTGATCTGAATTAAGCGGGCGGTCATTCGATGCAGCCCGCTGCGGTTGCATCGAACCGCCACCATTTGCCGTCTCGCCCGCAATCAGTAACCCAGCACAGTGCTGTGGATAACTCTAATTCTGACCGAATCGCTGACGTGTCGGTCCCGTCACATTTTGCAGCCGCTTAAGCGTGTCGGTCCAGTCACAATTCACAGGTCGAACGATGACCTTGCAGGCCATCTTAGATGAACCTGTTCGAAAGCTGGTCACTGACAACGCCCATCTCCACCTGTGGACCACCAATGCCTTCCTTCGAGAAGCGTTTGAGGTCATCCAGGCTTGGGGCTTTAAATACAAGTCCTGCCTAATCTGGATCAAGCCACAGCTTGGCATGGGGAACTATTGGCGAGTCTCCCACGAGTACCTGCTGCTCGGCGTTCGCGGCAGCTTGCCGTTTCAAGATCGCACCCACCGCAGTTGGCTGCAAACTCGCCGCACCGTCCACAGCCGTAAGCCGTTTGCCTTCCGCGCACTCATCGAGAAGGTCAGCCCCGGTCCGTACCTGGAACTCTACGGCCGCGAAGAGCAACCGCTCTCGGAATGGACCGTCTACGGAAACCAGGTCGAACGCCGTTTGTTTTGAGGGAATAGCCAATCCGATGACCACGCAGGGGAACAATCGCGAAAGCCGAGGAGCCGAGCCGATCGCGGTCCGTGTTCCGGCTGGCGCTCCCCCATGGGTGACAACGGAACTGATCGGCCACACCCTCCGCGTCTGGCAGCCCTACTCCAAGCAGGAACTCACCTCCGAAGACGCACTGGAAATCATTCTCAGTGCCGGAAGGCTCGTCGACTATTTGATGCTCGACGAGGGTGCGAATGCAGGCTGATTTCGCCGCTCGTTCCGGTTAGGACAGCGATCCACTTTCCGAGGCCAGGCCGCTACAATTCAGGGGTCAGCGTAAGTCGCATTCTTCTGTTTGACTGCGGATTCCCGGAGGCTGTCGATGAGAAAGTTCGTTGCTCTTGCTCGCGTCAGCAGTCGGGAACAGGAACGAGAAGGTTTCTCGCTCGACATCCAAGAGGACGCTCTGAAGCGTTACGCCGAATCGCGCGATGGGGAAATCGTCAAACTCTTTCGTATCGCCGAGACGGCGAGCAAGGTAGACGAGCGGAAAACCTTCCGCGAACTTGTCACCTACACCAAGAAGCATTGCTTCGAGCTTGATGGTCTTCTGGTCTACAAGGTTGACCGCGCTGCCCGAAATCTCTTCGACTTCGTAGAGATTGAGCGGCTCGAAAGCGAGTTCGACGTTCCGTTCATCTGTGTTTCGCAACCAACCGAGAACAACCCTGCCGGTCGGATGATGCGTCGAACGCTCGCCAATATGGCGAGTTTCTACACCGAGCAGCAGTCGGTGGACGTGCGGGAAGGTCTGGCCAGGCGAGTCCGCGAAGGCCTGTTTGTTGGCAAGGCTCCCTACGGCTACAAGAACGTCCGCAAAAACGGCCGGAGCATCGTCGAACTCGACTCCGTGCCAGCAGAGAACGTCCGAAGGATCTTCCACCTGTATGCCTACGGCAACCTGACCTTGGACGGCGTCACCGAACGGATGCAGACTGAGAACCGCGTCTGGCGGAAGACGCAGCCGAAGTTCCCCCGCAGCTCGATCCATAATATCCTTCGCGACCGAGCCTACATTGGTGAGATCGAGCACAAGGGCCAGTGGTACCCCGGTAAGCAGGAGCCGCTCATCGACCGCATGACGTGGGGCCGAGTGCAGACGCTGTTGGGCACGCAGAACTATGCAACGCACCTGACGACCTACGGCGGCGAGCTGATCCGATGCAGCCACTGCGGCCATCCGATCACTGGAGAAGTGAAGGTTAAGCCCACGAAGTCTGGTCCCCGCTCATACGTTTACTACCGCTGTGCCCGCTACACCAAGCCGGGACATCCCCGCACACGGATTCCCGAAGCAGATTTCGACAAGCAGATTCTCGCCCTGTTCGACAAGATGCGCATCGAAGACGAGGAAGTTCGTGAGTGGTTCCAAGCGGTGCTCCGATCGCAGACCAAGGACCGACAAAGCGACGCACAGGCCCAGAGACAAGAGCTTCAGCGACAGCAGACTTTACTGACCGAGCAGCAGGATCGGTTGCTCAACATGCGGCTGGCAAACGACGTGGACCAGGAGACGTATGCCCGGAAGAGCATGGAGATTCGGGACCGGATCGCCTCAATCAAGCTGCAACTGGATGCTGTGGACCGCTCCCGCGACGAAATGGGCGAGTTGGCGTCCAAAGTGTTTGAACTTTCGCAAACCCTTCGAGCTAGGTGGCTTAGCGCTGATTGCGATGAGAAGCGTCGCATCCTTGAAATCGTCTGTTTGAACTTTTCGCTCGTCGACGCAACTCTAGTCCCCACAATAAGAAAGCCCTTCGACATGCTTGCCGAAGGGCTTCTTGTCTCGTCAAGTCGGTGTGACAGGATTTGAACCTGCGACCTCTTGGTCCCGAACCAAGCGCTCTAGCCAAGCTGAGCCACACCCCGAGCCGTCCTGCTAGGCGAAGATTCGGCCACCAGGACAAGTCGTCTATCTTACCCCGACGCCAAATTGCGTCAACTCCGCTTTCCCGGACCGTCTAGGTGCGGAAGGAATTTTTCGAATTCACGACACGAGCCTGCTCGCTGCAATTGGCCCCGGCTGCAGCATCCCAATATTTCACGAGGCATTGCCGCCCTTGCCTCGCGGAATCCGTTGAGGGCTCGCTAAGTAAAAGGGACGCTATTTGGTGGTTGGGAAGGACGGCGGCATTTCGTCCGCCCCGAAAGGTCTGTTCCCCTCACTGGCTTACGTGGACAAGGCGTACCGCCACGGTCGAGTCCAGTGGGCGAGAATGACGGCGGTAGCTACCACGCCCCATCCGAACACGCCCAGCGGGAAGGCAAGCCAAACGACGACCCCCGAGAGCGCTAGGAGCATCCAGGCGTTTCTCTTGATCCAGTCCATTGCGGCCTGCCGCTGAGGCAGCGGAGAAAGGAGACCAAGAATGGTCACCAAAATAATTAGGAGTGAACCCGCAACGAACACTCCCGAACTCCTGCCGCTGGGGACGGCATATTGAACTTCCACGGCTGAGAGCGGGCCCTCTGCTTGCAGGCGAAGGGACATCGTGTCAGCCACGGTTCGCATCCCACCCGACGCCAATGCGTCATCGGCCGGTGGTTCCACTGCGGCCGACAGCTTGGCGGTTCGCGTGAGGAGGCGCGACTGAAGCTGCGCGAGCGTCTTGCTGTTGTTGCTTGTATCGGAGGTCTCCATGGCATCAAGGCGTCTGGCGATCGCCTCGAATCGTCGGTTCCACGTCGAGGCCCAGTTGCGGACATCGGTCCCTAGAGTCTCCGCCGACAGCGATTCTGGTCCGCTTTCGAGCGCTAACAAGCAACTGCGAAGCCGCTCGATATTTTGCTCACTGGCAGAAATCAGCGTGGCCTGTTCGCTGCGGGCGTCGCCGAAGGATTGGGGAGCGTGAATGGTCCACAACGTACGAGTTGCGGGCATGCCCTCCAAACTCGGTGCGGCAAAGTTCAGATGCGCCACTCCACCGCTGTCGGAGAGCGGGGCCCGTCCTTGAAACGTGGCCGACAAGCGTAACGGCAGCTTTCGCCGGCCGAGCCCAATATGCATCGCCCGATCACTGATACGCTTCAGGTTCGCCATCCCGGAGTCGAGCGTGACGGCGGTCAATTCGCAGTGCGGTGGCACCGCGAGAACACAATCTGCCAGGCCGCCAGGAAGCATGTCAAACCGGACGGTTCCGAAGTAGCGACGGTCGGCCTGCCAGGTGATCTCCACATCAGCGAGCGATACTGACGGCTGACTAAGGGTGTCGGCTGCCCGCCGAGCCACGGCTTCGAAGCGATTGGAAACGACCTGGAAGAACTCAAACCGTTGCGCATGAGACTTACCAGGCCAGGTAGCGGCGTCGACCATCGCCGCCTGCATACCACTCGTCTCCCAGGTGAGCTGGGTAGTCTCGCCCGCGGGCAATGCCACGTAGCGAGCGACGGCTGGCGCTTCCAGCAAATCGACATCGGGGCATCGCACATTGTCGTTTGCTGACGACAGCGAAGCACTGATCACCAATTCCATCCGGTCTTCAATCGCCCGCTGAGGTCGAATGAGGAGTTGTTTGCGGGTTTGCCCTGGAATGGATAGAAGCGAATGCTCAACGGCGGGCTGGATCTCGAACGGCCCGTTCCAGTTCTCCGGCAGTTCGAGGCGTAAAGAGTCGACAACTCCACCTTGAACGACCAACTCGGCGTGGACATCGGCATTCCACCGTTCTTGCTGCGAAGACAAAACGGTAAACAGCCGGCCGGTGAGCTCCGGCGTATTTGCGGAGACGACCAGCCTGAGTTGACGCGAACTTGCTTCGTCATCGACTTCGAATTCCTGGACCAACCGTCCCAGACCTGCGACAAAGCTGCCCACGACGCTGGAGTCGGAGGCAGCGAAGCCAGAATTTTCGCCGATTTGAACTTTGGCGTCGCTGCGGCGGAACACTCTGACGAAGTAGTTGGACGAATCGACATCCAGGAGAGCAACGAGCGGCGCGAGGAAGCTACGCTGCGCCGGTGTTTCGAAGTCGGCTTCGATGGTCATGTCGAACTTGCGATCCAACGCCTCAGCCAGTGCAACGGTGACAACACCATCACTGCTTCGCCACGACTGAATTTGGAGCGGGCCTCGAGCATCCTCGGCAGTCACTGTCCGGACACGAACCATCGGCGGCACAGCGACGGCAAATTGAAATGCGGCTATGCCTGGTTGAATTTCGGCCTTGTAATGGACGATGCTCGTTGTCCGGCCAATGCTGTAGTCGACGTGCTCGAAAGCGACCGAACGCTCCGCCGCGGGACGCACCGAAAGGGTAGGGGCGCTCTTCACAACGGTGCGATCCCATGCCAAATCCGGAACTTCCATGGTTCCACTCCAGGCCCGGGCGAATTGGTCCGGAGATAGCCCCGGTTCCAAGCCCTCGACTTGCCAGCCGGGAATCACGCTGACCGCGTGCCAGTTTCGGATGGTCGTGTCGGTCTCGGCTTCGATCAGTGGGGGAAGAAACGCGCCGCTGCCCGTGGCGCCGACGACAAGAAATGTCGCATGGAGCGATGCCTCCGTCGGGTAGGGAGGAGCCAGTTCAAGGTGAATCGTATTGAGGGAACCCTCTTCGACCCACTGCCGAGCGATGCCGGCATCGGAGTCGAGCGGCAACAGCTTCACTTGCGGATCAGTTTGCAGAACCAACTCTCTTAGCTCTCCGTCCGTCGATGCGAATTCAAATCGGCCATCAGCCACCACTGAGCCGGGCCGAATCTTCCACCAGATGCGTTGATCGACCGAGACGCGAGCGGATTGCTCCTCGCTTTTGCGATTCGGTCGGTACTCAACTCGCAGACGATTTGCAGGGCCAAGTTGGGCTGTGATGATCCCTGCCTCGTCCGCTAAGTCCTGAGCTCCAAGTGGGGCAGAGATCTCACACTCCCCTCGGTCGGCAGGAAATTCGACTCGGGCTCGGCTTTCTGTGATCGTGGGGACTCGCAAATCGATCGTGTATCGCTGCTCCTGTCGGCGGAAGGCTACCACAAACCGCAGGTCGATCCGATGCCGTCCTGTTTGAGGAATCTGAAAGCTGAGCGCATCCCGCAACTCATTCCAACCGACAACGAGCGGGCGACGGTCCAGGGTGGAGCCCGATTCGATCAGGTGCACATCGCCCCTTCCGAGCGGAAGGGTAACGAGTGCGTCGTCAACAAATGTTTCCAGTTCGTAGTGGGCCGAGAATTCGCAGCCCTGTGGCAGAGCGGTTGTTTCGTCTTCGGTTACGGTTGCGTCATAGCTTGCCGAGCGGATCAGATAAGCAACTGACGTGGCAGCCGATTCCGCCGGACGATGGAGTCTTTCGTAAAATGTTTCGGTGAGATAGACGTAGTCACCCGTTGGTTGCCGGTCATCGTCGATGGGAATGATGACTCGAGGTGGTCGCTTCGAGGTGGCCGGTTCATCCTCGGCGGCCTGAAGCAGGTTACCCATGGTGAGTGCAATAGCGAAGAGCAGGAGCGTCGTGAGCGACGGAGCTTTCTCGAGGCTGGTGGTGATTGGCGGCTGTGAGCTTGGCGTCGCCGTACTCGACGGGATCGCAGGCGCCCGAAGTCCGAGCCAGGCGATCGCGGAAACCAAGCCGGCGAGCGTCCACCACACGATCGGCGCCATGGGCTCGGGCAAGAACCAGCATGTTGTGGCAATCAGACACAGCAACGCAGTAAGAACCATCTTTCCCTGCTGCGATGCTGCAAGCGCGCCGATCAGGGCAAAGGCGGTGAGCGCCGAGGCAATGCCGATGACATGCATCAAAGCGGGACGGTAAACAGTGATGACTGCGTCCCCAGCGCTTGGCAGTGTCAGCTGGTGCGTTTGCCATCCCGCCCCCAGGGAGTCGCTCCGCTTGGCCTTCGATTCTGTTGCACCAAGGCCCAGCGGCGTCAAGAAGCCCTTCCAAGACGCTGCCGAGAACAAGTTGATGGGCTTGTCTGGAATCTGCGCTTGCGCTCGCGACGAAGCGTCGGACCAAAGTCGAAGCGTCGGCGCCAGGTGGACCACCCAGCGCCGCTCGAGCGATGGTGAATGGGGCTGAGGGAGCGGCGCAACGAAGTCTCGCGTCGTCCACCACTGTTCCGCTCCGCCGCGTGACGAGTAGTGGATCTCGACCCGTGGCTGTTTATGCGCCGCCGGAAGCGGCATCGCCAGTTGGTCGTTTTCCTGGGCTTGCCGCGTGACCGAAGCAGGCTGTCCATCCACCGTGACTCGTTCGAGACTGGCGTTCTTGGGGAGTGTGAGGGAAAACCTTTCCGCGCCCAAGTTCTCCAACTCGTAGACTCCCACGTGTGAAGCCGAGCCGTCGCTGGAGAACGTGGAGCGGATCTCCTCGCGTCGGATGAACAGATTGGCGGGAGCGGCGGAATCACTCGGGGTGTCGGTGAGAATCAACGCTCCACGCCGGCCTGGCTCGTAGCGGTAGCGAGCAAAAACCGGATTGATTTCACCTGGGGGAGCAGGCGGCAAAGGCATCGCCACCATATCGTCCGGAGTCAGCTGCAATCGGACTCCACCACTGGAATGTATTTGCACAGTGCCGGACTGGGAGGTGGCTTCGGGCAGCGAAAAGAGCGGCAATGTGATTGTGCCTTCGAGCGGCTGTGTCCAGCGTCCCACGATCGCGATCGCGCCGCTTCGCGGACGCTGAAGTTGGAGACGCCAGGCCTGCTCGCTGATCGGCGAATCGGGTGGTGCGAGATTGCCGCTTGACTTAGGGACCACGATCCGCGAATCGTCCCCCTCGATCGACCACGCGATCTCTGCGGACGGTTCGGGCGTTGCTCGCACGAGCACGCTGGAGATAGTCGATGATTCAGGCCGAATCGAGATACGCACTTCATGGGCTAGCGCGCCTTGCGAAGCCACGACCGAGTGCTCAATATCGGTGGCAAATCGCGGCTCGCCGCGGCGTAGGGTGAGTCGTCCGGAAGCATCGTTCGATTTCGACTCGAAGAGGATCGGTCCCGGAGCCGACTCGAAATAGTCCAAGTCGGCGGACGTCGCCTGACCAGGATCGAGGCGTTCAAGGTCGGCATCGGCGATCAGTTTCGGTTCCAGCGCGGGATCCACCGAGTTGACGGAAACCAGTCGGCGTTGCTCGCGGAGATCGTCGAAGCTCAGCAACTGCAGGAAGCTCACCGGCAGCGTTCGCCCTTCGCCGGTTTGCTGCCGGCGAGCACGAACGATCAACCGCACGGGAATTTTATCGGTGAGAGGATGTCGCAGTCGGACACTCAGCCGCTGCTGGTCGGGCCCCTGAACCTCGATGCGCCGCTCTTCCAGCAGATCGGCAGGGACCGTTTCCACCGACTCAATAATCCATCGCCGTGATGCGGAGCCCGAGAACTCAAACCGCTCGCCGACGTCAGTCGACAGGTCGGCCATCAGTGTGGCCGTCGCCTGATTTCCATCGACAACAACGGCCAATCCGCTTTGCACGCGCAGACCGGGCAGTGGCCGGGTCGCAACCATCTCCACCCGTGCGGCGCCGCTGTAGTACTCAAACTGCATCGATCGGGCCTGGCCGTTGCCGCCGCTGTGCATCGACTTCGTCTGGTTGGCGCCGCTCACGGAGCGCGGGCTGATCCGCAGGTCTGAGCTGCTTACCATCGTCGCGGAGCCGTGCTGCCAGATCCCGCCTTCAACTTGAATCCGCGGAACCGCGATTTGCCGGTCCAGTGGCCAGGCCGCTGTCGCGTTGATCTGCAACATGTGCGTACCCGGCGGCAGCGGTTCCGGCAATTCCAGGATCAAGCGACGAACGCCAGCTTCGTCCGGAGCTCCTTCCTGCCAGTCGAGACGAGTGTTTTTGTGGCGAATTGAGAGAATGTCGAGTGGCGGTTCAACCCGCAGAGCCACCTGTCGCAGCGGGTGCTCGTGAATATTCAGAGTCAATGATAGGTCGCTATCGAGGCTTCCGGGGGCGAAGCGGTAAGTGGCCGCTTCGCTAACCAGCAGCAGCGTTTCGTCTCGACCGGCCGAACGGGGATATACCGAGAACTCCGCCCGCCGCTGCCCGCCAAGTTCCAGACGCCATGCTGCAGTTCCTGAAACATCGGCTCGAATGCGCTCGTCTTCGTTTTCGCCGATCGCCTGCGGCACCTGGCTGAGCAATCCAGCTTCCGCGGACATCGTCCAACCGGAGGGCAACTCGATTTGCAGTTCATTGTGAATGGCAGGCGGCAGCGTCAAATCGAACCGCCATCCGCCGCGATCAATCGGCTGGCCGCGGGCACTCCACTCGAGTTCTAGCGTCGAAGAACGTTCCACGCGCAGCGTTGTTCGACCGCTCGAATCGAGGCCGAGCAGGGCGGGCCGTTCTAGCGAATCGGTCCAGAACGCGGAGCCGATCGCCAACGTGCTCCCCTCAAAGGAGAGCCAGGTTTCTCGCGCAGCATCGCAGTGGACCTTCAAATCCGCCTGGCCAGCGACCAGTTGCTGGTTCTCGAAGGTCGCCCTGTAAACGCCGCTCTCAATTCGACATTCAGCAGGCTGCTCGCGACTGTTAGATGAACCTGCGGTGAGGAGCCGTTTTTCAAATTCCTCCCGCTTCATCGGTAGGAGACCAGCCGCCTGCGACTGCAATTCGTCCTGCAGTACGAAGATCCGCCGATAAGTCAGAGGCCCAGCCGGTTCCGCGGCCCGCTCCTCCTGGGCCGCGACAGTGAAGGGTCCCAAGACGCACATCAATGCGACGATAACGTCGATGTTCGGCCACCCGCGCGTCATGGCCGCGACTCCACGGCGGCTATTCCGAGCGGCGACGTGGCAGTTGTGCTTGGTGAAGCCCGATCGAGCGGAGGAGTCGGCATCTGGGTCGAGCGAGATTCAGTTGTCGGCGAACTGCCAGGTCCGGAAGGCTGTTCGCCGCCACGATCGAGTCGGCCCGTTGTTAGCCACCAGCCAAAAGCGGAGATCAATGCGACCACCAATCCCAGCACAATTGCCTGGCCCACGAACAGTGTGACTTCCGGGGCCCAGAGTGCGGCCACGATCAGTAGGGCGGAGACAACGAGCAACATCAGCGGCGTTCGTAGCCGCTGTATGTAAACCAAAGCGAGGCCAACTAGCAAAGCCCCGAGTGAAAACATCGCCAGCAGCAGTCGCTGAGAGGCCTTGGCCACCTGCAGGGGCGGGGTGCTGCCAAAGCTGCTGAATAAATAGGTGTTCACGCTCTCCGGCAAAGGCGGCTGCTGCGAGGCTCCGGTCCATTGCTCGAGTTCATCTTGAGCCACGGTCCCTTGGCGTTCCCAGAAAATTCCTCGCCATTTCCAACCCAATTCGGCTGCGAAGCCCGTTGGTTCAACCAGCAGATGCTCCTGCGGCGGCAAGCACAATTGCCAGTACAACCGTTGGACCGAAGACCCACCAACGATTGTTGGCGGGTCAAGCCGCTGGTGAGACAAACCCCAGCCGAGTTCATCGCGATCGATCGAATACCAGACCTCCAGCACCTGTTCCTTACCGACCATTCCGGCGGGAATCGAGATGCCGAGTATGTCTTTCTCACGCGTGGTGCGCTCAACGGGATGACCGTTTAGGGCTACTTGAACCTGCGCCATTTGGCTGCCCGCGGGGAGTTGCAAGCGGATAGTGGGTTCGCGGCTGGTCATACGCCAGACGGCGCGGTCCTGGCGGCTTTCGCCGGTGAGCCAGGTCTGCAGCCATGCCCGCTGAATGGCGACCGCCGCCGATTCCTGCGTTTCGATGGCAGCGGCGCCGAGATCGACATGGCTAACGGGATGCAGAAGCGCGAGTTGTACGAGTGAACCATCGAACTCGGCAGGACCCGAACGAGCGTCGGCTGGAGGTTCGACGGAGTCGAGCTTCAGGTCGTCGGCATAGCGCACGGCCAGCGAGTGATTGGTGAACTCGCTTTCGTCACGGTCGACCGGCATGGGAAGCGGGAGCGAAATCGTGGCGGTTTCGCCGGCGGGCAAGGCTGGCGTTGGCAGCGCGTACTTCACCGTAAACTCACACGGACCGATCAAATCTCTAGGAGCGACAAAGCGATAGGCGGAGGCCGCCGGTTGGGCTAGTTCGGCGTCGACCGGTTCGAGCGAAAGCACCTTGTCCTCAAAGGCGACCGAGAGTCCGCTTGCCCGTTGCAGTTCGGCGGGAATCGCGAGTTCGAAAACCCGTTTCGGTTCGTGGGCAATGCGGTATCGCAACTTCTGCGTCACCTGCATCCGCCGGCGGTCCAACTGCACGGAGGTGTCGGTGCTGACCGCCGTCACTCGCTCGCGCAGCCGAAAGCGAGCGGCGAACTGAGCCCGCTCGACGCCTCCCAGATCTCGATAGACCAGCGGTGATTGCTGTCGCGGCGGAAGCATCAGCTTCGAGGGCAATGAATCCACCGTGAGACCGCGCGTTTCGGTCGCATCCGGGATCAATTCGACATTGTCCCCTGGCACAACCACGACGGTTGCTGGGGTCGTCAAATCGGCCTGCGGTTTGGGAAGTACAAATTGCAGCAGGCTGTCTGACTTGGGGCTGGGCTGTTGGGCTTCGAAAGTCACATCCATTTCCGACGGCGCGTCGCTGGCCAAGGCCATTTGCCAGGAGTCTCCGTCGGTGGCGTCCGCAGCGTCGGACGCGAAGTAGGCATCGGGCGAAACGCGATCGAGTTTCCAGCCCGCCGCTTCAACCCGAATGCTTTGGGCCCTGGTGCCGCGCACCCGGTAGTTCAAGATGGCCTCGAGCCGAGTCTGATCGGCGTCGACGTAGATCACGTACGTCGGTTCAACGCTGATGCGTGTCGGACGAGGCGACACCTGCAGCTTTAGATTGCATGGCTGGCGGAAGTATTCGAACCGGGCCGCGAGCGTACCGAGTGGGCTATCGGCTGGAGTGTCGATCCGTCGTACGTTGGAGCCTTCGGTCCACCGCAGGAGCCAGTCGCCGGCGACGACAACATCGGCCGCGCCTCGTTGGCGAGCCGCGCCGAGCACCTCCCAACTCACGGGCTCGACGGCTGAACTGGAGGGCAGTCGGGAAGCCAGCGCCGCTGCAATGCGCACGTCGACGGGGGCACTGGCTGGCCGATCGAGTTTGACTTCGACCAACTGCGACTTCTCCCCACGGCTACCCGTTGGAGCATTGACCGGCGCAATGGAGTAGCCCGTCGCGGTGCTGGGGCTCAACTCCATTCCCGGAGGCAAACGAACCTGGAAAGTTTCCAGCGGTCCGGCATGATTCCGCACTCTCAGCTTGGCCTCGCTCGTGATGCGAGTCTCGCCCTCGACTTTGACGAGCACATCTCCCACTGCTTCGAGAGAGTTGCCAGCCGTCGGAGTTTCGCGACTGGGACGCCACGAGATCTCCAGTTCTCCGGCCGCTCCGAGAAGAGAGATCTCGCTGCGACCGCCGGTCAGAGAACGCGTGGACAGCAGCCCGTCGCCTCCGCTGCGCAGGGTGGCGTCGGCCTTCAGCGGAACGTCCAACTTGAGCGAAGACTCGGTGGCGCGGGGCAGCGTCATGGCCAGTCGTCGCTCGTCGCCAATCGCACGCAGCGGCACGGCGAATCGCAATTTGATTTGATGACTATCCCCGGCGGGCTGTCCCTGAACTTCTTTGTCCGCTGGCGGGCCTGCTTTAATCCAGCAGAGGTAGCCATCCCCGTCGGCTTCGCAAGTGATAAAGAACTCTCCACCGCCGACATGCTCGACGGTGTCCTTCAGCACGGCTTGATTCATCCTCAGCGGAATACGCACCCAATCGGCTTCGCGAACCCGGATCGTCGCGACGACCTGCAGCGTGGCGACTTCCTCACCGGCTGAGCCGGTGATCGCCAAGGCGTCGAGAGAGTAGTCAGGGGGCGCGGGAGGTTCCAAGCCCCGTTTGATTTTCAGCAGTCGCTCGAACTCTTCAAACGGCATGCCCAAAACCGGGACGAGATTCCCTTTGCTGTCTCGCAGCAGGAACGTGTCCAGCTCGCTGGCTTCTACGGTTGCCTTGGCAGCCCCGCTTTCGGCTGGCTTGCTGGCTGAGGACTTGCTTTCGGCTTGGCCGTCGCGCGCGGAGGGCCCAGCCGGCTGAGCCCAGGCCGCGCAGGCTAAAAGGGCAGCCAGGAGCGGTCCGCTTCCAGCGATCGCTGCTCGCATACGTGCGCGGGCCAAGATTTACCCCTTGCGAAGTGGTCCGCTGGGCCAATGGATGAGACGTTTGGGCCGCCGAGAACCGGCGTACCCTCCAGTCTATTCAGCCCGCAAGGTTTCTAAAAGCAAAACACCCCTCCGACGGGGCGTTTTGTGGTCAGGCATCTGGAGATTCGTTTGAAAACAGCTCCTTTTATCCCTGACGTAGGAGCGATTTGGCCCCGGTGTACAGGTCCAACGACTCTCGGTCTCCGATGATCGTGAACAATTGGCGAATCTGCTCCAGGCCGTCTGCGAACGTAAACGACAGGTCTCGACCAAAACTCTTGGCGCCGAGCACGTAGAAATTGGCCTCCGGCTGAACGAGCCTTCGGGCCCGCTGGGCTTCGTTGTCGGACAATGGCTGCAGCGTCGATTCGGTAGCGAAATCCTCGCGCACCTGCAACTCGCGATGAAGTTCACGGTTGGGGCGATAGCCCACATTGGCGATGATTGAATCGAACGAAAAGGTCCCGGCGTGCTCGCCGCCGCTCAGTGTAATTTCACTACTTCCTTCTGCGTTCGCGTTAATCGCTTCTACGATGGTCCCTGACCAATGGTGCAGCCAATTCTCACCCGCTTGGACGAGCGCGTACGCATCTGCGATCAAACGGCTTCGGGCTGGTTGGGGATCGTTGGTCGAAAGCGGTCCAGGAGCGCCTGACTCCGCTGCTTGTTCCCCCCGGGTGATCCAGGTGACCTGTGTTCCCGGCACTTCACGGGCGATCTCGGCGAGGCCAAGCAGGTTGAGGGCCGCTTTCCAATCGTTGCCGACGAGCAGCGTGTGCTTTCCCGCGTAGCGCGATCGGTCGCGACCCTTGAAATCGGGAAACCGATACTCGATCCGCTTTTGCGACTGGATTTCTCCGATGGCCGGAATGCCGCCATGACCCATCCAGTTCGGCTGTCCTAGCACGCCCGTTGTGTCGATCACGACGTCGGCCAGGTCAATTCGCTCGACGCCGCTCGTGTCACGCACCAGGATGCGAAACGACCAATCTCCGCGGTCCTCGTGACCTGGCGTTTCGTGCTTGAGCATCTCCTCCTTGCCGACCGCCAGAACCTCCACGCCCGGCTGCAGGTGGTCGGACAGGAGGTCGGTCTGCGAGAGTGGAAGCAGGTATCGATCCACCCACTCGCCCCCGGTCAACAAGGCGTCATCGGCGGGTGGCTGATACGTTTCGTCGTGGGCTTGGATGGCAGCCCAGCCCAGCAGCGAGCGGTTCTGGTGAAACGGGGTGAACATCCGGAAATGCCCCCACGAGCGGACGTGCTCACACACCTGTCCCCGTTCGTAGACCACCACTTCATAACCCAAGAACCGGGCATAGAGGGCCGCTTCCAGCCCAATCGGCCCAGCGCCCAAAATCGCAATCTTTGCGGGAGTATCAACCGCCATGAAATCCGCCTCGTGCCGACTCCGGACTAGGTCCCGGACTCGTTCTTACTAGATCTGCGCATCGTGCACGATGTGCACTAACTCTAAAACTGGAAATAACTTCGACGATAACCGTTGTTAAGTTCCATAATACCCCTGCAGAGGGGTTCGGTTGTCTCGGCGAGGCCGTCCACGCCCTGGCATCCGTGCAGACGCTGCAGTCCCTCGCCGGTGTGTCCTATTGTAGCAAACGGTCCGTTTAGGACGGGTGAGAGCGGGCCGGTGCGACCCGCCCTGCGGCAATACCCGACGTAAGGGCCTACCTCGGATTCTCAGGCTACACTTCCAAGCCACCGAATCTTCGGTGGCGACGCTGCGAGGGCGTCTTGGAAAGCAGCTTTTGGGGCCAGTCATGCATCGTCGCCGAGCCGAGCGCGCTCGAATACTGGTTGTCGACTCGCCGGAGTTCGGCGAGGTGAATTCGACGCTGCTTCGTAGCACGCCCGAATTGGATTGCGTTGGCGTGGCCAGCGACTGGAACTCGGCGCAGTCCATGCTCGCCACGAATCGGCCGGAGGCGGTGATCCTCGGTGTCGAACCGTCGCAAGCGGAATCGCTTCGATCGTTCGAAACTGTCTTGGCTTCGCACCCGATCCCGGTCCTGGCTCTGACCGACGATCGACCCGCGTCTGCGGAACTGACGCTGAACGCCCTGGAGCATGGCGCTCTCGACTTCGTGGTGCGCCCGCGCAGCCCGCAGTTGTGCGACTTCCGCTTGCGGGATGAATTGCGAGTTCGGTTGCGCGGACTCCGAGCATGCGATTTGCAATCGCAGTTGGGGCGGCAAGAAGCGGGCGACCGGCTGGCTGGCTCTCGCTTGCAGACGGGATCGCGCGACGCGATTCGCGGCGGGCAATGTCCATCGTCCGGAGAGACGGAGCAACGGATTGTTGTGGTGGGGGCCGGGGTCGGGGGACCACGCGCCTTGCTGCGACTGTTTCGGCAACTGCGAGCGCCACTGCCGCCGATGGTGGTCGCTCAGAATTTGCCGGCCAATTTCATCGAAGCGCTCTCGCATCGGCTGAACGCTTTGTCGCCGGTTCGCTGCAAGGTGGCCGAGACCGGCGATACGCTGCAACCGAATACGGCGTATTTCGCGCCCGCCCGGCAGCAGACGGTGGTTGTCCGTAGCGAAGGGAGGCCGACGCTCCTTGTCCATTCGGATGAGCGATCGAATCCACTCCAGCCTTCGCCGAGTGTGGACGTGCTGATGCAGTCGGCCGCCATGGCCTTCGGAAGTAAATGTCTGGGAGTGCTGCTCACCGGGAATGGCCGGGACGGCGTCGAAGGGGCGCGGGCGATCGGAGTCGCAGGAGGATTCGTGCTCGGGCAGGACGCGCGCAGCTCGTTCGCTTCGGGAACGACGCGGCTCGCGCTAGCCCTCAACTACATCGACCGGCAGTTCCATCTCGACGATGTGGCCGAAGCGCTCAACGCGGTTTCGCCCTACCTTGGACGACCAGAGATTGCCGTGGTGCGATCGCCGATCGTTGATCCCGGGCCGCTCCACGCCTGCGCGAGCTAAACGCGCCGTATTGCAACCGGCCCGAATGCAATAAGCGACGCCTGATTGCCTGTGGGCGAGGGCGGTTGCCGAATCAGTGGAAAATACGCAGCGGCACTTGCCAAGCGCGCAAGCATGGGGGATGCTTTCTTGCTGGGAGACTGCGGTGAGCACGGAGTGCGTTTGCAGGTGCCCTATGGTTGCATGTACCGAAGACATGCCGGCGCAGCGTCGCCGCGAAGCAAGCGGGCGTGAAAATCTCCTTTTCCTCCGCCCGGGTTTGGCCGGGCCCTTCGTAGATCCCGGCAAGAGGCCTGAGTGCGCAAAAGCGCGCATCGCTGTTCCCCTAGTTTCGGCGCCGCTGTTGGCGCGTTTTTCCGCTCCCAGCAATCCCTGTTGAGGGAAGGAGTTTGCCATGCCGTTGTTCGAGGTTGAGACGGACGCTCACATCATCATCACCTGGGCGGCCGACGATCAGGCGGCCAAACACGTTGTGCGCGAGGCTTATCCGCACGACAAGGTGATCCGCATGACGAAGCGCCCGCGCGATACGTGGGTCATTTCCAAAGGCGCTTTGGGCCTGACCGAAAAGCGAGTCGATCCGTGCGGCACTGCCCGCGACTGCCTCTCGAAGGCACACGGGGATAAGGTGCATGCGATTCGCCTTTACATGCACGAAACCGGTTCCGATCTCGAAATCGCACGCAAAGTGATCGAATCGAATATGGTGATGGGCTGGTAATGGCCCGCGTCCGCTCCAAGCGCGGGGCGCGAGTCACTGTCAGCCGGGCGTCTTCGAAGTGTCGAACGACGTCAGAAAAATCCAGATCGTTTCTTTGAGGCACAGGCCGAATGCAGCGTCCGCGTGACGCCGCGTTCGGCCTGCGGTGTTTAGGCAAGGACGGATTACGCCCCGGTACTAGAACGAGAACTCCAAGCAGGGGGGGCACAGAACGCCTGAATTGTTAAGGTCTGCGGCCTGGAGCGGTTGTTCCGGCCGTTCGGGTCCTAACACCTCCCTATTGTGAGTTGCACCCACCCGCATGGCGTGACCGAAAAAGAGGGCAGGAGCAGAACAACCTGCACATCAACTGCATCCGGGTGGACTCTTGCGATCGCTGTTTCAAGCACCGACCGCCGGAAACACCACGGGCTGGCAAGGTGAGGGTGGTTCTTTGAGGACAGGCGACAGATAGAACCGTGGGACGAGCATGTGGGCTCGTCGCGACTGCCCGTCAGCGGTCGGCGGACTGTCTGCTTGAACAACGCACTCGGTCACCAGGGCAAACGGCGGAGCCGGTTGCTGGATCGAGGGCGAGTATTGCAAAGGATTGCGACATGAAGATCACAAGATTCCGCTGGCATTGGGCGATGCCGCTGGCCGCCGCGCTGGCTTTGAATATGCCGCTTGCCCAAGCCCAGGAACCGTTCTCGGCGGTGGATCTCATCAAGCCGATTGAAGCGGCTCCGATCGAAGCGGTGCCGATTCAGAACGCCCCCGAAGAGCAGGACGTCTCGGCCGAGCCCAGCGCACCGGTCGAACCAGCGCCGCTGGACGCCGCTCCGATCGAACTCGCCACCCCCGAAGCCCCGACGCCGGCCAGCAGTGGAGTTCCGGCCACGGTTGATCGGCCGGTCGAGCGGATTCAAGAGCGGTTTCCCAATGGCGCGTTGCGCGTCGAGCGGGAAATGATTCAGGACGAGGAAGGCAACTTCCTGCGCCATGGCATCTATCGCGAGTATGACCTGAAGGGAACGCTCATCGTCGAGGGTGAGTACCGGATGGGGCAGCGCGAAGGCATCTGGCAGCGGCTCCATACGGCGGCTGAATCGCCCCTGTTTCAGACGGCTCCCTATAAGGACTTCAGCGGTCCGTTTCTGTCGCAAGTCAATTTCACCAACAACCGACTCGACGGAAAGTGGATCATTGCCGACTCGCAGCAGCGCAAGATCAGCGAGATCTCGTTCACGCGAGGCGAGCGCAACGGCCCGGCGATCTGGTACTATCCCAACGGCGTGGTGATGACCCAGATCTCGTACGAAGAAGGCCGGGTGCACGGCGAAATCGTGTCGTGGGGCAGCGACTCGACCGTACTGGCCAAGGAGAAGTTCAAGCACGGTCGCAAGGTGTCGGTCCGGATCGACTACTTCAGCAAGGACACGAAGCGTCGCGAGGTCAACTACCTCGACGCGATGCTCTACGCTCGCACGCCCGACGATTGGGATAAGGCCTTGCTGGCGACGTTCGAGACCCGCGGACAGGACGAAAAGCACGGTCCGTTCACGACCTGGCACGCCAGCGGCAACGTCGCTCGTAAGGGCGAGTTCCGCTACAACCTGCCGGTCGGCAAGATCGAGTACTGGTACGAGAACGGCCAGCGGCAGATGGAAGGCGAGTACGTCGACGGCAAGTCGGACGGCATCTGGACCTGGTACCACGCCAACGGCCAGAAATCGATCGTCGGCGAGTATCGCGACGGTGTCGCGATCGGCCAGTGGACCTGGTGGCACGAGGACGGCAAGGTTGCGAAGAAAGCCGACTTCTCGGCCCAGCAGCCCGCCCCCATCGTGCAAGGCCTGCCCCAGCCGACGCCACATCGCGAGGCGAACATCCGCATCGAGCTGGTCGAACCCAAGGCCGTCCAGCGCTAGAGTCGCTTGGGACTAGCTTACGAATTCCACGCAGCCCGGCTGACATCGGTTAGCCGGGCTGTGTCGTTTCTTGCCGGACGGCAGTTTACATTCTATCGCTGCGATTCTGTCGAACCGTTGCCTCGTGAGGCCACCATGACCGAAGCTCCTTTTGACGTGCCGCGTGCGCATCGCTGGTTTGCCGTGGAGTTCAACAACGAGGCCTGGGAACTGGTCGAGAAACCGAACCGCACACCCAATGAAACGCAGCGGATGATTCACCTGGCTCATGCCGCGGCGCTCCACTGGGGCGTCGTGGGCAAGCCGATCAACTTTGAGCGGGCCGAGTGCCTGCTGGCGACGGTCTATGCGGCCGCGGATCGACTGGAGACAGCCGCGATGCACGTCGCCTATGGGCTGGCGCTGAGCGAGAACGGCGTGGACGACGAAACGCCATTTGACCGGGCGGCCTTGCTCGCCTGCGCCGCGATGATCTTCAGCCGCACGCCCAACGACGCGGAGGGGCCTCGCTACGCCGTGCTTGCCCAGGAAGCGTTCGCTCAATTGACCGACGCCGAGGACCGCGAGGTGGTCACTCGGCTCTATGGCGTAGCATAGCGAGCCTCGAAAGCAGGCTACTGAAGCCTGCTTCCTGTCGGCTGATCATCGCCGCTGCACTAGCGTCGCTCGAGGTTGGCGTCGCTCACCTGCTCGTTCAGCGTCACGATGTCGTAAAGCCAGCCGAGGCCAAAGAGGCCGCCCGTGAAGAGCCAGATGACGCCGGTAATCCACTTGCCCAGATAAAAGCGGTGGACGCCAAATAGCCCCAGGAAGATCAGCAGCGCCCAGGCGACGGTGTAATCGACCGGGCCATCGGCGTAGCGGCGATTGGCTTCCTCATCCATGCCGGGAATGAGGAACAGGTCGATGATCCAGCCGATCAGGAGCAAGCCGCCGGTCAGCGCCCAGATGATCCCCGTGATCTGCTTGCCGTAGTAGAAACGATGCAGGCCGAAAAAGCCCAGAATCCAGCAGAGATAGCCCACGATCACGCTATGCGTGTTCGGGACGCGGGGTTGAGTAGCGGAAGCCATCGTGCTCATTGAGGGGACCGGACTCCAAAGCAGGTAGAACAAAAGGACCGTTTTCCAAATTGCTATTCGCTGCCGAATTGGCAATCTTGTCAGCCAGAAGCAAATCCGGTTCCGATTGCGGCCGACGCTCGCCGTACTTTCCGCTCGACCACATGCCGGCCAAGCCCATGCAGATCAGGATGGCGATGATCACGACGATCACAATCGCCGCCACGCCGATGGCCTTTTGCCAGGAGAACGGCGCCGTGCCTGTGCAGCGGCCCGTTTGTCCGTTCACGAGAAAGCGGAACGTCTGATCACGATACTGGTACGCCATCACCCAGATCGGCAGCAACCTCGGTTCCGCCGAGAGCCCCTCGACCCGCACATTCACTTTCAGATTGCGGCACTTGCCCGCCACGTACTTTCGGCAGGCTTGGAGTTCAAGGGTTTCGAGGCCATTATAGGCCAGCGGTCGGGCATACTTCCGCTGCACGCGAAATTGTTCGTAAACGACGTTTTCCAGATCGACCTGTTCGGGAGGAACCGCCGTGCTGAGGTCGAAGGGGGCGAGGGCCGACGTTTCGCTGGGCGTAAGGACGCCGCTGGCGCCCACGAGCACACCGCCGTAGTTGCCGTGGTGCTCGCCGGAGACGGGATACCAGCCGGAACGGGTGTAGACGGGAGTTTCGCTCGTGTCGGCGGTCCAGTAGGTAAACGTCCTTGCGCTGAACACCCAATAGGGGACGTAGACGCAGCGGAGTTTCAGGATCACCGCCGCCTGCGCCAGATCCGCGGGACGCCAGAAGCTGCTCCCCATCCAGTGCCGCAGACGGGCAAGCGCCGTGGCTTCATCCACCGCAAAGGGAATGACGCGCGAGGGACGCAGGACCTTGGCGTCGCGCTGGGCTTCGAGCTTTTCGCTGCCGCAGAACGGGCAGCGTAGCGTGCGGGCCGAGGCGTCGTAGCTCATCGACGCTCCGCATCCCTGGCACTCGAAGTTGTGGGTTGCAACGGCCGTCGCCGCGGGCAGGCTCACGCTGCCGGTGTGCGGTGTTTCGGCGCCGCAGTTGGCGCAGAACAGATCCTCCTCGTCGAGAATTGCGTGGCAGACGGTGCATTTCTCGAGGAGGTCCATGGGGGAGAATGCAGAAGTGAGATTTCAGATTTCAGACGTCAGGCGGGCAGGTTAGCTGTTGGCTACTAAGGCGACGATCAGGGCGATGAGGGCTAGGACTGCCACGGCGATGCCGATGGCGATGCTGATGCGTTGCCAGGAGACTGGCTTGTCCCCTTCCATCTTGCCGGTCTGGCCGTTGAGCAGGAAGCGATAGAGCTTGTCTTGGTAGCGGTAGGTAAGCAAATAGACGGGCAAGAGGATCAGGTCGGAATTGATGTGCTGGAACGTGGTGCGTGCTTCGAGGCCACTATGCGTGTCGCCCGGAAGGAACGCGGCGATGTTTTGCTGCTCACGGCGATAGAACTCGTCCTTGCAGACCTCCAGCGCCTGCTCGCGCTCGACCGAGTACTCCTCGCTGAGCCAGCCGGCCAGGAAATACGGCTCGTACCGCTTCAAGGCGGGCAGTTGGAACGGCATTACGCGCTCGGCCTGATTCTGCGGCAGCCCCTTGCTCCCTGAGACGAGGTAGCCGCTGTAGTAGCGATGATGCTGCCCCGCGAGCGGCCACCATTCGGTCTCGCGCACCTGGCGCGTGCGGGTGACGATGCGCCCTTTGCTGTCGGTCGTTGTGTAAGTCTCGGTGCGGTACCAGTACTCGCCGATGCTCGCCCGCCAGTGGCTATGGGCGAGCATCGAAAAGCTCCAGAACGGCAGGTAGATCCCCTTCAGCCGCTCGGCGATCTTGGCTTGAGCCAGGTCGCCTGGCCGGAACCAGCTGTTCTGCCGCAGCCACTTGTGGAACTCGGCGAGCGCTTGTTCGGGAGTGATGGCAAAACCAATCACAAACTCCGGCCGATGCCTACCGGTCAGTGTCGGAGAAAACTCGACGACGTACGTCGAGTCGCAGAACGGACAGACGTAGCTCCGCTGCTGCGGATCGGCGGCCATCTCGCTGCCGCAGTTGTGGCAGCGGAAGTGCTTTTGGGCGAGCGTCTCTCCCGCGACGAGTTCCGCCTCCACGATCGGCTGACTGCCGCGGGCGGCGGCGCCGACGATCGGCGGCTTGTAAAGAGGGTTCGACGTGCCGCAGGCTGGGCAGAACTTGTCGAGCGGTTCCACCGGCGTGCCGCAGGCTTCGCACGGGACTCCGGTGGGAGCATGCGTCTGCGAATCGACGGCGGGAGGAGAATCGAGCCACTCGATGTCGGGCATGCGGGGCGAATCCAGGCGGCTTCAAGAGACGAGGATCGGTCCGGTAGACATCGCCCTATCTTAGCGACCGTTGTCTAGCTGTGCATGCGCGGAATGTCGTCGCCCGCCGCGATTATCCGGGCTTCGGCCGTCGCCAGCTCGGCGAGCCGTTGCTTCACCAGGTCGTCGGGAGCGAAGTGCTTGGCCAGCCGGACGTAGGTGCTGTGATGGCGGGCATCGGATTCGAACAGGCTGCCGTAGAAGTCGGCCAATTCACGATCGGCCAAACGGTCGCGGAGGATGCCGAACCGCTCGCAGGAACGGGCCTCAATCAGGCCGGCGACAAGCAGCCGATCAACGGCACGTTGCGGTTCCTGCTTGTCGATCAGCTCGTGAAGCTGCTGGCCATAGTTGCTCGGCCGGATCTTCCGAAACCGAATGCCGCGGCGCTCGCAAAGGTCGAGCACCATATGAAAGTGCTCCAATTCCTCGCGGACGATCTCGGTCATCTCGCGGGTGAGCTCGTGGTCTTCGACATAGGCAAACAACAGGTTCATCGCCGCCCCAGCCGCTTTTTTCTCGCAGTGGGCGTGATCGATCAGAAGCTGATCGAGGTGCGGCTCGACCTGGGCGAACCAGCGGTCGGGTGAATCGGAATGAAGGCTGAGCATCCGGTCAATTTAGCGTCGAGGGTGCAGAGGGGGGAGGGC
>JAEZAS010000135.1 GCA_023430365.1 Planctomycetota bacterium
GGGTGGATGACTGGTTGGTTGTGCTCCGGAAGCTGTTAGCTTCCGGCTGTGGGGGCATTGGATGATCGATGGTCTGAATTCTGGCGAATTCAGCTACGTTGTGTTTGAGGGTTTGGGGTGCCGGTGAGTGGGTTTGTTCGTCATCGTCTTTGCATGCTGGCCGCGGGCGGATTGCTCGTGGCCAATGTCGTCGTGCCGCTGGCGATGGGGGATGTCTATCCGTTCACGTCGGCGCCCATGTTTCGCGATGCGCCGCAGCTCTACTGCAACTATCGCCTGCAAGGGCCCGACGGCCAGCCGCTGCCGAGCGAGCGGTTTCTCTGTCACCGGATCTACGACGGCAATCCGGTCGGGTATGGCGTGGGGCTGAAGCCGCCGCGGGTGCTCGAGGAGTTCGGCGTGGCGCATGACGAGGCGACCGTGCGACGGCATATCGGGGAGCAACTGGCCGCGGCGGAGAATCGCGGGCTTGCGTACGTCGACGTCGAACAGGAAGTGATCGGCCCAGTCGACGGCGGGCGGATCGGCGTCGTGCGCGTCGATCGCTGGCGGATTGAGGTCGACCCGCAGCAGAATGCGGCGAGCGGCGAGGCACGCCAGCCATGAAGCGACGTCGCCAAAGCATCGGCAGTCGTCCGGGCGGCATGGCCCACGGCGCTAGCCAGGCCATGCACGGTCGGCTCGAGCCTACTTCGCATGCCCTGCCTTGCGGCGTGGGGCATGGCACCCGCTCTTGCTTGGATGACGCTCCGTGAAGCGCTGGCTCGAGCATCTGCAGGCGAAGACCACGCCCGAGTTCGGTCAACTGGTGAACTGGACGCTGCTGGCCAGTGCGCTGCTGCTGGTCTGTTTGCCGTTGCAGACGCGCCAGGGAGATCCCGCGGAGTTGCCGGCGACGGTGATCTCGTGGTTGCCGCACGCCTGGCTGTTTCAGCCGGCCGTGTTTTGGATTTGTCGCGCGGCGCTGCTGGTCGGGACGCTGCTCTGGTTCGCGATGCGGTGGCTGCCGTGGTCGTGCTGGTTGACGACGAGCGCTTTCACCGTGCTCTGGTCGTTGCACGTGGAGACGACGTACAACACGGCCCACATCTTCAATATGGCGAACATGCTGCTGGTGATTCAGTCGCTCTGGATCACGGCGGAAGCGCCCGCCATTCGCGAAGCGCTGCGCGAGGGCCGGTTCCAGGACACGCCGCTGTTGCCGCGATGGGTGGTGCTCGCCGGGATTGCATACATCGGTCTGTTTCACACGGCGGCGGGGATCTCGAAGCTCTGGTTCAGCGGCGCGGGCTGGGCCAACGGCGTGTCGCTGCAACTGTGGACCCACCTGTGGGGACACTCGTGGGCGCCGACGACGTGGCTAGTGCTCGGCGACCGTCGGATCGCTGCGCTGCTGCAGGGGGCGACGCTGGTGATCGAGACGGCGGGCATCCTGGCGCTCGTGCCGCGGCTGCGGGTGTGGATCGGCCTCGGGTTGCTGGGGTTCTATGCGGGGGTGCTGCTGACGTTTGATTACGGGTTTCACCTCAATGCCGTGCTGACGGCGATGTACCTGCTGCCGGTGGACCGATGGTTGAAGCGGCGGCGGGAGAAGCAAATCGAAGAGGGATCGACCGTAGCCGGAAGGTAACGACCTTCCGGAGAACGGCGCGAGGATGTTTCGATCGAAAAAGTCTTCGTGCGAAGGAAGCTCTTAATTTCGTTCTCCGGGGGCTGTTAGCCTCCGGCTATTGGGAGATGGTGTTTCGCGTTCGTAGCCCCTCTGCGTAAGATTCACCATGCTTCGCTACATTCTCATCTTTCTCGCCTTCCTGCCGCTCATCGAGCTGTGGCTGTTGCTGCTATTGGGCGAGTTGATTGGCGCTGGGCCGACGATCGTGTTGGTCATCCTGACCGGTGTCGGTGGGCTGGTGCTGTTCCGCTGGCAGGGCTTTAGCACGTGGCGGACGGTGCAGCGGTCGTTGCAGCACGGTGAACTGCCGACCGAGGGGCTCGCCGATCGACTGATGCTGTTGCTGGCAGGGATTCTGCTCATGTTGCCGGGCGTGCTGACCGATGTAATCGGTTTCAGCCTGCTCGTTCCGTACTGCCGCCGCTGGTATCGGCGGTTGGCGATGGCCTGGTTCCGGCGGCGTGTGGAAGTGAGGTTCGGTTCGTTCGGCGCTCAACGGCAAGAACGGGTCGAAGTGATCGATTCCTACGTGGTTCCCCGTCGCGAAGAGCCGGGGCCGCCGGGAATCGACCACGAGCTCTAATCGTCCATCGCCCGCTGCGGAAGTTCGCACGGGCAGACGCTTTGGGCAGCAGCGCGAGCTAGCAGGGCATAAGGCGGGTTGAGTTCCCGTTGTGACGCGCCTGCGCTCGATTTGGGGCGGTTATTCCGCACGTCTATTGACAGACTGCACATTTGCCCGATAAACCCTTAAATGAACGCGCCGCTGCGTAGGTTCCGGAGCGGGCTCAGTGATCTTAGGCGGAGAGGGAATTCCAGATGACTACGATCGACACCGCCGTTGTGTCCGAGCCGAGCCCGATGATGGCTGGCGAGATGTCCGCTCAGGCTCTTTACGACAAGTGTTGGGCCTTGGCCCGTAACTTGTGGTGGACCTGGCATCCCGAGGTCAGCAATCTCTTCCGCGACCTCGACCCGATTCGCTGGCGTCAATTGGATCACAATCCGATCGCCTTGCTTCGCGAGTTCACCCCCGAGCGTCTCTCGAGCCGGGCGGCCGAAATGGTGCTCTACAGCCGCATCAACTACGCCCACCGCCGGCTGAAGGAATACATGGCCAATGGTCAGACGTGGGCCGCCACCCACGCGGGCGTGCTGGGCAGCAAGCCGGTCGCCTACTTCTCCGCCGAGTTCGGCATGCACGAGTCGATTCCGATCTATTCGGGCGGTCTCGGTGTGCTCTCGGGCGACCATATTAAGAGCGCGAGCGGACTGGGCGTGAACCTGGTCGGCATCGGTCTGTTCTACGATCAAGGCTATTTCAAGCAGCAACTCGACGAGACCGGCTGGCAGCGCGAAGAGTATCTCGACACGAAGGTCGAGAACGTCCCGATGGCGCCGGCCTTGTCGCCCGACGGCAAGCCGGTGATGATCCACGTCGATACCCGCACCGGCCCGCTCTATGCCAAGGTGTGGCTGATGCAGGTCGGCCGGGTGCGCTTGTACCTGCTCGATTGCGACGTCGACGGCAACAGCCCGGAAGATCGCGAACTCACCAGCCGGCTGTACGGCGGCGACGAACGAACCCGCATCCGCCAGGAGCTGATCCTGGGCGTTGGCGGCGTGAAGGCGCTGCGTGCCCTGGGCATTACGCCGGGCGTGTATCACCTGAACGAAGGTCACAGCGCCTTCGGTCCGTTGGAAGTGATCCGCGAGCGGATGCACGACGACGGGATGAAGTTTGACGACGCCCTCCGCGAAGTGGCCCGCCAGACGGTCTTCACCACGCACACCCCGGTGCCTGCCGGCCACGACCGCTTCAGCGGCGAAATGGTGGAAGAGCACCTCGGCCCACTCCGCGATCAGCTGGGCATCAGCTACGAACAATTGATGGGCCTGGGCCGCGTCGAGCCGCAGAACGATCAAGAGACGTTCTGCATGACGGTCGTCGGCCTGAAGCTCTCGCGCAAGGCCAACGCCGTGAGCCAGTTGCACGGCCATATTTCGCGCCGCATGTGGGCCCAGCTCTGGCCGTGGCGCGTGGAAGAAGAAATTCCGATCGGCCACATCACCAATGGCGTGCACATTCCGACCTGGCTCGCCCAGCAGATGATGCAGCTCTATGACCGGCACTTCGTCGCCCACTGGATCTACCGGATGGGTGAACCCGAAGTGTGGCAGGCGATCCACAACGTCGATCCGGGCGAACTGTGGGAAACCCACAACGCGCTGAAGAACCTGCTGCTCGCCTTCGTCCGCCGCCGCGTCAGCCGGCAGTGCCGCCGCCGCAACGAGAGCGAGGAAGTCGTCGAGGCAGCACGCAACGTGCTCGATCCGAACGTCCTGACGATCGGCTTCGGGCGCCGCTTCGCCACCTACAAGCGAGCGACGATGATCCTCAACGATCTCGATCGCCTCGACCGGCTGGTGAACGACAAGGAACGTCCGGTGCAGTTCGTCTTCGCGGGCAAGGCCCATCCGAAGGACGAGCCGGGCAAGCGGTTCATTAAGCAGATCGCCAACCTGCGTCACGATCCGCGATTTGCCAATCGCATCGCCTACATCGAAGACTACGACATGAACGTCTGCCGCCACATGGTGCAGGGCGTTGATGTTTGGCTCAACAATCCCCGCCGGCCGCTCGAAGCTTCGGGCACCAGCGGTCAGAAAACCGTGCTCAACGGCGGCTTGAACCTGTCGATTCTCGACGGTTGGTGGGCCGAGGCGTACGACGGCACCAACGGCTTCGCAATCGGCGAAGGCCGGAGCCACGTCGACGACACGATCACCGACCGCCGCGACGCCGAGTCGCTCTACAGCGCCCTGGAAGAGCAGGTCGTTCCGATCTACTACGACCGGGACGTCGACGGTCTGCCGCGGCACTGGATCAAGCGGATGATGAACTCGATCGGCACCCTCGCCTGGCGGTTCAGCGCCCACCGCATGGTGATGGACTACACCCGCACCTGCTACGTGCCCGCCGCCGGCGGCCTGAGCTGCGATATGAGCGTGCGGGGCTAGGGCCCGTGAACCCCGAGGGGCCAAGAGGCGAAGGGGCAAAGAGGCCAAGAGAAAACAGCAAAGGGGCGGGACCTGCGGGTTCCGCCCCTGTCCGTTTCTTGGCGCAAGTGATAGGTTTTAACTAGGGAGAAGAGACCAATGGGCAGCGCTCTTGCCTCTTTGCTCTTAACTCTCCTCCCTTGTCCCTGACCCCTTGTCCCCGATCCCTCCGCCGCCCATGCCCGCTCCCCGTGTTCTCATCCTCCGAGCTCCTGGCACCAACTGCGACGGCGAGACCGCGTTCGCCTTTGAGACCGCCGGAGCCAAGACCGAGAAGGTGCACCTGAACCGCTTGCTCGAGTCGCCCCAGCTGGCCGAGCAGTTTCAGATTTTGTGCGTGCCGGGGGGCTTCAGCTACGGCGACGACATTGCGGCGGGTCGCATCTTCGGCAACCAGATCCGCCACCACCTGTACGACGCCCTGCACGAGTTCAAGGCGGCCGGCAAGCTGATCCTGGGGGTCTGCAACGGCTTTCAGATCCTGATCAAGTCGGGCGTGCTGCTGCCGGACCAGGCTCACGAACCGATCGCCACGCTCACCCTGAACGACTCGGGCAAGTTCGAGGACCGCTGGGTCCAGCTGCGCACGAGCGGCGACAACTGCGTGTTCCTCAAGGGTGTCGACGAGATGTACCTGCCGATCGCCCACGCCGAAGGCAAGTTCGTCGCCCGCGACGCCGCCACGCTCGCCCGCCTGGAAAACCTGGGGCAACTCGTCCTCCGCTACACGGCCGCCGCCGGCGATCCGGTCACGAACGAGCCGCTCGCCTATCCCGCCAATCCCAATGGCGCGGTGGCCAACGTCGCCGGCATCTGCGACGAGACCGGCCGCGTCCTCGGCCTGATGCCGCATCCCGAGCGGCACATCGACCCCACCCAGCATCCCCGCTGGACCCGCGAGCAGCGCGAGCGGGGGGATGGGCTGATCCTCTTCGAAAACGCCGTGCGCTACTTCGCCTAGTGCTTTCGCCTGGTCCTTGCGCCTGCCCCTCGGGGACAGCGTTACTGCAGCCAGGCATACTCGCGCGCGACGAGCGCGTAGCACTCGCACGCCCGGCCCATCAGGCCCTCGCGATCCTTCACCGTGATCGCCCCGCGCGAGTAGGAAAGCAGGCCGCTGTCGCGCAGCGGCTTCAGCACCTCGGAGACCGTGGCCCGGCGGACGCCCAGCAGGTGGCCGAGGCGTTCGTGCGTCATTTCGACACACGGCAAGCCCACGCGATCCATCGTCAGCAGCAGCCACTTGCAGCAGCGCTGCTCGACGTTGTGCAACCCATTGCAGGCGGCGTTCTGCATCGACAGGACCATGAGCGTTCCGTGATACTGCAGCAGCGCTTGGCGCAGCGAAGGACTTTGCTCGCACTGCTGAATCACCACATCGGCGCCGATCTGCAAGGCCGTGCCGCCGATCTGAGCGCAGTGGCGGTAGCGAATCTCGCTGCGGCAAAGCAGAATCGGCGTTCCCGCCGCGCCCTCGCGCCCGATGGCGCCGATCTCGATGATGCTGCCGTCGCGCATCAAACTGACGATCGAGATGAGGCCCTCGAGCGGAAAGTAGAGGCACTCAATCTTCTGCCCCGAGTCGAGCAGAATGCCCTGACCTTTCAGCTCGACCGGCCGAAAATAGGGGAGCAGAGAGTCCAGATCGGGAGCGGACAGTTTGTCTAATAGACGATTCTGCCCAGCGCTTTGGCGCGTGACTGACATTGGCTGGATCCTCGAACTGAGGCCTAAGCCAGGGTGTCAACCGAGCTGAGACGGTGTAGCGACACTTGAACGACTCACGCGGCCATTATAGGGCCAACTATTCAGAAAGACAGCAACAAAAGTCCTCGCAATTTATTTCATCCTGAGGTCATCCGTGCTGGCGTGGCCATAATCCGCTCCTCTCGGAGCCAATCGCAAGTTTCGCGATAGGAACACTGTTGCCGCCGTCAGTTTTGATTTTGCTCCGTCGTCACGCGCCGCTGGCTGGGAAACTCCACCTCCAAGATGGCGTGGATTAGTTCGCGACTGGGAAGCCACGCCATTTCGCGGCACTCGCCCCCTTTGCACACGATTCGCCAGAATTCCGCCCGCAACGCAGGCTTGTCGTAGAGGGACAGCGCAATCAGCTCCGCTTCCCGCCGACGTTTACCTTCCATCGATTTGCCCCTACAGAAACCACGAACGCCGCTCGATCCTACTGGCGGGCGGAAGGTCGGTTCCGTCCGGGAGCGTACCTTGTCCGCAGAAAAGTAGCGATCCGCGTCGGCCGCGGCACGGATGGCTGGCGAAGATTGACTCGCGAGTCGCCGCTGCAACATAATGCGGGGCGCCGCCAGCGCTTTGCCTGGCAGCCGCTTCGCGAGATCCGCCTGGTTGCCCCGCCGTGATTGCCTGCCTGGAGCTCTCCCCGCCATGACACATCGCGCGCTTTGTAGTGGCCCCATTGCCCGACGTTCGTTGCTGCAGGCCGGAGCGCTGGCGTTTTCGGGGCTCGGCCTGGGCGATCTGCTCCGCCTCCGCGCGGCCGCCGCAGCGGAGAAGCGGGAAGCGGAGAAGGACACCGCGGTCATTTTCCTGTGGCTGCCCGGCGGGCCGCCTCACATGGAAACGTTTGATATGAAGCCGGAAGCCCCCGAGGACTATCGGGGGGATTTCCGGCCGATCTCGACGAACGTTCCCGGCATCGAGATCTGCGAGCTGATGCCGCAACTGGCTAAGCTGGCCGACAAGTACACGCTGATCCGCTCGATCGCGCACAACTTTGCCGACCACGGCGGCGGGCACAAGCGATTCATGACCGCCCGCGACCCGAAGGAGCCGACCGGTTTTGTGAACGACTATCCAGCCGTAGGTTCGATGATCGCGGCGCTCAGCAGCCCGATGAAGCGCGGCGTGCCGAGCTACGTCATGGGCGTCGACAACGGCCGACAGGGGATCGACACGTTCAGCGTCGGGACCGCCTACCTCGGGCCGGCGCACGGGCCGTTCTTCGTCGTCGGCGATCCGAGCGCGGAAAACTTCCAGGTGCAGAACCTGTCGCTCGCCTCCCGCATGGAAACTCGGCTCGACGACCGCAAGCAACTGCTCACAGGACTCGACCGGATGCGGCGCGACATCGACCGCAGTGGCGCCGCCGCGGCGATGGACCAGTTCAACCGCCGGGCGCTCGACCTGCTCACCAGCGAAGAAGCCCGCAATGCGTTCGACCTGTCGCAAGAACCGGAAGCGCTGCGCGAGAAGTACGGCAAGCACGCGTGGGGACAGCGGGCGCTGATGGCCCGACGACTCGTCGAGGCGGGGGCGACGTTCGTCACGATGGTGCTCGAAAACCCGTACACGTCTGGCGTGTCATGGCTCAAGAACGGGACGTACAACTGGGACTCGCACGCCGTCAACTGCCACATCTTTGACGACGGCCGGGTGCGAATTCCGCTGCTCGACAAGGTGGTGGCGGCGCTCGTGGAGGACATCTATGCCCGCGGCCTCGACAAGCGAGTGATGGTGGTCGTGACCGGCGAGTTCGGCCGCACGCCGCGCGTGAGCAACCAGATCGGCACGCAGACCGGCGTGAGGCAGCCGGGACGCGACCATTGGCCGCAGGCGATGTCGGTCCTGGCCTTTGGTGGCGGGATGCGCACTGGGCAGGTCGTCGGTTCAACCAACAGCAAGGGTGAACACCCGAAGGACCGCCCGCTCACGCCGAACGATCTCTGGGCGACGATGCTGCATCACCTGGGCATCAACCAGAATCACAACTTCCTCGATCACAACGGCCGCCCCATGCCGCTGCTCCCCTACGGCGAACCGATTGCGGAACTCCTGTAGCGGAAGGCGAGCGGGGGACGAAAGTCCCCCTAGGTATTCCGCGCACGGATCGAGACGACAGCGAAATTGACATTGGAACGTCAACTCGCACTTCCCTCGGAGGACTTTCGTCCTCCGCTCGCCGGGCGATGGCTTTACGTTTCGCGCGGCGGCCGCTTCTTCGAGCGGGCCAGCTTCTTCTGCCGCTGCTGGCGATTGGCGTTGGCCAGGCGCTGCTCGGCTGGCGGCTTCTCGGGAGAGCACCAGCGGATTTTGCGGCGATCGGGATCGTGTTCGTGGGTCATGGGACAGCCTCACCTGTCACGGATGACGAGCAACGCGCGCGCCGCTCGATCGCATCACGCAGCACAAAAGCACCTTGCCCCGCTCCCCGCGCTCCATCGGCGTCGAAATTAGACGGAGGCGAACCGCCTCCGGGAGAAAATGCGAGTGGAGCGTCCACTTGCGGGGCTGCCCCGGAGGCGGTTCGCCTCCGGCTGCTTTCTGCTGGGGTGGATCGTCTGGCGGCGAGGTAGAGCGTGGCGAGCGGGGGACGAGAGTCCCCCGAGGTGTCCCGCGCACGATCTGAAAGACACTGAGTCAGACGGCGCGCTGCGGGTTCGATGTTGGGCCGTCAACTCGCGATTCCCTCGGAGGACTTTCGTCCTCCGCTCGCCCTAGAGGTTTGGAGTTTTGCACGATGGCTGGCCGGTTTTTGTCAGGCACGGGGCGCCTGACCTACTGTTCGTCGGATTCCACTTTTTTGAGCGTGGCGACGATTTGTTCGGCGGTGGCGGGGCGGCCGGTGGGTTCGGCGGAGATGCACTGGGTGATGAGGTTGGCCAGGGTGCGGTTGAGCTTCGGAAAATACTCGGTGATCGGAGTGGGGGGCTTGGTGTCGTGCTGCAGGGCGCCGCGGCCGGTGGTGTCGGTGGCGGGCCAGGGGAATTCGAACGTGCAGAGCTGGTAGGCGGTGACGCCGAACGAAAAGATGTCGACGCGCTGGTCGGTGTTGCGACGGCGCACGATCTCGGGGGCCATGTAGAGCGGCGTGCCGGTGCGATTGCCCGGCAGCATGTACTCACGCTGCATCGGAACCGTGAGGCCGAAGTCGATGAGTTTCAGGCTCTTGCCGTCGGGAGCGACGATGAAGTTGCGCGGGCAGATATCGCGATGGATGAAGCCCGCCTTGTGGACCGCGTCGATTGCCTCCGCCATCTGGCGAATGAGGATGTGCCGATTGCCGAAGAGGACTTCGTCGCGGTTGTTGATCAGCACGTTCATGCCCGTGCCCTGAACGAACTCCATCAGGATGTAGTCCCGGCCATCCTTCATCCGGCCGAACTCGTAGGTCTCCACGATCCGGGGATGCTTGAGCTGCATCCCGATCTTGCCTTCGCTCGGCTTGTTGAGCCCCTTGAAGCGCGATTCGAACTGGCTCGTTTTTTCCATGTCGAGCAGCTTCAGGCCGACCGTGCGGTTCTCCTGCCGGTCGATCGCCATGTGAAAGTTCGACATGGTGCCGGCGATCGCTTCACGAACGATCGAGAATCGCTCGGAGAACTCCGGCCGGCGATCCTTGAACAGATCCTGCAGCTTTTTGAAGAAACTGGTGGCCATCGCCTGTTCCTGCTCCTGGCGCGCAACGCATGGCCGGAGTCGGCCGACTGATTGCGATGCAACGAACGTACCCAGCCGGCGCCTCGTGGCGCGGGCCATGCCTCTTCGGTCGGTGGCAGCCTTCCGGAGCTTCCACCCCCGACCATTTTAGACTGTTGGCGGGCGGCTGTCGTGCGAGGGAGCAGGGAAGAAGGGGAGAGGGATCAGCAGCCCGTCGCGCCGGACGGGTGCTAGGCAATGTAGCGGCTGATGTTGACGACTTATTAATAAGTTGGCAGAATGTGGGCGTCGACTCCTCGCTCCGGATTGCGGAGCGTGGGGCGTTTTTTGCTGCGCGGTGGGTTCTTTGGCAATTCGGTGGTGGGCAACGGGAGCGGCGCGGTTGTGCCTGGCTCCTGCGGGTGCGCGATGGGCCTGAGCGAGCTGTTGTGAGGTTGTCAGGAGGCGCTCGCGAAGTGTTGTGAAGCGGCTCGGCGAGGGGTTGTATTCCGCGTTTGCTACCGGCGGCAGTGGCTGGCTCAGCGCAAACGTTGTGGAAGTGCGGCTAGCTGTTGTGAAGTTTGCAGGCCGATTTGAAGTAAGTCGTGGAGAGGACGGTGGTTAGTGGAAAACAGCCAGAAGTGCGATGTGTTGTACAAGGCTGGGTGGTGGAACCGCTGGGGCGCCCTGTTCAGCGTTTTCGCGGACGCCCCGGCTAGCTGTTGTGAAGCTCGCGGGGCGATTTGTCGCAATGGATTGCAGCGAGGGAGGGTGCGGCGTTTGAGGGCCCTCGCGCAAGGGTTGTACAAGGGGCGCGCAGATTGTTAGAGAGCCCTGTTCAGCGATGCGGGCCAGGGCTGGCGCAAGTGTTGTGAAACGTCGCCCGCCGTGGATCAGGCGTAGGCGATTTCGGCGGCCTTGTAGACGGTCTTCGTCGTGCGGAAGCCGAGGCGGTGGTAGAGGCGGACGGCGCCGGTGTTCTGGGCAGTCACTTCGAGGAAGGCCCGGCGGAGGCCAGCCTTGTGGAAGCCTCCGAGGGCGTAGTGGACCAACGCGGAGCCGAGCCCTTGGCCGCGGTGGTTCGGTGTGACGCCGATGTTTTGGATCGCCCCGAGTCCGGTCGTGGTGTCGATGACCCCCTGGATGGTGCCGCAGAGGTCGGGCCGGGTGGCGTTTTCGGGCCAGTACTGGACGAGCCAGGTGGCGTCGGGGAGGAAGCCGTCGCGGGCGGTGATTTCTTCCATCAGCCGGCGGCAGCCTTCACGATCGCCGAGGCAGGGGAAGACGTTGGAATCGAGCTCGTCGCGGAAGCTGCGGTACTTCACTTCGGCGTGAATCGGCAGGAGCTTCTCGGACCAGGGAAGCAATGAGTAGCCCTCGGCCAGCCGCGGCGCCTCGAAGATGGGCCGGGTGAGGTCGATTTCCATTCGGTAACGCTTGAAATACGTTACGCCCATAAGGCACCGGCTGAGGGGAGCGATTGAGGGTGGTTCCGAGCGGCGGTCGGCAGCGGGACGGGCTGCCGGCGGCCGGGCTGCGGATGACGCAACCTGAGAGCTGGGAACTGTCTGTATCGTAGGTTTGGGGTGAGAGGGCGTCAACGAATTGGGAGGTGTCCGCGACGCTGCAGCGAAGGAGGGGGGATGCGATCGTTACGGTTGTGCGAGGTCGGCGGTTCGGTGGTGGGACGGGCGCTCGGAAGCTGGCTTGGGTTTGTCTGAATTCTGGGAATTCAGCTACGGGTGATGAGGACGAGCTATAGTATCCGCCATGAAACGCATCGCTCTGGGACCGCTCTACTACGAGTTCAGTCGGCATAACCCGATTCGGGCCCGGCTGCAGCCTGGAGAGACGGTGGTTGTCGAGAGCGAGGACGCGTTCAGCGGTCAGATTCGGACCAACGACGACCGGCGCGACAAGACCCGTCAGCCGGGGAGCAATCCGCAGACAGGACCGCTGTGGATCGAGGGAGCCGAGCCAGGAGACACGCTGGCGGTGAAGATCGAATCGATCGAGCCGCTTATCGGCCAATGTGCGACGCGCACCGGCGATGCGGGAATGCTCAGCCAATGGCTCGGCAACGACTGTCCGCACGGGGTGCACATCTGCCCGATTCGCGATGGGCGGATTTTTTGGAGTGACGACGTCGTGATTCCGTATCAGCCGATGCTGGGCTGCATCGGCGTGGCTCCGGCCAACGGAGTGCCGACGACGTTGCCGGCTGGGCCTCATGGCGGGAACATGGACCTGGTGGAGGTGTGTCCGGGGAACATCATTCAGTTGCCGGTGTTTGTGCGGGGCGCGTTGCTTTATCTGGGCGATGCCCATGCGGCGATGGGGCACGGAGAACTGAGCGCCAGTGGACTGGAAATGCCGGCGGCAACGACGGTCACGGTGAATGTCTTGAAGGGGAAGCGGCTGGCTGGGCCACGACTGGACTTGCCCAACGAGATCATGACGGTGGCCACGGGGTTGCCGATGGAACGAGCGACGGCGGAAGCGTTCTCGCGGATGGTTTTGTGGATGGAAGAGGATTTTGGTTGGGATCGGTGGCGGGCGTTCGACCTGCTCACGCATGTGGCGCGGATGAGCGTCGGCTACTTTGCCACGGGGACTGTGGGCGTGAAGATCGAGAAGCGGTATCTGGCGGGGCGGTGATCTTTGTCTTGAGCGCGAAGCGATTCGTGGTGGTCGGCTTGCAAGAACGGAGTAAGTGACGGCTTTGACGCGGCATGTGGTGATCGTCGGCGGTGGATTGGCAGGGATGGCCGCGGCGACGGCGCTGGCGACGCGCGGCATGCGCGTGACGCTGCTCGAGGCGAAGCGGCGGCTTGGTGGTCGGGCGGGTTCGTATGTCGATCGCGAGTCGGGTGAGCTGGTCGATCACTGCCAACACGTGGCGATGGGCTGCTGCACGAACTACCTCGATTTCTGTCGGCGGATGGAGATCGACGGGCTGTTCGAGCGCTACGAGACGCTGCACTTCTTTGGGCCTGATGGACGGCGGAGCGACTTTCGGCCCGCAAAGTGGTTGCCGGCGCCGCTGCACCTGTTGCCGGCGCTGGATAGGTTGAAGTTTTTGTCGGGAGCGTCGCGACTTGGAATCAAGCGGGCGATGCTGCGGTTGGTTCGAATGCGTGGGGCGGATTCGTCATCGTCACCGATGGTGCTCCAGTGGTTGCGAGAGAACGATCAGACGGAAGAGGCGATTGAGCTCTTCTGGGCGGCGGTGCTGGTGAGCGCGCTGGGGGACACGCTCGATCGCGTGTCGGTCCCGGCGGCCCGAAAGGTGTTTGTCGATGGGTTTATGGCGGCGCGGGGGGCTTCGGATGTGATAGTCCCGACCGTATCGCTGGGTGAGCTTTACGATGCCAAGGCGGCGGAGCGGCTGAGAGAGCAGGGGGTGGAGATTCGCTTGAGCACGGGCGTGGAGCGCGTGCTGGTCGCGGAGGGGTGTGTGTGTGGTGTGGCGATCGACGAAGGGAAGTCGCTTGCTGCCGACGCTGTTGTGCTTGGGGTTCCTTGGCGACGGGTTGCTGAGTTAGTCGATTGCGGCGGGGGGAACGCGGGAACGGATTGGGAGCGGGCGAAGTCGATCAAGGCTTCGCCGATTACGGGCGTGCACCTGTGGCTGGATCGGCCGATCATGGACCTGCCGCACGCCGTTGTCGTGGGACGATTGACGCAGTGGGTGTTTGCTCGTTCGGAGAAGCGAAGGAACCTTGCTGGCTCCGCTTCGCAGGCGGACGGTTCGCATTACTATCAGATCGTGATCAGCGGTTCGCACGATCTGGCGGGGCGCGAGCGAGGGTCGGTGCTGGACGAGGTGCTGCGCGACTTGAGCGGCATCTGGCCGGCGGCGAGCGAGGCCCAGGTGGTGCGATCGAAGATCGTCACCGAGCAGGAGTCGGTCTTCTCGATGCAGCCGGGCATTGAAGCACTGCGGCCAGCTCAGAGGACAAGTTTGGCGGGGCTCTACCTGGCGGGAGATTGGACCCGCACGGGCTGGCCCGCAACGATGGAAGGGGCGGTGCGAAGCGGCTACCTTGCCGCCGAAGCGGTGCTGGCGGACGCGGGGCTACCGGAGCGAGTGCTGGTCGCGGACCTGCCGCGAGGTTGGCTCGCGGGGCTGATTTTGCCCCGTGCCTAGCTGCCGCCTGTGTGTCGAACCGCAAGAAATGAAAACGCCTCTGGATGTCGATCCAAAGGCGTCTCCGACGGCAAATTCTTGTGGCGAACCGCTTACCGCATTTGGTTGGCGGCCACGGGCGACCACGGTCGCGGGGTTAGCGGCGAACCATTGGCTTGGGTGTGCGTCTTGGGAGCAGCCACCGGGCGGGCGGTCCGCGTTGGGGCGGGAGCCATGCCCTGCCGCTGCTGCGGATTCATGGTCCGCTGGGCGACCGGAGTCGTGGGGCGACCCGGCATGTGCATCGCCGAGCGTGCCGCAGCCGGCTGGCGAGCGTTGTGCGTCGGGTGATTCGAAGTCGGCACCGGCTCAGTGTCCCAG
>JAEZAS010000268.1 GCA_023430365.1 Planctomycetota bacterium
TCCATATCGGTGTCGAATAGAATCGGCACCGGTTCGGCGGCCTGGCTCAGCGAAAGCAGGCAAGCAACCAATAGTGTGGCGAGCATGGTGATCCGCATCGCTACTTCCTAAATCGCACTGGAGCGTACGCACACCTATCCTATCGAATTCGCCAGTACAAGCGTGAGCAAAAGCCCTAATGCAAATCTTTGCAGTGCATACCCGAGAGTCCATGCAGATCTTCTACGGCGAGTTTTACGAGCGGAGCGCTCGGATTCAGCTTGACGATGGAGCAATTCCTTCGGACCTGATTCCCCTATTACCTTACGCGGAATTTTGGGGGATCACGGACGACCTCGAACGCGAGGAACTGGTCGACACGGCGCCTCCTCAAGTCCTAGAAAACCTCAAAGAGGTGGTGTCGAGATTTGAGCCTGTGTGGGAGTCCTGGCTCATTGGTCCCGCAAAGGAGCAGCGGTCGACCGAATGGCTTGCCTTCGCCGCGTTGGTTATGGCGGCAGACTACGCTTAGGGATACAGATGACCGTCTTCAGCAACGGTATTCGCCGCCACTGGAGATTCTCACTCTCCCCTCGATTACAATAGCTCCCGCCTGCCGCGACTGTATCTCACCTTTGATGGAGCCTCTCCCATGCATCTGAAGAACCTCGGTCTCTCGCTGTCGCTCGCCTTGGCCAGCCTCATCGCCTCCGCCGCCCTCGCCGCCGAACCGAAGCTGCTTTGGACGGCAACCGAAGGAATGGATCGGCCTGAAAGCGCCTATTACGACGCGGAAGCCAAGATCGTTTACGTCTCCAACATCAAAGGAGACGGCGCGGCGAAGGATGGCGAGGGCTGGATCAGCAAGCTCAGTCCGAAAGGGGAAGTGCTGGAAGCCAAGTGGGTAACCGGCCTGAACGCCCCGAAGGGGATGCGCGTCCACGGCGACACGCTCTGGGTGAGCGACATCGACGAGCTGGTCGCGATCAACCGCAAGTCGGGCAAGATCGAGAAGAAGATTCCCGCCGAGGGGGCCAAGTTTCTGAATGATGTCGCCGTAGCGAAGGATGGCACGGTGTACGTCACCGACACCCGCGCCAGCCGAGTCTATCAGTGCGATGGCGAAAAGATGACGCTCCTTGCGGAAGGGGAAGCGATGGAGAATCCGAACGGCTGCCTGGTGCACGAAGGCAAGTTGCATGTCGGCGGTTTCGGCAGCGGCGGCGACAAACCGGTCCTCGGCCACTTGTTCATCCTCGATCCCAAGACGAAGGAAAAGACGCTCGTCACCAAGGAGACCGTCGCTCATATCGACGGCCTGGAGTCGGACGGCAGCGGCGGCTTTGTCATCAGCGACTGGCTGCTCGGCAAAGTCAGTCACATTGGCAAAGACGGCAAGGTGACGATGCTGCTGGAACTCGGCCAGGGCACCGCCGACATCGCCTACCTGCCGGAGCAAAAGCTGCTCATCCTGCCGCGGATGCTCGACAACAAGGTGGAAGCCTACGAGCTAGGGTTGTAAGGGTATGCCCAAGATCACGGCTTCGGCGCCGTGCTGCTCGTGCGCGACGCAAGTCCTCCAATGAAAACATTAGCCGGAAGGTAACCACCTTCCGGAGAACAGCGCGAGAAGCTTCCATCCAGGGAGGTCCTCTCGCATGGCAATGACCGCAGTATTTCTCCGGAGGGTAGTTACCCTCCGGCTATGAGGTGATGCATGAATCGCTTGTTGGTTGCAGTTTCCCTGTGTCTTGTGATTCCGTCCGCAGCGCTCGCCGCGGAGCCGCCGCGGTTGATCGTTTCGGTCAGTGTCGACCAGTACTGCCAGGACTACCTGGTCCGCTTTGCCGACAACTTCGCTGACGACGGGCTGCTCGCGCGCGTGAAGAGCAAGGGCGCTTATTATCCGCATTGCCACCATCGCCACGCCTACACGGTGACCGCGCCGGGACACTCGGTGCAGATGACCGGCGCCTATCCGAACGTGAACGGCATCATCGGCAACGATTGGTACGATCGCAAAACGGGCAAGAGCCAATACTGCGTCGCCGATCCGACCGTCGAAGTCGTCGGCATCTCGGGGGGCAAGCCGATGTCGCCGAATAACCTGCGCGTCGACACGGTCGGCGACATGCTGAAGCTGAAGTACGGCAACAAGAGCAAGGTGATCGGCGTGGCGATCAAGGATCGGGCCGCGATCCTGATGAGCGGCCGCCGGGCCGACGCCGCCTACTGGCTTGAAAAGAACAAGTGGGTCACCAGCACCTACTATCGCAACGACCTGCCGGGCTACCTCCGCGTGATGAACGAGCAGGACGCCATCGGCCGGTATCACGGCGAAGTCTGGAATCTCTCGCTCCCTGCCGAGTGCTATTACAACAAGCACGACGACGGCAAGTTCGAAAACCCGCCAGCCAAATTCGACAATCAGTTTCCGCACGAGCTGGCCAAGGTGGGTGATCTGAACGCCGACAAGTACGGCGACCAGGTTCTGTTCTCTCCTTTCGGCAACGACTACACCCTGCTGGCCGCCCGCGAGATCATCACGGGCGAATCGCTCGGCCAGGACGACGCGCCTGACCTGCTCGCGATCAATCTCTCGTCGAACGACTACGTCGGCCACGCCTTCGGCCCCAGCAGCATGGAGGTCGAGGACATGACGTACCGCACCGACCGCCAGCTCGGCGCGTTCGCCGCCTGGCTGGACGAGACCATCGGCGCGGGCCGCTGGACCCTCACGCTCACCGCCGACCACGGCGTGGCGCCGATTCCGGAAGAAGCCGCCACCTGGAACCTGCCCGCCAAGCGCAGTCCGCTCGGCTCGCTCGGCGAAGTGCAGAAGAAGCTTGAGGTGGAACTGCGGAAGGTGATCGAGGTCAAAGAAGGGGATGAGACGCTCGTCACCAAGGTCGACGAGCATCAGGTCTTTCTCCGCGACGATCATCCCCGCCTGGCCGGCGACAACTTTGGTCGGGCCCAGCGGATCATTCGCGATTGGCTGATTCAGCAGCCCTACGTCGCCTACGCGCGCACCCGCGAGGACCTGCTGGCCAACAGCAGCGACAACCTCGACGAAATGCTCCGCCGCAGCTTCCACCCGCGGATGAGCGGCGACGTGGTCTACGTGCTGACGCCGTACTGCATCACCGGCGGCTCCGGCAAGGGAACGACGCACGGCAGCCCGTGGCACTACGATACGAACGTGCCGCTGCTGCTCGTCGGCAACGGCATCCAGAACGGAACGTTCAACCGCCGCGTCGCCCCAGCCTGCCTGGCGTCGACCGTGGCGGCCCTGGTGGGGGTGAACGCTCCCGCGGCCAACATCGAAGAACCGCTCGCCGAAGCCCTCGGACAGCAGTAGTCGGAACGCAAAGAATCTCCGTCCCAGGCTCCAGCCTGGGACGGTGGACGAACGTCGCTGAATTCGCCAGAATTCAGCCGGCCCGAGAACGGATTCCCCAATTGGCTGAACTCTGGCGAGTTCAGCGACGAGCCAGTTGAATTGCCATGAGCCTCGATGTTGTCCAGACGCTGTGCGATCTTGTCCGCCTCCCGAGTGTGAACCCGATGGGGCGGAAGGTGTCGGGAGACATCTACTACGAGCATCGGGTCACGGCGTATCTGGAAGCGAAGGCCAAGGAACTTGGCCTGCCGTTTGAGCGGTTCGAGGTCGCTCCGCAGCGCGACAACCTGGTCATCCGCGTCGACGGCGATCCGCTCCCGGAGCAGGGCGGGCGCATCCTGATGTTCGAAGCCCATCAGGACACCGTGCCGATCGACGGCATGACGATTCCACCCTTCGAGCCGACGATTCGCGACGGCCGGGTCTATGGCCGCGGCTCGTGCGACATCAAGAGCGGTCTGGCCGCGATGCTGACCGTCGTCTCGCGCCTCGCTGCCGAGAAGCCAGCCGGGCGGGCGACCGTTATCCTCGCTTGCACGGTGAACGAGGAGCACGGCTTCAGCGGCGCGCTGCACTGGGCCAACTCCTACGCCGGTTCGACCGACCAGCCGCCGCGCTCGCGGCTGCTGTCGCGCATTCCCGACGAGTGCATCGTGGCCGAGCCGACGAAGCTCGACGTCGTCGTCGCTCACAAGGGCGCCGTGCGATGGCGCTGCCACACCGGCGGCCGAGCGTCCCACAGCTCCGCTCCGCAGCGGGGCGACAACGCAGCCTATCACATGGCGCGGGTGCTGCTGGCGCTCGAACGCTATGCCAAGGAAGTCGTCGGCACGCTCGGCGACCATCCGCTCGTCGGCCCGCCGACGCTCAGCGTCGGAACGATCGCCGGGGGCATCAGTGTGAACACGGTCCCCGATGAGTGCATGATCGAAATCGACCGCCGCGTCCTGCCGGGGGAGAACCCGCAGCAGGCGTATCGCCACGCGGTCGATTGGCTGGCCGCCAACGTTCCGCCGGGAACGCCCGTCACGCATGAGGAGCCGTTTCTCATGTCGCGCGGCTTGGCGGACGACCGCAACGGCCAGCTCGCCGAGCGGCTGTCCGCCATCATCCGTCGCCACGGCGGCTCGGGCGAGCGGATCGGTGTCCCCTTTGGCACTGACGCCCCGCTGTACGCCCTGACCGGCTGCCCGACCGTCGTCTTCGGCGGCGGCAGCATCGAGCAGGCCCACACCGCCGACGAATGGATCGAAATCGCCCAGCTCCAAGTGGCGACCGAGATCCTCTACGACCTGGCCTGCTCCCCGTAGGGTAGGCTTCTAGCCTGCCCGGGTAAAATGACGAACGCCCCCATGACGAACGACCGCTGAAGCGTTCAACTCGCATTCATTGGTCATTCGGGCTTCGTCATTCGTCATTCAATCTCAGCCGGGCAGGCTCAGCGGCCTCCCCCCACGACTTCGGAAGGTGTTGATTCGGCATGGCAGTGCTCCTGCAGATCAAGAACGCTTACAAAAGCTACGGCGACCAGGTTTTGCTCGACGGCGCCGAAGCCACGATCACCGACGATGTGAAGGTCGGCTTTGTCGGCCGCAATGGAGCGGGCAAGAGCACCCTGCTGCGCGTCCTCCTCGGCGAGGAAGAGCTCGACCGCGGCGAGGTCATGCGCCATCCCAAGCTCCGCCTCGGCTACCTGCGCCAGCACGATCCCTTTCAGCCGGGCGACACGGCTCTCTCGTTCCTGATGCGCGACAGCGGCCAGCCCGATTGGAAGTGCGGCGAGGTGGCTGGCCAGTTCGAGCTCAAGGGGCAATACCTCGAAGGCCCGATCCAAAAACTCTCCGGCGGTTGGCAAACGCGCGTAAAGCTCGCGGCCCTGCTGCTGCTCGACGAACCGACCAACTTCCTCGACCTCCGCACCCAAATCCTGCTCGAACATTTCTTGCGCGACTACAAGGAAGCCTGCCTGATCGTCTCGCACGACCGGGCGTTCCTCGCCTCGACCTGCAGCCACACGCTCGACCTCTCCCGCGGCAAACTGACGATGTTCCCGGGCAAGATCGACGCCTTTCTCGACTACCAGACCGAGCGCCGCGAGCACGAAGAACGCTCCAACGCCGCTACGCTCGCCAAGCGCAAGCAGCTCGAGGAGTTCATCGCCAAGAACAAGGCCCGCGCGAGCACCGCGACCCGCGCTCGCTCCAAAAGCAAGCAGCTTGAGAAGCTCGAGCTGATCGACGTCGAGTACGACGAGCCGACCGCTCGCATCAAGGCGCCCACGGTCGAGCCCCGCAAAGGCCCGGTGCTCCGCTGCAACAAGCTGGCGATCGGCTATCCCGAGCGCACTGTCGCGAGCGACATCCATCTGGAGATCGACCACGGCTGGCGGGCCGCCATCGTCGGCGACAACGGCCAGGGCAAAACCACCTTTCTCCGCACCATCGTCGATTCGCTCGAACCGATCGAGGGGGACGTCCGGTGGGGGCACGGCTGCCAGATCGGCGTCTACGCCCAGCACGTCTACACCAGCCTCCCCGAAAAGCAGACCGTCCTCGACTACCTGGAGAACCAGGCCGCCAGCGGCACGAAGCATCAGGAGATCCTGGATCTCGCCGGCGCGCTCCTCTTCCGCGGCGAGCAGGTGAAGAAACGCATCTCGGTCCTCTCCGGTGGCGAACGAGCCCGCCTCTGCCTCGCCGGCCTGCTGCTGAGCCAGTACAACGTCCTGATCCTCGACGAACCGGGCAACCACCTCGACGTCGACACCGTCGAAGCCCTCGCCGAGGCCCTCATCGCCTACAAGGGCACGGTCATCTTCACCAGCCACGACCGCCACTTCATGAAGCGCGTGGCCACCTGCATCGTCGAAGTCCGCGACGGCCGGGTCGTCAACTATCGCGGCGACTACGACGCTTACCTGTACTCGGTGAACAAGGAAATCGACGAAGGGGAGCGCGAGAACGCCACCAACCGGATGGCCAAAGCTCCCGCCGCGGCGCTCAAGGCCAAACCGGCCGCCCCGAGCGCTCCCCGCCGCAACGAGCGCGACATCCGCAAGCAGATGACCAACCTCGAACGGACGATCGCCCGCCTCGACGGCGAAAAGAAAAAGGCCAACGACCAACTCATGCAGGCCACCGACCCCGCCGAAGCCATGCGGCTGCACGAAGAAGTCACCCGCCTCACCGGCGAACTCGGCGAAGCCGAACAACACTGGCTCCTGCTCCAGGAAGAGCTTGGCGACGACGCCTGGAGCTAGAGCCAACACAAACCCGGGGGTGGCTGGGGCATAGGCGCAGCCGGTGCCCCAGCGAACGAAACGGGCGACTGACCTCACCCAGCCGGCGGATCACATCCGCCGGAAGCCCCGCGAGAGGACGCCGCCATGCGAGACGACCCTTTCTTCGGACGGCTGCTTCGCCAGTAGCCAAATCTCTCAGCCGTTTTCCGGCGGGTAGTGACCCGCCGGCTAATGTCAGCGGCAAGCGGTTACGTAGGGTGGGTCGAACGCTAGTGAGG
>JAEZAS010000207.1 GCA_023430365.1 Planctomycetota bacterium
CGGGACTCTCCCCTGACGGCCTCCCGTCCGACGTTCAAGGATATCGAGCCAAATGGGCGCTAGTGATCGGGGTGAACTACGACGGCGTCCAACTGCCGGGGCTGACCAAACTTAACTCGGCCGAAAACGACGCGCAGGAATTCGCACGCGTCCTGCGTACGCACTACGGCTTCACGGATGAGAACACAACGCTGCTCATCGGAAAGGACGCGACCAAAGAAGCCATCGGCAAAGCCATCGACAAGCTGAACAGCAGCGATGTGCAAGACGACGACTGCGTTCTGATTTATTTCAGCGGTCATGGCTACAGCCGCCCGTCGGATGGCGGACTGGCGACCGAGGGGTTTCTGATGCCCTTCGACATCGAGTTCGACATGAAGAGCCAGCCCCTGCCCTTGCCGTCGAAAATGGTGGCGATGAAGTCCCTCATCGACGAATTGCGGACCCAGTGCAAGGCCCGGCATAAGCTGCTTGTGTTGGACTGCTGTTACAGCGGCGCGGTGTTTTCCGAGGGAGTTCGGGAAGCCAGCTTGAGCGACAACCACGGTCCGGACCAATCGGTCCGCATCGCGAAGGGCTTTCAGGCAATGACCGCGAGTCGCGAGCTGCAGACGGCGGCCGACACGGGAGAAAAGTCAGTAACGAGCGACGGCAGGCACTCGCCGTTCACCGGTGCGTTGCTCAAAGTAATGCTGCAGCTACCCCTCAAGCGGACCGAAGGGCGGCCGATTACCACGACTGAAGTCTTCGGTCATATGAAACTGTTCCTTGACGATCGCTTGATGCGAGGGCAGACGCCCCGCTGTTCCTGGCTGGATGGTGGCCAAGGGGAATTTCACTTTTTCCCGGAAGGCGAGTTTCCCCCGATCGATTTGCCCAGCGACCGCATTCGCAAGGTCATGCTGGCTACGGTGCCTGGTTCCTTCGGGAATTGGTGGTTCGAGGAAACCCCCTGGTTCATGCCGGGCCTGCGCTTCGAGATTCTGGAGGAAAGCCCTGCGCAGCGGAGCAACGAACAACTCGAGATCATCAGCCCGCTTAGCCTGCAAAACGCCGCGAAAACTGCCAGCGACCGCCTGGTCCGTGATGAGCGCAAGAAAATCCAACAACGTGGGAGACATCTGCAACGGCTGTTGAATGTCCACGGCGACCAGTTGCAAACCGAAATCCTGGCCATCATCGACGAACTGGCGACGTCGACCAAAGACGAGCGGAAGTTGGCCAGTGAAACGCAACCTGCAAGTGACGAAAGCGACGGCAAAAGCCCGGGCAAGGATCAGGAAACCACCCTCGACGACGCCGATGCTGTCGACGTGCACTACCTAGCGGTCCTCCGACACGCGGCAGGTGGAATCCACCGCCAGAAGGCCAAGGAGGATTACACCCGAGCTCTGCGTCTGTACGAGGATCACCAAGAATCGGACCCAATGCGCTACAAGCCGCTCTGGGCGCTGTGCCTTGCCGACCGCGGTTGGTATGCCGCCGACGTGGAGCGCGACTACATCGCTGCCGTGCAGTACTACACGCTGGCTCGTGAGATCTACGACTTTGGCACGCCGCCTCCCTTCCGCGTCTACGTGCTGTGTCAGGAGGCTGCCGCTCTCAGCAAGCTAGGACGTACCGGCGCCGCCGAAGACCGCCTGAAAAAGGCGGAACAAGCGATCGACGAAGTCGACCCATCCCGGTTGAGCCCGCTTTCGGGCGTCTATTTCAACCGTAAAGGCTGGCTCCAGATGGAGTGGTTCAAGTTCAAGGATGCTGTTGCGAGCTTTGACCAATCGCTTACCATCCTCGCACCTCGCACAGGTCTGGCAGCCGATGAAGAAGCCACGGTTGACGATCCGCAGGTAGTCGAAGCGAGGATCATTTGCTTCCACAATTCGCACGGCAAGGCGATGGCGTATCGCTTTCAAGGTCAGCGCAACGAAGCGGCGGAAGAGTATCGCGAATTGCTCCAAGATGGCATCTCCAAGACCTTCCAACAGATGCGGGCGAGCACGACAGGCCGCGACGCCAATTACACCATGGTGCGAAGTCGGCTGATCGAGCGCTGGGTCAACACGCAAGAGCGTTTGGGAGATTGCAGCCTGTTCGGCTATCCGACCGACGCTGCAGAAGCGGCGGACGACTATCGCCGCGCCTGGCGGGCGATTGGATTCTTGCCCCCATCCAAGCGTGCGCGCTTCGAAGAAGTGATTCTGTCCAAGTACGCCCTGGCCCTGGCACTGCCTACGGAAGTGCAGGACCTCGATCTGGCCCGCCAGAGTCTTGCCAAGCTCGCGGAACTCCGAGGTCATACCACAACTTCGGGACTCGATTTGCCGCAAGCGGTGGCGTCGAAGGTTTTCACTTTGCTCGGAATGACGGGCGAGGCGCCTGCCGCACCACGGGAGAAGCGCATCGAGATTTGCGTTCGTTTGACGCAGCTTTTCATTGACCACTGCAACCACAAAGCTGCGTGCGCCGAGAAAGAGGTATGTGAAGACAATCCGCAATTGCGGAAAGACCTTGCTGAATTCCGCCGCTATCTCTGGAAGCTGATTGACGAGAACCGGGCCGACGCCACGCTCAGCCGGGACGACATCGAAACGGCCCTCTTTGCCAGCCGAATGTTCCTCGAAGAATTGGTTCCCTCGGCCGAAGATCCGACCGGTGCTGGGTTAACCTCGCCCCGATTCGCCCAGCGCGATGGGATAGAGCTGCTGCTGGCCTACAGCCGACTCTGCCGCAAGGAAGACAGTCTGCCGTTTGTCCGGCCCTACTACGACTGCGCTATCCGGTCGATGATCGACTTGAAGCCCAAGCACGTGAAGCAACTCATCGAAACGGCGGCGGAGGCTCTTGCCGGCAAGAACTACCTGAAGCCGAATGTCCGCAAGCCGATGCTCGTGCTCTATGGCGGCTCGAGCGGCAGCTACTTCTTTCTGGATGTTCCCGGCGGAGTGAGCACCTACTATCGGCTGGATCCGAACATTGACTCATCGATGTTGAGCGAGGCGGCTCGCGATCCTTCGCTCCGTCGATTGCCGTTGCCGGCCGAATTACGAAAAGAGCTCTTGGCTCTGTCCGACAGAGGTGAGATCAATCTCACTTGGTACGATTCGACACTCGGGTTCGCCACCCCGCACTCGGTAGCTGCTGCCGACTTTCCGCCGAGCCTTAAGACTCACAAGGTGTTGACAGAGGACACTGCCGGAACACCTGTGGTCGAGAGCCCAAAACCAGCGCGGGAGTTCCCTTTCGATATTCCGCTGATCGTCCGCGAGCGACTCACCGGCGACATCGAGAAGCCACTGCCCCCTAAGGATGTCGCTGGCCTGACAACGCCGGCGCCGATCGCTCCCTGATCCGAAATCGTGAATCAAGACGGATAAGAGTCAACCGCATGTCCGGCATGCGTTAGGGAAACGCATCGTTCCAGGAAGGAGTCCTGTTGCAAGCGCGCGTAACGCGCATCCCGACAAACACCCCGGAAGTAACTCCCCCCGAGCAATGGCTGCTAACTACCGAGCCCTGCTGTCTAGTTGCCTTGCCGCGGTCGGACTGGCGCTGCTGTCTTCGAGTCTCTTGCACGCTGCCCCGCCCGTCCGTCGCGCTCTGCTTGTGGGATGCACACAATATCCCAACTCGGGTAGTCTCACCGAACTGTACGGTCCGGCAAACGACGCTCGTTTGTTTGCTCAGGTACTGAAAGAGCGTTTCGGCTTTCAGGACAATGAAATCACGATCCTGGCCGCATGGCCGGATGAGACGGCCGCCCGTCCAACGCGGGCGAATATCTTGCAAGCGTTCGAGCGGCTCGCCAGGGAGTGCAAAGCCGATTCACAGGTCTTAATCCTGCTTGCCGGACATGGCTCGCAGATTCCGATTCCAGCCGAACAAACCAATGCTCTCGATCCACGGAATCCCGAGCCCGACGGCTTTGACGAAGTGTTTCTGCCGGCTGATTTTTCGGGGGACATGTCCGGCGAAGGACGGCCGATCCTCGATGACGAAATCGGTGGGTATTTGCAGAAGCTGAAGGCTCAGGGCGCAAATGTCTGGGCGGTGTTTGACGCCTGTCATTCGGGCACTATGTGGCGGTCCGCGAACGGCCAACTTCCCGCAGAAAATCATCGTGGCGTTCCCTTGTCGGCGATGGGCATCCCAGTGGAGCAGATCGCAGCCGCCCGTCAAAAGGCGACTACAGCCGACCAGGCGGAACAGATCGAATCGTCGTCGTTAGCGTTAGATCGGGCTGAGGGGCAAGGAAGCCTCGTCGCTTTTTATGCGGCCCAGTCTTTTGAGTTGGCCCCGGAGATGCCCCGCCCCGCGGAGGCCTTGCCGAATCGAGAGAACTATCACGGCTTGCTAAGCCACACGATCGCCCAGACGCTGCGGCGCTGGCAAGGTCCCATTGCCTACCAGGATCTTGGCCAGGCGATTGCGAGCGCCTATCGCTCCGAGCGCAGCGGACGTGGTCCCACGCCATTCTGGGAGGGAGATGTCCAGCGCCAGGTGCTAGGCGCCGCAAGGTTGCCGCGAGCGCGGTTCTATCTCGAAAAAAGGGGCGAACAATACCGAATCAGCGCCGGCTCGCTCCATGGCCTGGCAGCGGGCGCCATCGTAAGAGTACTCGATCACGCTGCGACAACAGAAACGGCACAAGACGCCCCAGCCGCTGGATTCCTGCGAGTGACCAAAGTCTCGCCGACCTCCTCTGAGATCGAAAGCATCGAGTATCGGGACCGTAAAGCGGTTGCTCTGGATCGCATTCCTTTGCCTGGGATTTGCGAGTTGGAGTTGATCGATCACGGCGAGCAGCGTCTCAAGCTCGCCATCGAAAGTGGCGACGACCCAGCGGCGAATCAGGTTCTCCGCGAAGCGCTGGTTCGTCTGCCGTCCGCCGTTCACGAATTTATTGAAATCGCACCTGCGCCAGCTGAAGCAGACTGGATTTTGCGCACCGATTCGCAGACGGTCGACGTTTCAACCGCGGTCGGGAATAAAGTCCACCGCTTTGCCCTGGAGCCGAAACAAGAGATCGCAGAGTCGGACTTTTCGAAGCTTTCACCGGCTTCTCTTGGAATAGACTCTCACAGCGACACGATCGAACCTCCGGTGATAACTCGCCGCATGCACTCTCAGCAGCGGGCCATCTATGTCGCTTCCAATGCGAGCGAACTCACAGCGCAGGTCCACCGTGATTTGTTGCGGATCTTTGCCTGGGAGAATCTGTGGCGTACCGCTCACTCAACGCAATCGAACCGCGGCGGCGTGCGAATGGAAGTGCAGCTCTTGGGACAAACAGCGTCAGAAGTGAAACCGTCCGAGTTTCGCCTTCGACCTGGGCAGCGAATCGCGGCGAAGATCTCCAATGACTCGAGCGAGAATCATTGGGTCTGCCTCCTCATCGCTGACGCGGCGTTCGGCGTGCAAGTATGGTACAGCGGCTCGGTACGGGCGAAGTCGGAACTTCGACCACTCACGGCGACGGTGACAGCTGACTCCGTTGGCCCTGAGGGATTGATCTTGATCGCGTTACCGTTCCGTGAGCAACTGCAACCTGCGGATCTCGGTTTTCTCGAACAGCCAAAATTGGGAGCACAGACCGCCACCACTCGGTCTGGCACTCGCAGTGTCCCCACTGATTTCGAACGGCTGCTGGGAGTAGTCGGGCGAAGGCGAATTACGCGCGATGTTCGACTGCGGGCGATGGCAAAGCCCAGTATCCAAACCTGGTCCTGGTTTACCCTACCGGAAGAGAAGGCCCCAGGGTCAAGGGAATCTCATGTCCCAGGAAATCAGTAGCAAACGTCCCGAAAGGACAGGAACCGGTATTCAGGCCGAGAAGACGGTCACGGCATCCAACCCATTTAGAACGAGTGACACTCACATGAAACGCTCTTTCCTATTTGCCGCATTGTCGATCGCCCTGGGTTTGTCCGCCATCGCGGCGACTCCTAACAAAACACCGTTTGCCGACGCCCAGATGCCAGAGGCTACGGGCGGCGTGACTATCGATCAAGCGTTTCGCGTACCTGGTGCCGATGGACCATGGAAGCCCGCCGCGGTTCGTGATCGCCGCACGCGCAACAAGACAAGTTCCAGCGTATATGCGAAGGTGGCTCCCGGAGTTGTCGTCGTGCAGAATAGCGGCGGCCATGGAACGGGAGTCATCGTTGGGGAGGACGGATGGATCGTCACAAATAGCCACGTAGTCCAGAAGGTCGGCATGGATGCCACCTCCGGCGCCCAGGCCGTTCGCTGTTACCTCGGCCGACTGCACGACGGCGTCATGGAGTTGGACGACAAACCGCGGATCTGCCGCGTTCATAAGATCGATTCGGACAAGGACCTGGCCTTGCTCAAATTGGTCGATGTCGACCAACCGCTGACCGTAGTTCCACTGGCCCCCAAGGGAGCGGTCGCTGGCGACGATTGCTATGCAATTGGTCATCCGGCGGCTGGAATGCTTTGGACACTGCGTCCGGGTGAGGTGGCTGGCATCGGACAGTGGCCCAGGGACATGATTCAATCGGTTATGGCGCGCCTGGCGGCATCGGATGCTCAACAACAGCAGTTGCAGAAATCTTTGGAAAGCGCCCCCAAACGACGGGTCGTGCTTTCTTCGTGCGGTATCAATCCGGGCGATTCGGGCGGCCCAATCGTTAACGGCGAAGGCGAGATCGTCGGCATCACGTTCGCAATTCCGAAATCGGAAGCATCAACTGGGATAAGCCTCGACAAGATCGCTTACCACATTCACGTCGACGACCTGCGTGAGTTCCTCAACGAGCGCCCCGAAAAACCGATCGTATTGGTTCCGGACGCCTGGCCGGGAGGCACCGTGAGTGCCTGGGCGGACCGCAACGAAGACGGCAAGGTCGACAGTTGGATGTTCGGGGCATCAGCCAGTGGACCTGTCACCGGATTTGTGATCGATCTCGATCAAAACAGCGGGAAACAGTTCTCGCTGGACAAGAGCACCGACATCGGCAGGCGGCATGAGTGGGACTTCGAGTTGGCGATGCACCGCCTGCCGATACCACGAGCGTTCTACGACCGTGACAATGACGGAGTGATCGATTACATCCTGAGCGATGTCAACGGCGACGACATGGCTGACTTAGCCCTGGAACGCATCGATGGTGATTGGCAGAGCGTTGCACTCGCTCCTGCGCAGCAACCCTTGCTCGATCCGACGCTATTCAAAAGTACCGAGTTGCAGGCGGCCTTCCGCTCGTTGATCGCTCCGCAACAGCCCAAACCAACGCCGGCAGCCTCCACGCCGTAGAGTCGGGCCAAACTCGCTTTTGCAAAGCGATGGTGGAACTGGCAATGACAGCAAATCATTGATGGAGGAGTTGCGAATGACGGTGAACGACTCGCTGGAACTGTGGCCGCGTGTCCAAGCGGGCGATGGGGCGGCCAGCCAAGAAGTCTTCGATCGGTATGTGGCCCAACTCGTCGCCCTGACTCGTCGCAATCTTTCGCATCGTCTGGCCAAACGGGTCGATCCGGACGATATCGTGCAATCGGCATATCGCAGCTTCTTCGTCAACGCCCGCGATGGGCGTTTTGAAATTGGCAAGAGCGGTGATCTTTGGCGACTTCTTGCCGCCATCACCATCAACAAGCTGCGGCGGCAGGTAGCGCGCAACACGTCGAACAAACGGGACTATCGTCTCGAACAGAGCGGTGCGCCTTCGAACAGCATGATTGGGATTGTCGCCACCGTCGCCGGCCGAGAACCCGATCCCGCCGAAGGAGCGGCGCTCTCGGACGAGATCGCTGCGCTTTTGGCCGATCTTCGCTCGGAACAGCGGATCATGCTCGAGCGACGTCTGCAAGGCTATACTCATGAAGAGATCGCCGCCGAGTTGCAATGCACCGATCGCACGGTACGTCGCTTCTTCGAGCGGCTGCGCCACCAGCTAAAGCAGTCGCTTTTGGATTCGCTTTCCAACGATGACCGAAGCGGTTGATCACGCAGATTCAGTTCGCCGCTCTGCATCCGATTGCCACCGACGCACTGCATCGTGGACGATAGGGATTTACTTCTCGGCGTGCGGGATCGCCATGTAGGTGTACTGCGCCGGTTTCAGGCTGAGCGAGCCCAACCAACGTGCAAATCGAGTCCCCTCTGATTCGCCAGGCACCTCAGCCGGCTTGCCGACCGCACGAGAATCTCCCGCCAACTTATCGATCGAGGCCATGTGCTGAAGCGGAACAGTGGCGACTGCTACCTGGTGATCGACCACTATTCGACTATCCGCAAGTGACGGCGGAGCCCCCACGTTTTGCAATTGCCTGCCGACATTCTCCACGTCGATCGGACGTCGATCCCAAACCACTAGGCAGACCTCTGTGCCTGGTTCACCGGTCACGGGCAGCGCCTCGCCCGCTGTGGTGGGAAGCGTCAAGCGGTCCAGCCGGATAGGGCTGGAACCGGGAGCAGGATAGAGCCGCTGGATCGTTCCGCGGTTGTCGATCCAGAATGCGGCGGCGTAACCCGGCGCGGAGAACTCGACCATACACCGCACGAAGTCGCCATTTGTGACCGATGCGGGCTGATCGGTCAAACGCCGCGGGGCGCCATCAGCGTCACGCTGATACAAATCCACAGTCCATTTCATGGTCACGGGCGGATGTTGCGACTCATCTCGAAACATCCATGGGGCAACCAGGGCTGCACAGCCGGCGGCGGCAAGACCAGCAGAGATGAAAACGCGTCGCGGCAGCCGGCGAACCGGCTCTGGCGGTGGTTGATCAAGTGATTGCCGAATTTTGCGCAACTGCTGTGCTACGTCGGCTGCCGAAGGGGGCCGATCGAGCGGATTTCGACTGAGACAAGCGTTGCAGAGTTCCACCACCGAGCGAGGAAGATCCGATCGATGTGCGGAAGGACACTCAATCTCGTCCCCACGCTTTACTCTATCGACGATTTCCTGAATCGTCATTCCAACTCGCGGAGGCCGATTAGTAAGCAAAGCGTAGAGCAGCCCCCCGAGGCCATAGATATCGGAGCAAACTGCCACATCACCGAAGCGTGGGTTAGCTTGCTCGGGGGGCATGAAACCAGCAGTCCCCAACACCAGGCCGAGCGACAACTCGGTCTCACCGGCTTCCAGCGACTTAGCCAAACCAAAATCGGTGAGCACCACCCTGCCCGACTTGTCGAGCATGACGTTGCTCGGCTTCAAGTCTCGGTGAATGATTCCCTTTCCGTGCGCGTACGCAACGGCATCAGCGGCCGCAGCCGTGACTTCCAGTGCCTCCTTGACGGGCAATGGGCCTTTGGAACGGAGCAGCACATCCAGACTTTCCCCTTCGATCAAGTCCATCACGAGGAAGTAGCCGCAATGCGATATGCGTCCAATGCCGTGAACGTCGACAATCCCAGGGTGCTGTAGTTGGGCAACAATCTTCGCCTCGCGAAAGAACCGCTCGAGCGCTTGGCCCGGTCGCGCTAGATGAGTCTTAAGCACCTTGATCGCGACGGGCTTATTAAGACTCCGCTGCTTTGCGGCGTAAACGTCGCCCATCCCTCCGCTACCTAGCAAGCGGCCCAACTCATAATCGTCGAGCGAAAGGGGAGCATTAGGGTCCAATTCCACCGCCGTGGTCGGGGCGCCCGACAGGAGTGGGAGAGTTTCCTGCTGCCCAGCAGCTCTCGGCGACGCATTGCCGTGTTGCCGCACCGGGCCAGCAGGCTCTGCCTGCAACCATTTGCTCAGTTCGCTATGTCGCACGATTCGCTCGACAAGTGACGGGAACCGGCACATCAATTGTTCGGAATCGATTGCTTCGCCCGATCCACGGCGCAGACGGTACTCGCCATAGACCAGTTCAAACCGAAGTTCCTCGTCTGCCGCTATTTCCGGAACGGCGGCCAGATAGTCTTCCGCCGGAACTCCCGCACCGATGCGATGGCGTTGCTCCTGGTCGACGAGCAGGATCTCCAGCTTGGCATCGGGGTCGAGCGTGGCATTTGACGCCAGAAACTCAAATACATCAGGAGGCGAGCCGGACCCCCATAGCTCTGAAAAAATCTCGGAAGCATTGGTCGTCTTAACGGTTTGCATTTTCTTGACCCACCTGGTCGAAGTTGCCGTGCAATGAGGTTCCAAGTGTGAATGCACTTCCGAGGACGAAGGAGGACGCTCCAAAACACGCCGCCGTTGTGTCCTGTTTTCTCCGGAGTTCGGCATCTAGGGAGAGAGACGAACGCTGAATCTCCTTGGCAGCTGCCCTCATGACCTCTGCGGCTTTGCCGGTGAAAATGTTTGCTCTGGCCACTTTGGAGAGATTACACTACCAGCCCGGGTGGTACAACTCACCAGCTCGAAGGAGGGTTTTGAGCGATGCGGAGCCCATGCAGACTTGCCCTGGTAGCAGTTGTTTTAGCGTCGGCAGCGATGGGCGCCACGCAAGCGCAGCAGCCGGGCCAGCACCGCTTCGCCTTGTTGGTGGGAATCAATGAGTACCCGAACCTGAGCAAGGCGGAGCAACTCGAAGGCTCGATCAACGATTCGGAGGCCATGAGCCAATTGCTCCGTAGTCGCTTTCGTTTCGCCGACAACGACATCGCGATGTTGCGAAACAAGACTGCTACAGGCGACGCCATCCGCCGGCACTTCGATCATTTGGCGCAACGCCTGGCTCAACTTCCCCAAAGTGATGAGGCCTATGTCGTCTTTCACTTCAGCGGGCATGGCTCGCAGATCGCCGATCAAGCGGTCGGCCAAACCGACCGCGACGAGGATGATGGACTTGATGAGACTTTGGTCCCATCGGACGCGACGGCGCAAGGTGGCGAGCAAGACATTCGAGATGATGAGCTCAACCGCTTTGTCAGCCGCTTGGCGGACCGCCCCAATACGCATCTGTGGATCGTGCTCGACTGCTGCCATTCTGGTTCGGGGACCCGCGGGGCAACGAAAGTTCGCAAGCTCGATCGCGGCTTGCCGGCAGCTGCAATCGAGGCAGAAGGCTATGTCAGTCGTAAGACACTTCCTCCCAATGTCGTGGTGCTCACCGCATGCCGAGCCCGAGAGGTGGAACCCGAGTACCGAGAGGGCGAAAAGACCTACGGCCTGCTGACGCGATTCCTAGTTCGCGTGCTTAACGAACATCCCACCCTATCCGAACTGGACTACGGCGCCCTGCACCATTCCTTGGTCGCCGCCTACCGCCAGGACCCGGCCGTAATGCAACCGCCCACGCCGGAGTTCGAAGGGGCCCGTGCAGCGTTGAATCGAAGCGTTCTCGGAGCCACTCGGTCATCCGACCGACCACCTTACTTCGATGCCGTTGTGGAAGGATTCCAGCGTCGTTCGATCCGCCTGAAAGGCGGTGAACTGCATGGGGTAAATGCAGGGGCCCTTTTACAACTTTACGCCACCGCTGCTGATGTTGCTGCCGGCGAGAAAGACCAGTCAATCGGCTGGCTACGAGTCGAAAAAGCGACTCCTATCGACAGTCAAGCACGATTCGAATTGAAAAATCCCCAATCAGATGAGTTGGAAGCCGCTTCACTTCCTTCCAACTTTCGAACCGGCGTGGCTGTTCTCCGACAGAAGGGCAGCAGCGGTATCAAGACCATCGTGCGAGTGGTCCGCCATACCAGCGGAGCAGATTCAACTCTGCTGCCCGATTGCCAGGATGTGCCCACAGCCATCCGAGATACGCTGCAAGCTGCCTCCGACTTCCGGCCAATCGCCTGGGTCGGTGACGACCAACCGTGCGATTTGATCATACGAATCGTGGGGGATAAGGCAGCCGTCTTCCCAGCAACGGGAGTCGCCATGGTATCGCTAGATCCGTCGAGCGATGCTTCTCCGCTACGAGGAGGATGGGGCCCGATTGATCTCGCGGACACAGCGAATGGTTGTCATCAACTGCAAACTCTCATAGATCGCATCGTGCGGGCGCGTGAACTAATCCGAGTCGCTGCTGCGCAAAGCACAAAGAAAGCTCCCTCCGAATCACTCGCCCACCTCGAACTGATGAAGGTGGAATGCGAGGACGACGGAGTAACGCCCAAGAGCTTTACTTCCTGGGATCCAGCGTCAGGTGACGCTCATACGATGCATGAAGGAGACGTCTATGCATTCCGCATTTCACACAGGAAGTCCGAGGGGCTGCCGGTGTACGTCACCGTGCTGACCATCGACGCCGATATGGGCATCGACATCGCCTACCCGTTTCAAGAAGGACAAGGCAACACAGATGAAAATCGACTGTTTGCCGGTAGCACAAAGCTGAGCGACTGCTTCCAGGCGAAAAGCCTCGGCCGCCGAACTGCGGTCCTACTAGCAACGCCCGAGCCGCGAGACTTTTCCTACCTCGTTCAGCCGGCGCTGCAGAAAGCGCGAGGGGACCGCCGGCTCATTCGCCCCACGGATACGAATTGGTCAGCTCAGGTTATTTCCTGGCAAGTCGAACCACAAACCCAGCAACCTTGAGCCGATACGACTCTTTGCTGGCAGGAAAGCTCTCAGCCATGTCCCAAACCTCACAGATCGTGTTCTGCCTGGTTGCGGTCGCCGCGCCACTTGCCGCTACTGGACATGCGTCTGCACAAGGCGGGGCGGCGGTTATCCGTCGGGCGGATGGCTCGTTGGCCGTTCAATTGCTCAAAGACCGCCGCTCGCTCGGTCTCGAGAATGGTCACCCTGCCCTGGTCGTCTGGGCTGGCGAAGAGACTGAGGAGGTCGACGTTGTACCTCCCAGCGAGGGCCCCTTGAGCAAGAGCTCAGCCGCGTCACGTTCGCTACTCGCCCCCTCACGCGGCAGCGGCGCGGCCGCGGGAGGCGATGCTTTGGTCTTCGCATCCGACTTTGACCAATTGCTCGGCCACACTGCAATCCGCGGAAGTGGTTTCATCACGCCCCCGCAGGGTGGTCGGTTGCTGGGTCATAGCCTAACGATCCGCAGGCAAAAAGATCCGTCAGGAAACTACGAAGCCGAAACCGTTGAGCTGCGCCGGGACGGCCGACGTCTGGCTCAACTTAAGTTCGCAGCTGGGCAACCGTCGCTGAATTTGTTCGAAACGCCCGACTTGCCTGAGTCGCTGAAGAAAGGTTTACTAGCAGGCGAATACACTCTTCAGCCTGGCAAAGGCGCGGGCACGACCTTCACGGTCGAAGAAGAACACACCCGGCAAGCGATCCAGTCTCAACTCGCCCGACTAGAGAAACACCTCAAGGGCGTTCCGACGCTCTATCTGCAGGCAGCCACGGCTCTGCTGATCGGCCGCACAGATCCCGAGGGAGTACGGTACGGTTATCTGGCCGATGCGTTCGACCTGCTGGATCAACATGCGAACGAGGTGCAATCGTCGCCAAGGCTAACGACCTTGCAAGCCAACCTGCTTTCCCGGCTCACCGGAGACCGCACCCAATCGCCTCCGCACAAAGCCGAGCAACCAAGCCATTCTGCGAGCATTCAACCGATCCTGCGGTGCCTCGAAGAATGTCAGTGGGGGCGAGCACTGGAATTGATCGCCGAGGCCGAGCAGTCTTCCGACGAACAAGTGCGGAACCTGGCGATTATCTATCGCGCCGTTGTGATGGCGGAGGCCGGAACCGCCCGAGCGTACGAAGTCGAAGGGGCATTTGAGTATGCGACCCAATCGCTCACCGGATCGCCGCACGCCTATCGCGCACACAACAACTATGCCGCGTTTCTGATCCAACGGGCTCAGGATCGCCTGCACAATGCCTCGTTCTATGCGGCGACGGGCATCCCACGATCGTTACTCGCATTTCTGTACGATTGGCAACGAGCGGGCGACCACTTAGACGCTGCCATTGCGAGCCTTCCAGCTTCGTCCCCAAGCGACAATGCCGCCATTCAAGTGAATCGCGCTCGCTTGCAACTCCTGCTCGGCGAGTTTCTTTCCTTCGTTACCCAAGGAGGCGCCGACAGCCGACTCTTGGAACTGCGCGAGGGAGCGTTCAAGGCGTGTCTGGAGATTGCCAAGCAGGTCGCCGGGGACTCCCAATCGGAGCCTCTCCTGGCTGCTATCGCCCGGGAGCTGGAGGCGCAGGTCGCCTTCCGTTCCGCACATTGGGCTCAAGCCCGCCGACTCGTCCTATCGGCCCGCCAACGATATCTCGAGGTCGGCTCTCTGCAGGGCGTCGAGAGTGTCGAGCGACTGGCAGGTTTGTCAGCACTCCGCGACGAGTCACTCTCCGATACGCAGCGCCGGAGTGACGCGCTAGCCCACTTCCTGGCTTCATCAGCCATCGCCGAAGTACTCCGCCACTGTCTCCCACCAGATCACATCGGCCTGACGCGGGCCGGCTTCTTTGCCCGCCGGACTTTCGTGGGTGAACGCATCGTCGAACTGCTCATTGAGCAAGATCAACCGGCGGAAGCACTGCGATTCGCAGAACAGTGCAAAGCTCAGTCGCTCCGCGATGTGCTTGAAGCGCGCGGAGTGCGTCATGGCCAGGCCGGCGAGTCGCTTGCCGGAGGAGACAGCACCATGCTGGCTGATTGGCCAAGCGATACCGTTGCGATCGAGTACTTCTTAGGGAACCAGACGGCCTGGGTTTTCGTCGTCGGCTGCGATGGCAAGGTGCAGGCCCACGCACTCACGTCGCCCGACAAGGAGTCGCTCTCATCCGAGGCCTTGATTGCCAAAGTCCACTCGTTCTTGCGCGACGTCGAGGGACAGTCGAAGAAGATTCGGCGCCGACTGGTGGGAGGACGGGGTTTCGACAACGCCTGGCAAGACCAACTGCACGATCTGTATGAATTGCTGATACCGGAAGAAACCCGGCCCACGCTGGCCAAGGCCAAACGTGTGCTGATCGTGCCGCATCATATCCTGCACTACTTCCCCTTCGTTGCCCTCGTGACCGAACGAGATACAACGGCTACGTCCGACAACTTTGCGAAGCCCCAATACCTCCTCGATGAGCCCTTTGCGATTGGCTACGCGCCGTCCTTGGCAATCTGGCGCAATTTACGTAGCTACGGCGACACCGAACTGACCGACGCTCGCGCCCTAGGCATTGCAACGTTTCCCCGCCATGCGGCGCTGCCGGGGGTGAAGGAGGACCTTAAGAACTTCCAGGCAGCATTCACGCATCGGATTCAGGAGGTCGTCACCGGTCAGGATGTCAATGAAGGCTCCGCTCGTGAACTGCTTGCAAGGCCAGGTGTGCTGCTAATTGCCACGCACGGCTCAAACGATCCAGACAATCCCCTGGAGAGCCATCTGGTCGTGTACGACACCCGCGATGGCGACAGTCGGTTGACGGCCTCGGAATTGTTTGAGTCGGAAGTGGGCGCAGACCTGGTGGTGATGAGCGCCTGCTACTCGGGCCTTGCCGATCGAGCACCTTTGTCGAGCGAGGATCTCTTTGGAATCCAGCGAGCCCTGCTGCAAAGCGGCGCCAGGAGCGTCTTATCCGGCCTCTGGGACGTCTATGACGGCACAGGCCCCCACATCATGAAGCGGTTCTTTGAGAAGGTGGCCCAGAAGGGAGGAGCCGCCGCGGCGCTCGCAGATGCGCAGCGAGACTTCCTGAAGGGCCTTCGCGAATCCAAGGAAGCGGAACCCTGGCTGCATCCCCATTTCTGGGCCGTGTACACACTCAGCGGCGACGACCGAATCGGGGAAAGCGCCCCGAGCAGCCGATCATCGCCGCAGCCCGCCTCGCAGGACTAGCCACCTATCTATCAACACAAGGATCATCCTGCCTGCGCATAGTTACCACCACTTACACTTATGACACATATTTGCCTCTTGCTAGTCACCATTGCCGCCTCAGGGAACCTCACCATTTCCAGAAGACGCACAAATAACTACTAGATTATCAAACCCGTCGCACTATACTCGCACAACCAACAAGCGATTGCGCGCTCCCGCAACAACCAACATGGACCGGCGATGACCTGACTTGAAACAGAATTCATTCAGAGATCTAGCGGTTCCACCGTTTGACATTACGAACTGACTTCTCCTCTAAAGTTCACCTCGACGCTGATTCCATACCACAGGCACCGAGGCGCAGAAAAACATGGTCCGTGGTGTCCGTCCGCAGGCCTCTATGTGTATGTACATGCACATGGATAACTATATGTCGGTGTTACATGACAGCACAATCTCATCCTGACCCCCTGTCGGGCAATTATGGATTCTCGCGCCCCACCCCAATCACGCGATTGGTGATCAGCTGTGTCCTTGTGCTGCACTTTGGCGCCGTCATCACAGCTATTTTCGGAATCAGAAATTCGGGACCGACGCCACGATTCATTGAACGACTCTATCCGTGGGCTTCCCCCTATCTCGAAGCGCTCAATTTCGACACCAACTACCAGTTCTACGCCCCGGATGTCGGCGCCGAGAGCCGGCTGTGGGCCTGTTTAATCGACCAGCACGGTCAACAGCGGTGGCAAGAATGGCCTCGCGACGGCACCGGAGCGGTGCTGGAGCAGCACCTCCGTGACACGATTGCGCCCAACACCGTGAGTCACGCGGTGCGCAATCCGTCGCTTGAGGAAGGTTATGAGCTCAGCCAAATTTCGGAGAAGCTACTCCCTGCTTTTGTACGCAAGTTCGTTCGACGCGAAAACGATCGATCGCCTGTCAATCCACCGGTAGCCGCTGTCCTGTATCGGATCACGAATCGAATGATGTCCACGGAGGAGGCGAGGCTCGGCTTCGCTCCAGATGACTTGAGAATGCAGGTGGCAGTATCGCTAGGAAGCTTCGATGCAAGCGGGCGGCGCATTGGTGATTCGAGGTTACGAGTTGCGCCGCTCGACCTGCTCGCAAACGAGATCATCGAAAGCCTCCGTCGCGACAATCCGGATCAAGCGCAGTTCGCCATTCGATTGCGCGACGAAGCGCCAGAAAGCGTCCGCCGATTGATTGAGCAGGCGCCGGAACTCGCCTCAATGCCGACGGCCGAGCGACGCGGAGAAATACAGCGGCGGCTCGCACCGCCAGAGGGCAACTGATTCCCGTCAGTGAAAGATCACGCTCGGACGTTTCGTTGTGAGCGTGTGGAACTGCGCTGTAGGGGTGCTGCAGCGCCACATCCTGTTTTTCGGAGGCCTCTCATGAAACGGTCGCAATTCTACCTACTAAGCGCGACGGCCGCTGCCATCTTGGCGGCCGTACCTATTTACCTCAATGCTCAGGCGCCGGCGGCATCCGATGCTGAACCGCAAGGCGCCGTCGTCGAGATTCCTGAGGTCCCGATGCTGCCAAAGGAAATCGTCGACCCGGCCTTCAACCAATACGTCGACATCACCTTGCTCACCTCGGCCTACGCCGAGCAGGACCCAGCCTTGATGGCCGATGTTGCCCTGCAGTTGCACGCGGGAGAGCAGGTGTTGCTCCGCGCGCACAAGGCAGGGTCCGCAAAGGATGCCTTGACACTGGCCATCAACATGGCAACCTCTCAAGGCAAGCCGGAAGTGCTGGATCGCATCGCCAAGGCGGCAGAGAAGCTGCAACTTTCGGACATTGCCAAAGATGCCGCTGCAAAGAAGAAGACCGCTTCGGAAAGCCGTTCCGACGAACCGGCTGTCGCGGTGTCGGTGACGAAATCCTCGCCGGAACAATTTGCGCTCTTTAGCGACCTGCTCAAGCGGATCCAAGCGTTGAGTTTGATCGGAGACAAGGCAGCGCTCGCCGACCTTTGCGAAGTCGTCAAGTCAACTCAAGAGTTGAGCGAGGAGCAAAGGAAGTACGCCTGTTCGCAAATCGAGGATATCAAGGATTCGCTCGACGAATCGAGCGACAACAGCGTTGCCTCGACTCTTAAGAAGCTCGAGAGCGAGAGCCGGCAAGGTGGAAACGACGCCGCCATGATCCTGAACAGCGTCTTTCGCGGCGTGAGCCGGGTCATTCAAAGCGCCAATGGCGGGTATGGCGGCGGATACGGCGGTGGTTACGGTGGATATGGCGGCTACGGTGGTGGATATGGTGGTGGTTACGGCGGAGGGTATGGCGGGTACGGTGGTGGCGGCGGATATGGTGGCCGACCCAGCGGTGGATGGGGCGGCGGCGGATACGGTGGCCGCCCCGGCGGCGGATACGGCGGCCGTCCAGGCGGCGGCTGGGGTGGCGGTAGCGGATACGGCAGTTATCGCCGCGGTTAGTGAGCAGTCCACTCACGTCGGCGCAGCGTGCCTGCGTTCATCGACACCAAGGCGATGCGCCAGATGGTGGCGCATCGCCAGGCAGCACTTGGCCCTGAGTTCCACTCAATGAAACTGCCCATAGTCGATGAGGCGATCCGTCGGTGGGACCGCTTTTGGTTCACCCCCAGCGATCCGATCGTCTTAGCCCTCGTTCGTATCACGACGGGTTTAACGTTGCTGTTTGCCTACGCAGGTTGCTTTGGAGCGACGCTGGACTACCTCGGTCCCGATGGGTGGCTTGACGAGCAGGCTCTCATGGAATTGCGAGCCCCCGACAGTACCGGGGCCGCGACGTACGGCCTTTGGATTCAATCCATCTGGTTCTACGTCAGACAACCAACAGCCATCGAATGGGTACAAGGGTGCTTCCTCCTGGCAATTGTCGGGCTAACTCTCGGCTTGTTCACCCGGAGCATGAATGTCGCCGTTCTTCTGGGACATTTGAGTTTTGTTCACCGAGCGTTGCCGTTCAGCTACGGCTTTGACTCAGTGGCGACGCTGCTGGTGTTGTATCTCTTGATCGGACCGAGCGGAGCACGCTGGTCGATCGACGCCTGGCTCGAACGCGTTTGGTCGCGGAAGCCGTACGCTGAATGCTCGGTAAGAAAGTCATGGACCACGACGTTGTCCCTGCGAGCGATTCAACTGCATTTAGCCCTTCTCTATCTCTCGTCAGGCCTTGGCAAACTTCGCGGTGACCGGTGGTGGAGCGGCGACGCTTTCTGGGACGTGATCTCGATATCACAAGCCCGCCTGATCGACCTTCGCTGGATCGCCTACCTGGGAGACGACGCTGTCAGCGCCATTTCGAGTCTCGCCGTCGTCTTCACGATCGGCTTTGAAGTTGGCTTTGTGTTGACGGTTTGGAATCGCCGGCTTCGCCCCTACGTGCTCACAGCGGCGGTGGTGCTGCACGTCGGCATTGCGGTAGTTCTGGGCTTGATCTCCTTCGCCGCCGCAATGTTGGCGGCTTGTCTCGCCTTCGTACCACCAGCGTGGGTTTACAAAACCGTCGATCGCATCCGTCATGTTGTGCGATCACAGGTGGCGGCGCCAACAGGGGCATCGTCGACCACGATTGAAGAACTAGCGCCACGTGCCAAATCCCCTGTCCGCAAATCGGCGCCGATACGCATGTAGTCATAAGCTCCAACGATCCATTTGCAGCGAGAGTGCGGTCAGCCCGCGGTGACCTGACGCGAATAGCGGTTCTGCCGCAACCTGCGCTGCAGCAACTGACAGATATGCCGCAGAAGGTCTGCGGATGCTTTGCTGTTTTTCATCAAGGAGACCCACAGTGAAACGGTCACGCCTGTTTCTGCTCAGTGCGACCGCAGCCGCCATCCTGGCAGTTGCCCCCCTGAGCCCGGCTCGTGCTCAATCAGGAGTCCCCACTGACACCGAGAGCCAATTGGCGCCTGGTGAAATAGTGGAAATGCCGATGCTTCCGAAAGAAATCGTCGACCCAGCGTTCAACCAGTATGTCGACGTGGGGCTGCTCTGCTCCGCTCACATCGACCAAGACCCGGCTCTGATGGCTGATGTCGCTCTCCAACTGTACAACGGTGAACAGGTGCTGCTGCGCCCGCACAAGGCTGGCTCCGCGGCTGACGCAATGCGGCTGGCAATCAAGATCGCGGCGAGCCAAGGCAAGGCGGACGTGCTGGGTCGGATCGCTAAGGCAGCCGAGAAGCTGAAGCTGGCCGACCTGGCCAAGGAAGCTGCTGCGCAGCAAAAAGTGGCCGCCGACAGCCGATCGGACGAGCCGGCTGCCGCGGTGTCGGCTGCAACTGCCTCTGCCGACCAATTCGCGACCTACAGCGACTTGCTGAAGCGCATTCAGGCGCTGAGTGTGGTCGGAGACAAAGACGGACTCGCCGCTCTTAACTCGGCCGTCAAAGACTCGAGTGATCTGACGGAGGAACAAAAGAAGTACGCCTGCGCTCGCGTCGATGAAGCGACGGAGAACATGAGCGAATCGACTGACAACAGCATTGCGAATACGCTCCGAAAACTGGAGTCGGACAGCCGCGGGCCCGGTTACTATCCCGGTATGGGTGGATGGCCGAGGCCATATCCAGGCATGGGAGGCTGGCCACGACCTTATCCAACGTGGCCGCGCCCCTATCCGAGCATGGGCGGTTTTCCGCGCCCCTATCCCAGTTGGCCCTCCTATCCTCGCTACCCGCGATACCCTGGCTGGCCGAGAATCTAGGTTAGGGTCGACCTTAGGACCTGCGAAGCAACCTCAGCAGTTCCCCGCGGCGGGCCCGATTGTGAGCTGCCCGCCGCGATTCTTTGCGTCCTCTCGACGGAGCATTTATCAGATGATCTGCTCTTCGTTGTCGACGCTGTCGGCGACAGCGGCGCGGGCTGGGCGCCTGCGAGTTCGATCGCACGGATAAAGAACGACTGGTGCGTTCGCCAAAGAGCTTCGTTACAATCCAAGCCGGCGCTACTCCTACCCTGCCTTCATTTGAGGCCGCCGCATGCTTCGTATATTGGGAACCGAGCGAAAGCTCTGCGATGGTTTTAATCGGCGGGACCTGCTGCAGATCGGCGGTCTTGCCGGAATCGGCCTGGCTGGCGCTATACTACCCGCGTCCGCACGGGGCAGCACTCCTACGGAAGCAGCACCCCGAGATCCATGGTTTGGACGCGCAAAGTCGTGCATCTTCCTATTCCCGTATGGCTCGCCGTCTTCGCACGAGACTTTCGATCCCAAGCCCGATGCGCCTGCTGAAATTCAGGGGGAGATGAAGGCCATCTCCACCTCGGTGCCTGGCCTTGCCATCTGTGATCACTTGCCGCGGACTGCCAAGGTGATGCATCAAGTGACCACAGTCCGGTCGATGACGCATCCCTATCCGCTGCATTGCATGGCCTATGCCTTGTCCGGCCTTCCCACTTACACGACAGACCTGGAGAGCCGGGCTCGCGACAACCGGCACTGGCCGTTCATCGGCTCGGTGGTCGACTATCTGGATGAACGAACCGCCAACGCCAGCCGCGAGATCCCACGCAATCTGGGATTGCCCTGGCTCGTAAACTCCAAGACCGACAATCCGGCCGTCAATGCTGGACCGTTCGCGGCGTTCCTCGGGCAGAAGTACGATCCGGTTTGGACCGATTTTGACGGACCTGGGCTGAAACTGGCGCCAAAAAATACGGTCGGTCAGGCCAAGGAGTTTCGGGACCCAAACGGTGGAACCACCCTGGACGGTCGCTTCACATTTCTGCCGACTCGCTCGTCCAGTGATGGGGCCGGCAAATCGCCACCGGTTCTCGAGACATCGCTTGAACGGCTCTCGCTACGCCGTTCGCTCCTGGCCCAGTTCGATGCCAGCCGAGTTCGATTGGAAGAGAGCCAGGCGGTGCAACAACTGTCGCACCAGCGCCAGTTGGCCTGGTCGTTGCTCACATCCAGCAAGCTTCGCGACGCCCTCGACATCGGCAAGGAACCTCAAGCCCTGCGCGAGGCCTATGGAGTCACGCTTTTCGGCCAATCGTGCCTCGCTGCTCGCCGCCTGGTTGAGGCGGGCGGGCGTTTTGTCACGGTTTTCTGGGACTGCTATGGGCAGTTTGCTAACGCCGCCTGGGACACGCATCAGTATCACTACCCTCGGCTGAAAGAGCTGCTTCTGCCGGGCTTTGATCTGGCATTTCCCACATTGATCCAAGACCTGTCGGAGCGAGGACTGCTCGACGAAACGCTCGTCATTTGGATGAGCGAGCACGGCCGAACCCCGAAACTTGATTCCGACAAACCAGGCGCGGGACGGGACCACTGGTCGAGGGCTTACTCCGTGGTCCTCGCGGGCGGCGGCATTGCTCGCGGCAAAGTTGTCGGCCAAACAACGCGCGACGGTGGCGAAGTTCTCGATTGCCCCGTTTCCCCCAAGGATATTCTCGCCACCGCCTTTCATTTGCTTGGAATCCCGGCCACTACGACGGTGCCGGATGCCATGGGCCGCCCGTTTCCCATTGCCGGCGATGGAAAGGTCCGAACGGAGTTACTGGGATAGGCAAGCGACAGTGCGTTTCAAGTCACGGCATCGCCTTGACAAACGGTCCCAGGCGGCGACAATCCATCGCTGACGCAATTGACCTAAGTAGTGGCTGCAAAAGCCACTTACGCGTTTCGCACCAAAGCCACGAAGTTTGCCAACCCCGCGAAAAGAGAGTCCATGGCCGGCGAGTCAGATCAACTGCAGGAGATTGCCCGGCGTGCGCTTGATTTCGTCGCAGACGGCAATGTCGTCGGATTGGGAAGCGGCCGGGCGGCCAACGCTTTCATCAAAGCTCTCGCCGAGAGGGTGAAGCAAGGCCTGCAAATTCGAGGCGTTGCGACCTCCGTGGATACCGAAAAACTCGCGAGGGAATTGGGCATACCTCTCACCACGCTCGATGAAGTGGCTGAACTGGACGTCGACATTGATGGCGCGGATGAGATTGACCCGCAACTCGGGGCGATCAAAGGCTACGGCGGAGCGCTGCTCCGCGAGAAGATCGTCGCCCGCGCTTCCAAGCAACTCGTGCTCTTGGTGGGAGACGAGAAACTGGTGCCCCAGCTTGGCACGCGCGGCAAGTTGCCGTTGGAAGTGGTTCCCTTTGGAATGGCCGCGACGATTCGGCATCTCGAACGTCTCGGCCTGACACCCGAGCCGCGGGTAAAAAATGGGAAACCGTTTGTGACGGACAATGGCAATCCCATTCTCGACTGCCGGGTAGCCCCTATTGAGGATCCCTCCCACTTGGATCGTGCTCTTCGCGATATACCCGGTGTGGTCGAAACGGGATTGTTTCTGGGCATGGTCGACGCAGTGCTTGTGCAACGAGATAAGCACGTAGAAGTGCTCGAACGGCCGACATAGCGAATCCCGCACCACCTGTCTGCCAAGAAGAAGTCGCCTATTAAAACACGGCGGCTGAGCGAACACTCGAGTTTTCAACCTGGACGAACCGACAAAGACGGCGGTCCCTTTTATTTCCGCGGAACGCAGGAAGCTGTTCCACCGGTGGAGTTTGAATCATGGCCCTTTCCCCATTGGCTGGCAAACCAGCGACTCGCGACATGTTGATCGACGTCGCGGGGCTGGAACGAAAATACTACGAGACCAAGCCTGACGTAGGTAACCCGAGCAAGCTCGTTAGTTTCGGTACCAGCGGCCACCGCGGCACGCCGCTCGATGGCACGCTGACCGAGGCGCATATCCTGGCGATCACCCAAGCCATATGCGACTATCGCGAGGCGCAGGGCATCAACGGCCCGCTCTACATGGGCAAGGACACTCACGCGGTATCCTCGGCCGCCCAGCGGACGGCGCTGGAAGTGCTCGCCGCAAATGGCATGGAGACCATCATTCAAGCGGGAGACGGTGTAACTCCGACGCCGGTCATCTCGCGGGCGATTCTCGTCTCCAACCGTGGTCGGCAATCGCAGTTGGCCGATGGCATTGTCATTACTCCGTCCCACAATCCACCCGAGGACGGCGGCTTCAAGTACAACCCAACGCATGGCGGCCCAGCCGACACGGACGTAACTGGCTGGATTCAGAAGCGGGCCAACGAACTGCTGAAGGCAGGCAATGCCGGAGTGAAGCGGACCACCTTCGAGTCGGCTCTCAAGGCCAGCACCACGCACGAGCACGACCTGGTTCGGCCTTACGTGGACGATCTGGCGAACGTCGTCGACATGGAGGCAATTCGCAACTCGAAGCTGAATCTGGGAGTTGACCCACTTGGTGGAGCGAGCGCTCCCTATTGGGGCCCGATTAAGGAGACTTACGGTCTCGACCTGGCGATCGTGAACCCACACGTCGATCCGACCTTCTCTTTCATGGCGGTCGATCACGACGGCAAGATCCGTATGGATTGCTCCAGTCCCTACGCCATGGCGGGGCTCGTGAGCCTGAAGAATCACTATGCGGTTGCCTTTGCGAACGATCCCGATGCCGACCGCCACGGCATTGTCACTCCCTCAATGGGATTGATGAATCCGAATCACTATCTCGCCGTGGCGATCCGCTATTTGCTCAACTATCGTCCGCTTTGGCCGAAGTCGGCAGCCGTCGGCAAGACGCTCGTAAGTAGCAGCCTGATTGACCGAGTAGTCGCGCAACTCGGCCGGAAGCTGAACGAAGTGCCGGTCGGCTTCAAATGGTTCTCGCCGGGGCTGTTCGATGGCTCATGCTGCTTTGGCGGCGAGGAAAGTGCGGGAGCCAGCTTCTTGCGGGCCGATGGAAGCGTGTGGTCGACCGACAAGGACGGTCTGATCATGTGCCTGCTCGCAGCGGAAATCACCGCAGTAACCGGCAAGGACCCGGGGAAGCACTACCAGGAAATCGTCGGTGAACTGGGCGAATCGCACTACACGCGCGTGGACGCCCCGGCTTCGCCAGAACAAAAGGCCAAGCTCTCGAAGCTGTCCCCCGACAACGTGAAGGCAAGCACGATGGCAGGCGATCCGATCATCGCCAAGCTCACGCAGGCCCCCGGAAACGGGGCTTCGATCGGCGGCTTGAAGGTGGTCACCAAATCCGGCTGGTTCGCGGCCCGACCGTCGGGTACGGAGAACATCTACAAGATTTACGCGGAGAGCTCGCAGAGTGCCGCCCACCTGAACGAGATCATCGGCGAAGCTCAGCAGATCGTCTCGGCAGCAATCGCCTAGCAGTTGCCATTCCATCGAATCAAGCAGCCCTCGATCAGGATATTCCGATGCCCGCCCTCACTCCGTTCCAGCAGCGTTCGGCCAAGAAAGCCCTGGACGCTCACTACGAATCGATCCGCAACACTCACCTGCGAGATTTTTTTGCCAACGATCCTGAGCGGGGAACAAGACTTACGCTCGAAGTTGGCGACTTTTACTTCGATTACGCGAAGAACCGCCTTACCGACGAAACCATCCGATTGCTCGTGCAGCTTGCTGAGGAATCGGGCGTCCGCGAACGGGCGGCGGCGATGTTCAGTGGCGAGAAGATCAACGTGACCGAGAATCGCGCTGTGCTACATGTCGCCTTGCGCGCTCCGCGCGAGGCGGTGATTCATGTCGACGGGAAGAATGTTGTTCCCGAAGTCCACACAGTGCTCGACAAGATGGCTGACTTTTCCAACCGCGTTCGAAGCGGGGGCTGGAAGGGGCATACGGGAAAGCGCATCCGAAATATCATCAACATTGGCATCGGCGGATCCGACCTCGGTCCCGCCATGGCCTACGACGCGATGCGTGCGTACAGCGACCGCAACCTGACGGTCCGGTTTGTTTCCAACGTGGATGGCACCGACATTGCCGAGGCCACGCGCGATCTCGATCCGGAAGAGACGCTGTTTATCGTCGCCTCGAAGACGTTCACGACGCAGGAAACTCTCGCGAACGCACACACGGCGAGGGACTGGGCGCTGCAGAAACTCGGAGACGAAAAGGCCGTGGCGAAACACTTTGTGGCGGTTTCGACCAACGCCAAGGAAGTGGCCAAGTTCGGCATCGATACGGCCAACAGGTTTGAGTTTTGGGACTGGGTTGGCGGGAGGTATTCGTTCGAATCGGCGATTGGTTTGTCCCTGATGATCGCCGTTGGGCCGGACCAGTTTCGCGAGTTGCTCGCCGGTATGCACGAGATGGACGAGCACTTCCGGACGGCTCCCTTCGAGCGGAATTTACCCGTTTTGCTGGCACTAATTGGCGTCTGGTACGATAATTGGTTCGGTGCCCAGACGGTGGCCGTATTACCTTACGACCAGTATTTGGTGCGGCTTAGCGCTTACCTCCAGCAGCTCGACATGGAGAGCAATGGCAAGCGGGTGGATCTCGAAGGTCGGAAGGTGGATTACCAGACAGGCCCCATCCTGTGGGGAACACCGGGCACCAATGGTCAACACGCTTACTACCAGCTCATCCATCAGGGGACCAAGTTGATTCCCTGCGACTTCATTGGCTTTTGCCAGACGCTCAACCAGGTCGGGCGGCATCACGATTTGCTGATGTCGAACTTTTTTGCCCAGACCGAGGCCCTGGCGTTCGGCAAGACGGCCGACGAAGTGCGAGCAGATGGAGTGGCGGAATCGCTTGTCAGCGCGCGCACTTTCGAAGGCAACCGTCCCACCAACACCCTGCTGATCGATCGACTCACACCCAAGTCCCTTGGCAAACTGATCGCGCTGTACGAGCACAAAGTGTTCGTGCAAGGAGCGATCTGGAACATCAACTCATTCGATCAATGGGGCGTGGAACTAGGCAAGGCGCTCGCCAATCGGATTGTTCCCGAACTGGAGAGCCCGACCGATCCGCAACTCAAGCACGATAGTTCGACCAATACGCTCATTCACAGGTATCGAACCATCAAAGCCAGACGATGACCCAAGCACTCCTCTCCTTCGTCGATCGTTTCAACGCAATACCAGCCAGGGATCATGATCCCTGGCTGACTGCGAAGCGATTGGTG
>JAEZAS010000313.1 GCA_023430365.1 Planctomycetota bacterium
AGGGACCGACCTGTCTCACGACGGTCTGAACCCAGCTCACGTACCACTTTCATTGGCGAACAGCCAAACCCTTGGGAGCTTCTTCACCCCCAGGATGTGATGAGCCGACATCGAGGTGCCAAACCGCCACGCCGCTGTGGACGCTCGGTGGCGATCAGCCTGTTATCCCCAGAGTACCTTTTATCTGATGAGCGATGGCCCTTCCATACGGGACCACCGGATCACTATGACCTACTTTCGTACCTGCTCGAGTGATGACTCTCGCAGTTAAGCACCCTTCTACCATTGCGCTCGGCGACTGATTGCCAACCAGTCTGAGGGTACCTTTGCACTCCTCCGTTACTCTTTTGGAGGAGACCGCCCCAGTCAAACTGCCCAACTGAAACTGTCCTTTGCCCGGATTCACGGGACAAAGTTAGAACTAAAGCACATTCAGGGTGGTATTTCAACGACGGCTCCGCGATAGCTGGCGCTACCGCCTCAAAGCCTCCCACCTATCCTACACAAAACGTACCTCAGCCCAATATCAGCCTACAGTAAAGGTTCATGGGGTCTTTCCGTCTAACCGCGGGAACGTGGCATCTTCACCACGGCTTCAATTTCACCGGGTCGGTGGTTGAGACAGTGCTCCAGTCATTACGCCATTCATGCAGGTCGGAACTTACCCGACAAGGAACTTCGCTACCTTAGGACCGTCATAGTTACGGCCGCCGTTTATTGGGGCTTCGGTTGCGAGCTTCGTCTTGCGACTAACCCTCTTCCTTAACCTACCAACACCGGGCAGGCGTCAGACTCTATACATCATCTTACGATTTAGCAGAGTCCTGTGTTTTTGATAAACAGTTGCTAGAGCCGATTTTCTGTGGCCTGGTTGCCCAGGCATCCCTTATCGCGAACTTACGGGATCATTTTGCAGAGTTCCTTAACCACCGTTCTCCCGAGCGCCTTAGACTACTCGTCTCGCCTACCTGTGTCAGTTTTAGTACGGTCACTAAAGCTTTAACCCTTAGAAGATTTTCTTGGACGTCCTTCAAGTGACTTCGAGAACTTGAACGCTCTCGGGCTCATGCCTTGGCTTATGTGGGCGGATTTGCCTATCCCACACCTCAACATGCTCCACGGACATTTCTAGTCGTACCGCTCACTATCCAGACGCCGTCCCTCCATCAGTTCACTTTAGCGGCGCAGGAATGTTGACCTGCTATCCATCGTCTACGCCTTTCGGCCTCGACTAAGGTACCGGCTAACCCTGGGCGGATTTCCCTTCCCCAGGAAACCTTAGGCTTTCGGCGAACAGGATTCTCACCTGTTTTATCGTTACTCATTCCGGCATAATCACCTGTACAGCCCGGCACGATTCGTTACCGTATCGCTTGTATCTGCTGTACAGCGCTCACCTACCACTCTTACGAATCCATTGCTTCGGTATGACACTTACTCCCGATCATTATTGGCGCGAAATTGCTCGACCAGTAAGCTGTTACGCACTTTTTAAATGGTGGCTGCTTCTAAGCCAACATCCTGGCTGTCACTGCAACTTCACTTCCTTAGTGACTGAGTGTCATTTAGGGACCTTAGCAGATGGTCTGGGTTGTTTCCCTCTCGTCCCTGAAGCTTATCCCTCAGGGACTGACTCCCGAGATAGTTATACCGGTATTCGGAGTTTGGTCAGGCTGGGTAGCCTGGAAGGGCCCCCATGCCAATTCAGTCTCTCTACCCCCGGTACATAGTGGCTCGAGGCTAGCCCAAAAGCTATTTCGGTGAGAACCAGCTATCTCTGCGTTTGATTAGACTTTCACTCCTCCCCACAAGTCATCCCCTCGGTTTTCAACCCAAGTGGGTTCGGTCCTCCACGCAGTTTAACCCGCGCTTCAACCTGCTCATGGGTAGATCACGCAGTTTCGGGTCTACCACCAGCGACATGTCGCCCTATTCAGACTTGGTTTCCCTATGGCTTCAGCCCGGAAGGCCTTAACCAAGCCACTGACGGTAACTCGCCGGATCATTATGCAAAAGGCACGCCGTCACACATTGTCAAAAGACCATAGTGCTCCGACCGCTTGTAAGCGCATGGTTTCAGGTTCACTATCCTCCCCTCGACGGGGTTCTTCTCATCTTTCAGTCGCCCTTCTGAGTTCGCTATCGGTCATCAGAGAGTATTTAGCCTTACGGGATGGGCCCCGCAGATTCAGTCGGGGTTTCACGTGACCCGACTTACTCAGGTATCCCTCGGGAGGCCACTAACTTTCACGTACGGGACTGTCACCCTCTGTGGTCGGCCTTTCCATGCCGTTCTGTTAGTTATGGCTTTGTAACTCCCATGTGAAGGACCCTACTACCCCGCAGAGGAAAACCTCCGCGGTTTGGGCTGTTTCGCGTTCGCTCGCCGCTACTGACGAAATCGATTTTTCTTTCTCTTCCTCCGGTTACTTAGATGTTTCAGTTCACCGGGTTGGCCGTAGGCACCTATGGATTCAGTGCATACTTATTAGGGAATCCAGGGATCAATGTTTGTTTGACAACTACCCCTGGCTTTTCGCAGTCTTCCACGCCCGTCATCGCCTTCTGATGCCAAGACATCCCCCATGCGCCCTTATTAGCTTGACCACAAATATTCAAAACTCTCTTCCCCAGCCGACCTTTCGATCAACTGCAGATTCGCGATTCGAATCAATGGCAGCTACAACTCACCAGACCGGCTCTCGCGAGCAGGCCTAGCAGCTTTTGTAACGATTGCTTCTACTTTCATCTCTGCCTGCCAGTTGTTCCCTCACGGGAGCAGCTCGCAGACGCGCTTGAGACCGTGACAGATGAACCATGAGCCCAATCGAAATTGGACCACGGACACCCTCACGAAGATGCCATCTACCAATCAACCAGATTGTCAAAGATCAAACGCGACGACCGCAGTTTTCACCACGGGCACCGCCCTGACTGAGCAGGAGACAAAATCGCGATCGCCAAAGCGACCCGATGCTGTCTCTCACCCAGTGAGTTTCCCCGGCGAGCAACTTTCACTCAGGGGAAGGGGCGAGTTTAGAGCTTTGCGAAATCACTGTCAACACGGGGCAGAAAGATTTTTAACCGCGTGGAGCTGACTTCGCTTCGATCCAATCCGCTCTCAGTAAGTTTCCTTTGTTCGGCTTTCACTATATCGCTTCTTCAATCCCCGACAAGGCCTGTCAAAAGTTTTTCCCAGGCCCCGCGTTCGGCTCACTTTCGCGAGACACGAAGCACGTCTCTTCAGGTGGAGACGAAGGGGATCGAACCCTCAACCCCTGCCTTGCAAAGGCAGTGCTCTCCCAATTGAGCTACGTCCCCTTGGGAACGCCAGTTGGTGGCTGCGACTCCCGAACTATATCGAACGTTGGCCATCCTGGGAATGGCCGGTTTCGCATTTCGCGGGAGTCCGCGACAGAGCTCGAATGGAGCCTGTCGCAGCCCGGAAAACCGCGGCGTTTTCGCTGCTTGGCAGCGTGTTGTCGCGAATTCCACGGGTACTATCGACCACCGTCGACTGACGGTTGAGCCGTTCGCTGACCTTCCTTGAAACCGCGTTTTTGCTCAGGCCTTATCAGGCCGCGAGACGCAGGTCTCGGGAAGTCCCCGAATGCTCACAGTGGGCGGTAGAAGATTCGAACTTCTGACCTCGTCGTTATCAGCGACGCGCTCTAACCAACTGAGCTAACCGCCCGTTTCCACTCATGCGAGTGGAAGTCCTCGATTTTAGACAGCTTGCGAAGCTTGTCAAAGGGTGCCCTGCCGCCTGGCATTCGAACTGCGGAAAGCTGTCGTTCTGCTGTCTCGCGAGGCGCCCGCATCGGTCAGGTTCGCAGACCGATTCTTGTTAGACCAGGCGAGTAGCGATTTCGCCCTCGCGAGACGTAACTGCCAGGGAACCGGGCAATTATCGGCCCCGGCTGCCCGCGACTGCATTCATTTCGGTGCAAACTGATCTTCGGACGGGCCCGCCACGGCCGATACAATCCGAAAAGCTTGCCTATTTTCATCATGGGGCGGCAGTCGGAAGGCCGACCAATAGAGCTGTGCGCGAGTCGGGCAGGGCGCAGCCCCGCCGAGTTTTTCCGCTTGTTTTTGCGAGGGATCGAATCTGCCATGGAACGCAAAAAACGCCACTTTCTCCGGCGCCTGGCTGTGGTAGCCGGGTTTACTGCGGTTTGCGGTCTGACGACGGCTGCCAATGCCCAAAAGCCCTCGGGAGCCGACGCCTTGAAACTGGCGCCAGTCCAGCTGGATGTGGACTACGACCGGCCGAGCCGCGACGAGGCCGAGAAAGCAACCGTGCAGAACGAGACCATCGGAGGCATCTCCGGTTGGGTCGTGCGTGGCGACACCGGGCAGATCCTGCGTCGTTTCTTGGACACCAATGGCGACAACAAAGTGGACCAGTGGTGCTACTACAAAGACAGCATCGAGGTCTATCGCGATATCGACGCCGACTACAACGGCAAAGCGGATCAATACCGCTGGCTGGGCACGGGCGGCACTCGCTGGGGCCTCGATAAGAACGAGGACGGGCAGATCGACTCGTGGAAACTGATTTCCGCCGAAGAAGTGACCGCCGAAGTGGTCGGCGCGCTGCGCGACGCGGACGGTGAGCGATTCAAGCTACTGCTCATCTCGCCCGACGAACTCGCGGAACTTGGTTTGAGCGAAGAGCAGACGAGCGAATTGCAGGAGAAGGTGGCCGCCGCCGCCCGGGGTTTCGCTGATGCAGCAAAGAAGCAGTCGATCGTCGGCAAGAAATCGGAGTGGGTCAATTTCGGCGCCAGCCAACCGGGTGTTGTGCCGGCCGGAAGCTCTGGATCGACGAAGGACATCGTCGTCTACGACAACGTGGCAGCCGTCGTCGAGACCGACAAGAAGCACGCTCAATTGGTCGTCGGCACCCTGGTAAAAGTCGGCGACGTCTGGCGTCTGATTGACCTGCCGAAGAATCTCAGCGGCGATGCGGTGGCTACGCCCGGCTATTTCTTCCACGGGCAGTTGCTCGCGCGCCGGGCTGACGTCGGTGAGGCCAACGAACCGATGGGCGTTTCGCCGGAGATGCAGAAGCTGATCACCGATCTGGAAAAGGTCGACCAGGCTCTGATGGAAGCGCGGACGGCCAAGGATCAGGCCCGCCTGAACCTCGAGCGAGCCACGATCCTTACGAAGCTGATTCAGCGGTCGGACGACGAAAAGAAGATCAACGATCGCAATATCTGGGTGCGGCAGTTCGCGGAAACCGTGGGCGCCGCAACGCAGTCGGGTTCGTTTCCGAACGGTTTGGGTCAGTTAAAGGCGCTCGATGATTATGTGTCGAAGCTGCCGGACGCCAAGGAACTCGTCCCCTTCGTGCGATTCCGTCACATGCAGGCGGAATACAACACCAACCTGCAAGATCCGAATGCGAATTTCCAAGAGATCAACGACGCGTGGATGAAGTCGCTGGAGGCGTTCGTCAACCAGTTCTCCGACAGCCCTGACGCGGCCGAAGCAATGCTGCAACTGGCCATTGGCTACGAGTTCACCGGCAAGGATGACGACGCCATTCAGTGGTTCGGCAAGATCGTGTCGAACTACGGCGACACCGACATTGCCAAGAAAGCGGCCGGAGCCAAACGCCGCCTGGAATCGGTCGGCAAGCCGATGACGCTGACCGGCAAGGCCGTCGATGGCCGGCCAGTGAGCCTCGCCAATCTCGATGGGCGGGTCGTGCTCGTGCACTACTGGGCCACCTGGTGCGAGCCGTGCAAACAGGACATGCAGCTCATCAAGGATCTGTACGCGAAGTATGGCTCGCGCGGGTTCATGCCGATCGGCGTGAACCTGGATAACGACGTCGCCGACGTCGCGGCGTTTCTCAAGTCGAAACCGCTTTCGTGGCCGCAGGTCTACGAAGCGGGCGGCCTCGAAAGCCGCCTGGCGAACGAGATGGGCATCCTCACGCTGCCAACCATGATCCTCGTCGACTCGAAGGGGCGCGTGGTGAATCGCAACATCCATGCAAGCGAGCTCGACACCGAGATCCGCAAGATCCTGCCGCAAGAAGGCGGTCGCGAGCCGCGATCGGCGAATCGCCGCTAAGGCCATCCTGCGACTTCACCCTACGATGAACGCAATGAGCGTCGCCTGTTTTCAGGCGACGCTTTTTTTGCGCGAGTAGGGTTTGAATGCACGCTCAAGACAGCGAGCGCATAAGCCGGCCGCCTTGGGCCTTGCTTGTAGAAATTACAACGCATCGTCGCGCATCATTGTAAGAATGGCCGCTCTTCTGACGGAGCTAGCGACGGAGCCCGACAACAAATCGCGAAAAATCGCGGCCATTTCGGCAATTCTGCTCAAGTTTCCTGAGCGTCAAACATTCTGGCACGATACTCGCTCTCGCGACTGGCCTTTACAGGGCTCAAGGATTGAGCCCATAACATGGGCCGTCGCACCATCATGGAGGCGACGAACCGACTGAATGGATTCAGGAGCGCTGGTGCGATGTTCGACCTTGTCGAGCCCCTGTCGTCGTGGGGCATTTGGGTTTTGCAATTCGTTGGTCTGGCCAGCGTGGTCCTCGCCCGGCTGCCGCAAGGCGGTTGGAGTCAGTCGGTTTGCCGAAGCTGTTTCTTTGGTTGTCTTGCATGCGTCGCTGTCGCAACGATGCTAGCAATCGGCTGCCGCAGCGAATGCTGGATTTATTGCGGCGTGACCTTCTCGCTGATGGCCGTCGGCGCCACGCTCGACTTCAAGGGGCAACTGCCGGCGACCGGTTTCTGAGTTCGGGTGATTCCTGCGCGACTCTTCTCTCCTCCCGCCCGCGATCTTGCGCGGGCTCGATTACGCAGCGTTCTGAGAACTGCCGCCAACGCTCCGGCCGCAGGGTCTGGTTAACCGTTACAGCTTAACGCGAGAGCCGTTTTTTCCGCGTTTTCAGGGCATTTCTTGCCATCCGAAGCACTGGCAAAATCGAAAAAAACCTACCTTTCGGCACGACCGGTCGCCGACAATCTATTGCGGGTAGATGTACCCGACGACGTGTTCGCAGGAGACGCTCAGGCGAACAGCGGGGGCTATGCCATGATTGGCGGCATACGACGTCGGACCTTCTACCTGCACTTCCGAATCTGACTTGCCGGGTTTCTTAGTTTTCCACGCGCCGCTTTCGGCACCTGCTGCAAGCTGCTCCTCAAGACTCCTTGAGGCGGGGCTGCCGCGGAAACCCGCTCGCAAGATGACGGAATTAAAACTCCAGGAGGGGGGAATCCATGCGACGTTACGTTTTCAGGCTAGCGGTCTGTGCCTGCACGATGCTCGGCCCAGCGCTGGCGATGGGCGACGATCAAGAGATCGCTCGCGTCATTGTTGAGAAGCTCCAAGCCGAGAAAAGCAGCGGCAATCTCAAGGGCTTCAGCATCGATCTGCAAGTGGAAGAAGGCACCGTCTGGATGTCCGGCCGGGTCGCCTCGCCGGAGCATCAGGCTCGGGCGCTCGATATCGCCCGCCGCGTGGCTGGCGTCAAACAGGTCGTCAACGACCTGGAAGTGACCGACAAGCCGGTCGCTCAGTTGTCGGCTGGTCGCGATACCTCGGAAATGCGTCAGGCTTCGGCTGAAGGCGCTCCGCAGGCTCGCCCGGTGACTTCGATGCTGGGCAATGCTCCGATTGGCAGCGGCGTCGCCGCGAAGCCGGTCGCGACTCCGATCATGGCTGCTCCGCAGATGGCTCCTCAGCCGCTGCGTCCTGCCGCCTCGAACTATCCTGCCCATGCAACGCAGGTTCCGCTGGCTTACTCGCAGGCTCGCAGCATCGATCCGAACTGCGATCCGGCCATGGCTGGCGCCGCTGGCATCGGCGGTGGTGCTCCGGTTCCGATGTACGCTCCGGGAAGCGGCGTTGGCGTCGCTCCGGCCCGCTACGACCATCCGAACCTGCCGGGCTACGCCTGGCCGACCTACGCGGCTTCGCCGAACTACGCTGCGGTGACCTACCCGAAGCAGTACTCGCCCACCGCGTGGCCCTACATCGGCCCGTTCTACCCCTATCCGCAAGTCCCGCTGGGATGGCGTAAGGTCACCCTGGAATGGGACGACGGTTGGTGGCAGCTCGACTTCAAGGATCGCCGCCACTGGTCGCGGAAGTGGTAAGCCGGCCGTCGCTATCCGCAAACCAAACGCACAGGCGAGAAGCCTGTGCCGCAGAGAAAGCGTGATAGCACTGCCAGCCTGAACCACAGAGTTCAAATCAACCGGCGCCCCAGCCGGACTCACGTACCCCGCACGTAGCGTGACGCATGAAACCTCCGCAGGGCGAAAGCTTTGCGGAGGTTTTTTGTTGCGCTCGAAGAGCTTGCGGAGCGCCTGCCGAGTGCATGGAGCCCCCTTCTGGCGGGCTCCGTTCAAGTTGCCAGGTGAGGCTGGTCGATGAAGTGTGGCCGGATTTTTCGTTATGACCAGAAAAATCCGCAAGTTCGATCCAAGTTAACACGATAAATACACCTGGATAAACGACGGGCACCGCCCGCGGCCGTTTGAAGCACGAAGCCTCAAGCGGTTGCAAAGCACCCTCGGCCGGGACTACCGCCGGCAGCAACATCGAGGAACAGTCATGTCTCAGAGGATGGTTCTAGCGGCGATGGGCCTTATCATGGCGTCCCTCGCTGTTTCTCAAACTGGGTGCGTCGGCATTACCGTCGGTTCCGACCTGGGCCTGTTGGGGATTCCGATTCCGGTCAGCCCGTACTTCCAAAAGAAGAAGGAAGACGAGTTCTGGAACCACGAGCGCTATGAGCGGGCTCCGATTCTCGGACCGCTCGTGCCGGGTGGCCCGGCCGTGGCTCTGGATCCGCCGAGCGACGACGAAGTGATCCGCGCCTGGGAGAAGGCCAACCCGATTCAGGGCGGCCTGCCGTTCCTGCACGAACGCCAGCGGAACAATGTCCGCATCGTGAAGGAGAAGATCGCCGACTACGTCGATCCGCCGCGAGTGGTTCCGCTGCTCGGCCCGGTGCAGCTCCACCACGCTCACTACAAGTGCACGATCTACTACACCGAGATCACCCGAGTCGGCTGGCCGGTGCCACACACGCTGGTGGACGAAGACTCCCAAGAGGTGATCTACATCGACCACAACCACTTCCACATGGTGGGCAACGTCGATACGGGTGTGGGAGCGAATTTCTAAGTGAGCTGTCGGTTGTCAGTGATCAGATTTCGGTCTGAGTAAACAGTAGACAGTACGAACAGAAATGGCCGGTCGAGCTCACAAGCTCGGCCGGCCTTTTTCGTTTTCTTGTTTGTTTGCGGATCGTCGCGCCTCGATTGGCGAGGGGGAACCAAAACCGCAGCCTCAAGAACTGTCTACTGTAAACTGTCAACTATGCACTCTCTCCCGCTGGCTGGTCGCTTCCACCAGCAGGGCCAGCGAATGTTCGATGGCCGCCGCCTCTTGGGCGTCGAGTCGGGCGCCGCCATAGCGGACCTGGTAATAGGCAGCCACGATCCGCGCCGGCAACGACGGTAGGTCGGCGTCGTCAGCGACGGACGGCGTTTGGCGGACGAGAAGACGGAGAGAGTCAGCCGCATGGCGGGCGAACTCGAGAGGCGTTTGTCCTGGACGGCGCCGCAGGTTCAAGCGGGCGAGAAGCTGTTCTAGCCGCCGGTAGAACTCAACCTGCGGTCTACGTTCCTGCTGCGTACGACCGAGGAATCGCCAGCCGAGCCAGTGTCCTTTGCGGATAAACTGGTGAATGCCGCGCCCCATGGCCACCACGATCAGCACGCAGACGCCGCCCGATACCGCCAGTCCCCAGGGGCTCCGCGAGTTTCGCTCGATCGACGCTCGCCCCGGTTCGTCCCCTTTCCACTTGCGCGCGAGCGACTGCACGCGGTCGACTTCCATCCAACTCGGCAACGATCCCGCCGTACGGTTGGTGAGCGGGTCGTAGAAGGCGTCCTTTTGTCGCGACGAGTTCAGCCCCAGGACGTAGTCGCGCCACAGGAGATCGACATAGTCGAAGGCGTCGCCCACACGCGTTCCCAGCGAAGGAGTCGACTGTGCGCCCGATGCGCTGCGAGCGACCGGAGTCGCATCGAGCCGGTACCAACTGCCGCCGGGGCTGGGCAGACCGGCGATTTCGTCCGCGGGAGTGTCCTCGGCGCTGAGGTAGGCCTCGACCCAGGCGTGTGCGTGTTTCTGGCGAACCTGGAAGTAGCTGCCGAGGGAATTGAATTCGCCGCCGCGATAGCCGGTCACAATCCGCGAGGGAATGCCGCGGCTGCGAAGCATCAAGGCCAGGGCGGAAGCGAAGTACTCGCAATGGCCGGTGCGATGGTTGGCCAGGAAATCTTCGAGCGGATCGAGTTGTGGATCGCGTTTGACGTTCAGATCCAAGGAATAGGCGTAGAGCCCTGGGCGGTGAAAATGGCGTTGGAGAGCGAGGATCTGGTCGAGACGCGGAGCGTCGAGCAGATTTTCCTCGGTCAGGATCTGTTCGGCCAGCCGCGCCGCCACCGGAAACTGTTCGGCGTCGAACTCGGTGAGCGAGGTCAGTTCGTCCGATAGCACCACCCGATCGCGTTCATTGCGGAGGCTGTTCACGTGGGGCGTTGCCCGCAGTTGGCGGCCGTCGCGAAACGCCATTGTGCCCACGGCGTAGCGATACTCACGCTGGTTGGCGTAGTCGTCGTTCACGACGCGCACCAACCGGCCCGCTACGTTCAGGACGAGCAAGTCCTCCGGCGTGTCAGCGAGGCGATGAATGGGATAGACGGCGAACAGAACCGGTGAGCTGGCGTTCTCAAGGGCAATGTCCTGGCGAACCAGGGCAAGCGCCGAGGATGGATGGTTCACGTGCTGCGACCTGCGCTCCATGCGCCGGCCACCGCCCAGTGGCGCCGTCCAGCGAGAACCCTTGGGCGAGGTCTTGTAGTCGGTCAGAACCACACCATGAAAGTACGGCTCGTCGAGCAGCGAGTAGTGGCGGCGGTCGATCAGTCGCGTAAACCGCACCCGCATCACCAGCGCATTGCTCTGCTGCACGGTACCGGAATCTTCCAGGACCATGTCGGTGGAAAACCCGGTCTGGGCGAGGCCGCCGTGACGCGAACCGACCCAGGCGCCGTCGCCCAGGCGGGGCGTCGCGTAGAAAAAGACGACCGTAAACAGGAAGGTGGCTCCGGTCAGCAGCCCGACCTGGCGAAAGAGCAACCGACGCGTCGCGGTCACCCCAGCCAGGACCTCGGCAGGGACGACCACTTCGGGTGCTGCCAGCAGGCGTTGCCAGGCGGTCGGCGCACCCTCTGGAGAAGGCGAAGGCGAGGGGACCGGAGAAGGCTTCAGTTGCTCGCCGTGATAGCAAAGGAGGACCAGCGTCGAGATGGCCACGGCCATGTAGACGGCCAGCAGCAGCGCGAATTGTGGCCCCAGGTTCAGCGCCGCCGCCACCACCACCTGCAAGACACTCAGGACGAGCAACTGCCAGTAGACGCGGTTGCTCCGCTCCTGAAAGAGGAGCACGATCTGCAAATAGATCAGCATGTCGGCGACGGCCAGCAACTGGCCTTCGCTGCCGCGGTGGAGAAAGTCGCGGAGCGACCAGGCGACCGCCATCAGGGCGCCGATGTTGGCGACCAGGCGATTCATCCGCAAATACCGCGAGTATCGCAGCGGCAATAACGACGCCAGGGCGGCCACGGTCAAGGCCGAAGGCAGGGCTACGCTCTCCTGTCCCCAGCCGAGGAACCAGGCGCCCATGATGGCCAGGGCGGCCGTATGAAACTGAAGCCAACGTTCGGTATTCACGCTCGCTATTATAGGGAGTGCCGGGCCGCAGGGAGTGCAGGTAACCGCAAAAAGAGGATCGAGAGCAGGGCGTAGAGGTCGGAGTTCAGGGGAAGGAGGGCGCGACCGGCTGCCGCTTCGATGACTTCCCACCGTTTCCTGTGAACTGTCTACTGTCTACTCCCACCGATCACTGAAATCTGATAACTGACAACTCCTCCCTTGCCCTCCATGCGTGCCCTGCTCCGGCCGATGTTGCCGATGATCGCCGTTTTGCTCGTGCCGATCATCCCGTTCGTGCTGTTTGGGACACAGATCGAAGCCTGGTGGAACGAATGGCAGAGTCAGCCGCGATCCGGGTTGGTGATTGCGAGCGTCGTGATCGGTCTGCTGGCCACGGACGTCTTTTTGCCGGTGCCAAGCAGCGTTGTGGCGACGCTGGCAGGCTACAAACTCGGGGTGACGGGCGGGACGCTTGCCGCCTGGGTCGGAATGAGCTTGGGAGCGGCGATTGGTTTTGCGCTGGCGCGGCGTTGGGGGCAGAGGCTGGTTGCCTGGCTGACTCGGCCGGACGATCTGGAGCAGACGAATCGCCTGGTCGACGCCTATGGGCCGACGTTGCTGGTGGTTGGCCGTGGAGTGCCGGTGCTGGCGGAGGCGACCGTCCTGATCATGGGGATGCACGGCCTGACCTGGCGGAGGTTCCTGCCGCCGATGCTTCTGAGCAACTTGGGGCTCGCGCTCGCATACGCTGCGTTCGGCGAAGTGGCGAACCGGTTCCACTGGCTGCCGCTGGCCCTGGCGGTGTCGATCGCGATCCCTGTGCTCCTGGCGGCAGGCTTTCGGCTCTGGTCGCGTGACCGGGGCGCGTCTTAGAGGGCTGCTGTCGCACTTCCGCCGTCCAGACTCAACCTGGGAGGCCCCGCAGTGTCCCTTTGAGGATAACGTGATCGCTCGGTCGTTCTCCGGAGCGTGTTACGCTCCGGCTGTGGGTGGGTGGATGTAGGGCGTGTGTGACGGTTTTGAGCCGGGGTGGTCGTTTTGCGGTATCATCAACGGTTTCCTCCTTTGTCTTCGTCGGGATCGACGCATGTCCGCCGCTTCGTCCGCTCAGCCACGTCCGCAATCGCTGCTCGAGTCGAGCGATCCTTCGATCTATGAGATCACCACAGCCGCCCGTGGGCCGGCGGGGCAGTTGCCGCTGACCGACGACATGCTGCGGAACTGGTCGAGCGGCGATTTGTTCGGACTCACGCAGAGCGCCGGCATGGGCTGGAAGCCGGAGGACCTGCTGGGGCCGCAGTACCTGATCTTGAGCACGCAGGGGGGCGTGCGGGCGCCGGACGGATCGCCGATCGCGCTAGGTTTTCACACCGGGCATTGGGAGGTCGGCCTGCTCGTGCAGGCGGCGGCTCAGGAGTTCAAGGCGGCGGGCTGCGTGCCGTTTGCCGCGTTTTGCAGCGATCCTTGCGACGGCCGTTCGCAGGGAACGACGGGGATGTTCGACAGCCTGCCGTATCGCAACGACGCCGCGATCGTGTTTCGCCGCCTGGCTCGGTCGCTGCCGCATCGAGCGGGGATCGTCGGGGTGGCCACGTGCGACAAGGGGCTGCCGGCGATGATGATCGCTCTGGCAGGATTGACCGACATTCCGTCGATCATCGTGCCGGGCGGTGTGACGCTGCCGCCGGAAAAAGGGGAAGACACGGCGAAGGTGCAGACGATCGGCGCCCGCTATGCGCATGGCGAAATCACGCTCGACGAGGCGTCGATTGCCGGTTGCGCGGCGTGCGCTTCGCCGGGAGGTGGGTGCCAGTTCCTCGGCACGGCGGCCACGGCCCAAGTGGTGGCCGAAGCGATGGGGCTTTGTCTGCCCCACTCGGCGCTGGCGCCGAGTGGTCAGCCGATCTGGCGCGATCTGGCGACACGCGGCGCTCGCGCGGTGCATCATCTGGCGGCGCGAGGTTTGAAGCTGCGGGATATCCTCACGGACGACAGCATCTACAACAGTATGGTCGTGCACGCGGCCTGCGGCGGATCGACCAATCTGTTGCTGCATGTGCCAGCCGTCGCCTTTGCCGCGGGACTGCGGCGGCCGACGATTCAGGACTGGAGCGAGATCAATCGGCAGGTGCCGCGGTTCGTCTCCGTGCTGCCCAATGGTCCGGTGAATCATCCGACGGTGCGGTTCTTCCTCGCCGGCGGAGTCCCCGAGGTGATGCTCCACCTGCGCGAGCTCGGCAAACTGCGACTCAATGCCTTGACGATCACCGGCCAACCGCTCGGCGAGATGCTTGAGTGGTGGGAGAAGTCGGAACGCCGGGCGAAGCTGCGCCAATTGCTCCGCGAGCGCGACGGCGTCGATCCGGACGATGTGATCATTCCGCCCGCGGCAGCGAAGCAGCGTGGCCTGACCAGCACGGTTTGCTTTCCCGTCGGCAACGTGTGCCCGGAAGGGTCGGTCATCAAGGCAACGGCGATTGATCCGGCCGTGGTCGATGCCGACGGCGTCTATCGCAAGGTCGGCAGGGCGCGAGTCTTTACGACCGAGCGAGACGCAATCGCGGCGATCAAGGGTCAAATCGGCAACCCGATCAAACCAGGGGACGTGCTCGTGCTGGCGGGACGCGGACCGATGGGGTCGGGGATGGAAGAGACCTATCAGATCACGTCGGCGCTGAAATTCATCAAATGGGGGCGCGAAGTGGCCGTGGTGACCGATGCCCGGTTCTCGGGAGTGAGCACCGGAGCGTGCATTGGGCACGTCGGACCCGAAGCGCTCGCCGGGGGGCCGATCGGTAAACTGCGAGACGGCGACGTCATCCGCATTCTGGTCGATCGCAACGAGCTGGTCGGCTCGGTCGACTTCATCGGTGACGGCCGGCGGTCGTTTGAGCCGGAGGTGGGAGCCAAAATTCTCGCGGAGCGTCCGCCACACCCCGGTTTGCGGCCCGATTCGCAGTTGCCCGACGACACGCGGCTGCGGGCTGCCCTGCAGAGAGTCGGTGGGGGGACTTGGGGAGGCTGCGTTTACGACGCTGAGAAGATTTTGGAGGTTTTGGAGGCGGGGCACCGGGTGCTAGCGAAGAAACAGGGACTTGGCGAGCGGGAAAATTGAGTTTCCCGGTGCTTGGGACCGGGTGATTTTCGAGAAGTGGCGTCGAGTACGT
>JAEZAS010000383.1 GCA_023430365.1 Planctomycetota bacterium
TGGTGCTCGTCCCCACGCGCTGGGTGGGAACGCGGGGTTCGAAACTCTGCGTCGAGCGGCGGACGCAGAGCGTCCGGTGGTGCGTAACGACGCAGAGCGTCGTTACGAGGAATGCTACGGAATGAACACAAACTCCGGTGAATTCAGCAGGGCCCAGACTGCGTCTTCGGCCCGCTCGCGCCAGTCGGCGGTGAGCTGGGTCGTCGGCGGGTCGCCGGGCTCGATCTTCTTCTGGAAGTTCACTTTGATTTCCGTAGTGATCGGCTTTAGGTGGTTCGACCATGAAACTCCATCGCGGGGCGGGCGAACCGGTTTGGGGCCGGGGGCCGCGCCAGTGCGACGAGTGTCATAACCGGCCGAGAGCAGCTCGGTCATTGTCTGCCGCTCCTCGGCCGTCGGTTTGCGGCTGAGCATGCGGAGATAGATGCCGTCGATGAATTGATCGAGCGGCTGGTCCTTGAGGGCCAGGGCCGTGAAGTAGCTGTCCTCGGAGAACTGCGTGATCCGCTTCGCCGCCACGCCGTTGGCCAGGATCGCCGGCTGCACGACGGTCGGGTCCGTTTCACGCACGGTGAGCGGGTCCTGCCGCGAAGCTCGCCAGCCAAACGCTTCGAGGACGTTCATCATGTTCTGCGCCGCGGGGAGCGAAAGGCTGGGCCGATCGCGTTCGTTCGAGAGCGAGGTGAACTGCCAGGCCCGCGTCGGCAGGCCTAGGTTGAGTGAACTCGTTTCGGCGCGGGCGTTATGCACGTCGATGTTCAGTTCTTCGACGTTGAACGGCTTGCCGGCGGCGTGGAACATTGTGTCGAGCACCTGCTCTGCCGACAGGCGGCGGCGCGTCGGACCAGCAAACTCACGAGCCTTGATCGCGTCGCTCGCCGGCTGAGCCTGGTAAGTCGCCGAGTTGAAGATCAGCCGGGCGACGTGCTTCAGGTCATAGCCGTTGGCCACAAACTCCCGGCCGAGGAATTCGAGCAACTCGGGATGCGAGGGCGTCCCCTGCTCCCAATCGTCGACCGGTTCGACGATGCCGCGGCCGAGGTAGCGGTGCCAGAGACGATTGACAATCACGTGTGCGAAACGCTCGTTCTGCGGCAGCGTCATGCGGAGCGCGAGCTCCTCACGCTGATCGCCCGCCTTGAGGATCAAGTGCTTGGGCAAATCGCCATCCGACAGTTCGGGGAACGGCCAACGGGGAGCGATCTTCGCGCCCGGTTCGAGCGAGATCTTCACAAGCGACGACTTCAGCGAAGCGGCGCCGCCGGGAATCGTGCTCGTCTTGGGAAGCGTCGTGGGGCCGCGATTGAGCAGGGCCGCCATGTTGAAGAGCTGCTCCTGACCGAACGGATGGAACGGAGCATCGTGGCAGCGGGCACACTTCATCTCGACGCCAAGGAACGCTTCTCCTAGGATGTGCGACTTGGCCGCCATCGGAGCGTCGTTCTGGCTGGCCATCGCGAAGCCGGCCGGTCCGCCGTATAGCAGGCTGCCTTCCATCATCACCAGTTCGGTGACGAAGCGGTCGAAGGGCTTGTTGTCGAGAAACGATTCGTGGATCCACCAGCGGAACGGGCCGGTGTTGTTGAGCGTCGGGTTGATGACGTTTGGGTTCTCGGCGAGCACGTCCTGCCAGTAGCCGACCCAGTTGTCAGCCCAACCGGGATGCTCGAGCAACTCGTCGATGAGTCGAGCGCGGCGATCGGGACGTTCGTCCGCGAGGAACTTATTGATTTGCGCTTCGGTCGGAGCGACGCCGATCGTGTCGAGATAGATCCGGCGGACGAAGCCGGCATCGTCGACGAGCGGCTCCCGCTCGACCTTCGCCTTGGCGAGCTTGGCGTCGATTGCTTCATCCATGCTGCTCACAGGCGCCGGCTGGGCCCGAACGAAGTCGGCCGCATGCTCGTGGCGCTTCTCCCAGTACTTCGCGAACTCGCGACTCGCTTCCAGGCGCCGCTGCTGATTGATTTTCACCAGTTCCTGGCGGCGATTGTCCTCCCAGGCAAGCCAACCGTCATCCGTGAGCGGAAAGCCCTTCGCGTGCCCCAGGACCACGAACTTGTCGCTCCCTTCCGGGGCGAGCGAGATGCTCGTTTCGCCCACTTCCGGCCGACGCTTGCGGCCGCCAGCGAAGAACTCGAGCTTGATCCGGTGCTTGCCGGCGGTGAACTTGTGATCGATCACCTTTTCGAGGTCGCCCGGCTGGAGCGGGCGGATGTTGGGCGACACATTGCTGACGACGGGCTCCCAGTCGTTATGACCATCGCCGCGGGAGGGAGAGAACGGGTTTTCGGCGACGAGTTTGTCGTCGATGTAAAGCCGGGCGGCGGTGCGGGTGCGGAGAAGCAGCCGCTGAGTTCCTTCGGGGAACTCCATTTCGGTCGTCGCCCAGACGACGTGCGGACTGCTCCGGTCGGCCTGCACGCCGCGCTCGTTGTATTTCTTGGGCAGTTCGATCCAGGCAAATCGCGATTCGACGTAGCGGTCGCTCGGCGTGGGCGGCACGAAGTTCCAACTCGTCTTGTCGGGGATGCCCTCAAAAATCTCGACGAGGATGCCGTCCTTCGGCAGTTCCACGTTGGTGATGTACGGCTTCGGCTGAATCTTGCGCCAGCGGGCGGCGATGCGCTCGGCCGGGAGGGCGCTACGGTAGATGGCGACTTCGTCGATGCTGCCGACGAACGTGTTGCCCGGGTTCACCTTGGAGGCCGAACCGATCCACAGCTCGTCGTTGTCGACGATTGGGTGCTCGTTCGTCGGGCCGCCGTAGTCCCACTTCCCCTTCACTTCCACGCCGTCAATGTAGCCGCGGATCGTGTCCTGGCGGCCGAAGTTGTAGGTGACGGCGATGTGATGCCAGCCGTCGCCGACACCAAAACCCTCAACCGAGGTCCAGCGATGCCAGTTGTCGTCGCCGCCGGAGGGGTTGGTCTTGCTCCGGAACAGGAAGCTGACGCGGGCCTGGCCGTTGTCGCCGGCGACGCGGAGAGCAAAATTCTGGTTATTGGAACTGAAGCCGGTGTTTCCGGTGCGTCCCTTGCCGAAGACGTACTTCTGTTCGCCGGAGCCGAGCTTTGTCACCTCGACCCAGGCTTCGAGCGTGATGGCGTCGCCGTTGTCGAAGTCGAGGATGCTCTTGTCGCCCGGGTCAGCGATCTTCAGCACCCCCTTGCCGTTGAGCTGGAGGGCTCGGTTGTCCGCGGTGAAGAGCGGGAAAACCTCCGGCTGGGGACCGGGCTGCGCCAGTTTCACCTCACCCTGGGGTGTGGCAGCCTTCAGAACGTCGGTGGAGGTCTCGCTGACGACTTCTTTGCCGTCGAATCGCCAGTATGCGACCGGTTTGTCGGCCAGGACGATGTCGGCGTAGGTCGTGGGACGGACTTCGGTGTCGCTATCGTGCTGGCCCAAGGCAGCCGACGACGCCAGGAGCATCGGCAGGCTAAGGGCAAAGGCGAAACCACAACGAACGAAGGAGCAGAGAGAGGTCATTCGTCGGCCTGAATCCAAGAGAGTCAGCGGCGGCACAAGCGGTCGGCAGCGACCGGGAGGGCAGGCGGTTCAGTATATCGGATCGGCACGGAGCCGCAACAATTTCGTGCGAATACCCCGATTCAAAGTCGCGATCCGAAGGGGCTTTAGGTGGGGCAGAAACGGCTGGGGCGAGTCTTCGGCTAAGGTGTGTTTAGTGACTCGTGTATAATTCGCGGATACTGGCGGGGCACCTGCCCTGTGTCGCATGGGTGATACAGAGGGCGTTCGACGCTGCGCACTTGGAAACCGCGCACTCGAATGGGGGCGTCGCATCCCACCGCCGCAAAGGAGCGGGCGATGGGGGCGATCTTTGGCAATTGGGTTTGAACGGGGCTGCCGGAAGTGTTGTGAAACCGCGCACAGGGGTTGTGAACTTTCGCCGACCCAATCCGGCAACTGCTGAGCTGGATAGCACTTACAGCCAAGAGCGTGGTTGCGCTAGCTATTGTGAAACCGCACCGGGTGCGACCGCGACTCCGGCCGGTTGAACAGGGCAGACGAGTGGCGTGGCGCCCTCGCGCAAGTGTTGTATGAAAATTGCCCGTGCAATGGGCAAAGTATTGCCAGGGTGTCACTTAGTGCGGTTTGGCGCTGCGAGCTAGCTGTTGTATTTCGACGCGTTGTTTTGCTGCAGTGGGCAAAGCGTGAACAGGAGGGTGTCGAGCGGTGGTTGCAGAGCTAAAGGTTGTTAACCGGCGGTGAGGAGGAGCTCGATTTGTCCCACGGCTTCCCGCAGTGAGACGGCCGCCATGCGGAAATTGGTGTGGGAGCTGACCTCGGGTTGGATCTCCAAGAAGAGTTCCGTGGCCCGCTTTAGCTTGGCGAATTTCTTCCGGGCGAGGCGAAGGTAGTCGTCCGCGTCACCTGCGTTCAGGGGGGCTCCGAGGGCCAGCATGTAGTCGTAAAGCTCCCGGTGGACTTCGGCGACTTCGTCGTCTTCCTGGGCTTCTTCGCTGTGTTTAAGGAAGGTCCGGACCATCCACACGTGGGCCAGCTGCGTGTCGATTTGCTGCATGCGTTCGGCTGGAGTCATGAGTTTTGAGGTCCTTTAGAGATGCTGGCACGCGAGCGGTAGCTGACGGGTCAGTTGGTTGTCCGTCGACCCAGGTCAGACGATCAGCGGCGGAAGACTTTACAAAATCCGGGGCGGCGAAAGCAGAAAGTAACAATTTGTTCTAGGTTTGAGCAACGGACCGCGAACCTGCCTGAGGGTAACGAAGTCCGTGAATTAGCGGTGATTGCCCGCCCTTGTTCGCTCCGCAGCTGACGCGGGTGGAAGCGGTTGGCATCAGACTTGCCCTTAGGTGGTTCCGTAAGACTGAGCCTTGTATCGATCATCGGTCGTGTGCCCTGGTTAAGGCCGCACTGAGATGGAACAGCTTGGTGCTGGTTAAGGAGATTCCGCATGCGTATGGGCCGTATTCGCTGCCAGGTCGTGGAAGTACCCAAATACACTCCGTCGTCTCGGATGACGGATGGGTGCTGCCGTGACCTTCTGCCGTGGGCCGACCCCTACATCGCAGCGCTGATGGCCCAACTGGAAGGGCATGAGGACGAAGCGGACATCTCTGAGTCGCGGAACCCAAGGGACGGCAGCAACTGCTACTCGGCGGTCGATGGCAACTGGTCGGACGACGATTCGGTCCTTGATGACGAATTGGACGACGCCGGTTCGCACCTCGACTATCCGCCGGTAATCGGTGGCTGGCCGCTACTGAATGACGATGTCGCCGAAGAAGAACCTTGCTAAGGCGCCCGCCCCATCGGCGGCGGGAACGCCTGCGTTGCAGCTCTTTGGTCGCGTGCAGCGTGTCGATTTCGCACGCGCGCTCAGCGGCAGCGTTGGTCGGAGGATGCCCGATTGCGTGCTCCCCAACCAAATGCTGACGCTGAAGACTCGTCGGCCGAGCGCTTGAATTCGCTAAGATGCGGGCATGAGCCACGCATCTTCTTCTCCGGGCGACGACGCAACGAGCGTCGCCCAGCTTCGTGATCTCGTCCGACGATTCGTCGACGAGCGCCATTGGCGGCAGTT